>JAERTA010000088.1 GCA_016845205.1 Gammaproteobacteria bacterium
ATCATCGACAAACAACCGATCAATCGCAATAAGATGATCATCGATAACAAACTCAGCCTCGACTAGGGTGGAATCTCTATCTTTAAACAGCCATTCAAACTGCGAATCAGCTTTGGTGTTATTTAACAGCCTCAATACAAAATCTTGCCATTGATTAATTTCATCTAATGGTGTGCCAATTTCAAGCAGTCGAGCTTTGATATGATCTGCACTTGGATCAAACAAGCCCTGTTCATAATATTGGTGAATTAAAGTACCCAATAAACTTTTAAACAAACGCTCAAAATTTTGCTGGTATTCGAGTGTTTCGCCTGACTCTTGCTCATTAACTAGAGGGGTTGTTACTTGCTTTATTCGCTGTAAATTTGGTGCCTGACTAGGCTTTTTTGTATGTTCCTTAGGTGCTGGCATTTGATCAAATGTATTTTGATAAAACGGCATTAAGAAGGTCAACAAGCTATTTTTAATCGCCTGATTATTTTGGTTAACATGGCCCAATAAATGCAATTGATACTTAGCACGTGTCATCGCCACATAAAGCAAGCGCATGGTCTCAAATTTATTTTGTTGTGCCTCAATAAATTTTAAATAAGTGTAGGTTTTTCCCTCTTGTGTATCAAGCGAAGATTTGATCGGCGCTAATAATAAAGATTGATCAGCAAATTCTTTCATGTGCATCATTGGCGAATCATCACTTCGAGAGCCTCGACCAAGCCCAGGCATAATCACTGTATCAAACTCTAGACCTTTAGATTGGTGAATGGTCATGAGCCCTACATTTGCTTTTTCACTCGGCGCATACAACTCATCTAAGGCAGCTTCAATTGTTTCAATGTTGAGTGATTGTTGTTGCTCGCAGTTATTGATAATTGATAAAAATTGATCTTTAATTAACGCATCAGATGATGACAATGAACGAGTAATGCCAAGCTGGTCAATCGCAAAAGTGAGTAATTCTACAAAGTCGAATCGCCCTTGATTATCCAAAACTTCACGCAAACACGAATAAAGATGCTGCGCCCTATCTTTGCCATCTCGGCTCAATTGGGCCAAAATACTTTCATTGGCCAATTGCTCATAAATAATCTGACCATCTTCTTTTGAAAGAACCAAAATATCATTTAGCGTAAGCCCGCACCAAGGAGAGCGCAATACACTCAGCCAAGCCAGCTTGTCGCCAAGATGCATGAGTGCTCGTGCCAATGAAAATAAATCTCGTGTTAATAGGTGGTCTTTAAGTGGGGTAATTTTTAATGATTCAAACTCAATGTTATGCTGCCTTAACAAAGGTGCTATCTCTACCAAATGTGAGCGACTTCTTACCAATATTGCTATCTTGTCAGTAGGGTTGTCAGCCAAGCTAGATTGCACAACGTCCAGCACCGTTTGTGCTTCTTGTGCAAATTGATCCTCAGCAAATGGATGAAAATTAATGGCTTGATGATACTCTTCATTTGAAGCAGATTGAGAAGGTGAATAAGAAATAGCGCCTTGATAGATATCTTCATTCTCAGGGAAAATAGCCTGAAAAAATTGATTATTACCTTCTACGATGCTTTTGGATGAGCGAAAGTTTGTACTTAGCAATAATGAGCCAGGCTTGATGTTAGCAATACCATTCGCTTTAACTTGTAAAAATAAGCCAACTTGAGACTCTCTAAATCGATAGATTGATTGCATTGGATCGCCCACCAAAAATAAGGTTTTTCCATCATTTGGTTGCCAATGTTTAATCAATTTTTCAATGGTGTTAAACTGTGAAGCAGAGGTATCTTGAAATTCATCAATGAGCAAATGTTGTAATTGAAAATCTAAAAATAAAGCCACATCACTGATGTTGGATCGATCATCCAACGCTTGATTGGCATTTAGCGCTACTTCGATAAAATCTTGTGATTGTTGTTGTTCAAAGTTCAAATTAAGCTGTGCAACACATAATTTTAATACCTGTGCAATAACCGAGAGCATGTGAGTTTGGTCTTGAGAGAAATTAACATCCGGCAAACTAAACAGTTCAAACAGCAATGCCCTAAAAGCGCCTTGCCCTTGCAAGCCATCTAATAATGCTATGAATTCATCTTTTTGTGTTTTGGTTTCTACTGGAAAGCCATTTCTTTTGTCAACGCTTTTGCGCCATTCACTCTCTTTTTTATTACCGCCTTTAAGTAATAAATCAGCCAACGATTGCCATTGCTCTAGTGAATCATAACTACAATTTGGCAATGATTGAATGTGTGAATATTTTGTATTAACTTGTAATATTTCAAACAAACGATGATCCAAATGTTGCTTGGCCATTTGCTCTAAACGTAACAAATGTGCCTCAACAATTTTCCTAGCATTGTCTTGAAGTAATGCCGGACTAAGCGCCTCACCTTGATATAGTCGAGTCAACCATTGGTCGCGCTTAGATAGCATGTGAGTAACCAAACGATAAAACTTCTCTACGTTATTATCTAAATACAATAACAGATCAGCAATGGCGCTACCGTGCTGTGGATCGTCAACCAACAACAGAGTTTGCATTGCCGCCTGTTTATAAGCGTGGTTTCTCTGCCATTGCTGTGCCATAATTTGGCGTGGTACCAATTGCGCCTTAGATGGGTAGCGACTACTAATCAAGCTAGATAATCCATCAATAGTGGCTATTTTTAAGCGTTTGGGGTTGTCTAGCAATTGCCAATTTCGCTCATCCGAACGCGCCATCACTCTTTGCGCTAAATCATAAGTAATTTGCTTATGCGCTTCATTCGGTCGAGATTGTTTGCTTAATTTTAAAGCGGATAAAACTCGCTCATTCAGCTCATCAACTGCCTTATTGGTAAAGGTCATGGCGATGACATTCTCAGGCTCTGAACACGTTGTCAGTAGCTTAAGATAGCGCTGTGTTAGTAATTCGGTTTTGCCTGAACCAGCAGGTGCTTGAACAATATAAGATTGTGTAATGTCTAGGGCTTGATCTCTTTGCGCCTGATCACTCATACGCGCTTGTCATCACATTGAGTCAGGCGCATTAACACCAAGTAGATTTAACCCGTTAGACAGTACTTGTTTCACTGCGCTAATGAGTAATAATCTAGCGTTTCTCAAAATCGCATCTTCGACCAAAAATTCACTATTATTGTAATAGCTATGAAAATCACCAGCCAATTCACGTAAATAATACGCTAACACATGGGGCTCATAATTAATTGCTGAAGATTGCACAACGTCCTTGTAGCGATTGAGTTGTTTAATCAAAGTGCTTTCTATTTCGTTATTCAATAATGATAAATCAATGGCTGTTGCATCGCCAGTATCTTGCTTAAGTACTGAACAAATACGGGCATGGGCGTATTGAATATAAAATACTGGGTTCTCATTGGTTTTGGACTTGGCCAAATCAAGATCAAAATCCATGTGTTGTTCTGATTTTCGCAATACGTAGAAAAAACGCGCTGCATCGTTGCCCACTTCATTACGCAGTTCTTCTAAGGTAACGAACGATCCACTGCGTGTCGACATGGGCACTTTTTTGCCACCTCGATACAAATTGGCAAACTGCACCAATAAAATTTCTAATTTACTTTCGTCATGACCAAGCGCCTTAATAGAGGCTTTAACTCTAGCAATATAACCATGATGGTCTGCACCCCAAATATTAATAATTTTGTCATAACCACGCTCAAACTTTTCCAAGTGGTAAGCAATATCAGATGCAAAATAAGTGTGCATACCATTATCGCGCACCACGACCCGGTCAAGATCATCGCCAAAATCTGTGGTCTTAAACCAAAGTGCATTGTCTTTTTCATAAATATGACCAGAAGCCTGCAAGGCCTCAACGGTGGTTTTTGACAAACCACTGTCCACTAAAGACTGCTCAGAAAACCATTGTTGATAATCAACACCAAATTCTGACAAATCGGCCTTGATGCCGCCCAAGATATGGTTAATTGCTAAATCAAATATTGCTTTGTAGTTATCACCCAACTGAGTTTTGCAGTTAGCAATTAAGTCATCAATATGTTGTTCTTTATCGCCACCTTCTTTTTCATCTTTACAGACGTTGTCAAAAATATCTAACTTATCAATACCGTTAATTTGCTTAGCAATATCAACAATATAATCACCTTGATAACCATTGTCTGGGAAGAGATCGGTTTCAACATAACGCAGATAAACTGATGTGGCCAAAATATCCATTTGACGCCCGGCATCATTCACATAATATTCATTATCTACTTCAAAGCCAACTGCTCGCAACAAATTATCCACGGTAGCGCCATAAGCCGCACCTCGACCATGCCCAACATGC
>JAERTA010000089.1 GCA_016845205.1 Gammaproteobacteria bacterium
TTATATATAATAAATTTAAGTAGCCGACATTATAATGTAGGTTATATCTCTTAATGCTTAGTAATTTAAAGCCTTTATGACACAAGCAAATAATAAAACTGTTGTATTTTTAATGGGGCCTACTGCCTCAGGAAAAACTGATTTAGCTATTCAGTTAGCACAGCAATTTAAAGTGAGAATCATCAGTGTAGATTCTGCATTGATTTACAAAGGCATGAATATTGGCTCTGCAAAACCTGATGAAAACACGTTAGCAGCTTACCCCCACCATTTGATTGATATTTGCAATCCAGAAGAAGCCTATTCTGCTCATGATTTTGCACGAGATGCTAAGGCACAAATACAATTAGCTTTTGAAAATAATGAAATACCTATTTTGGTCGGCGGCACTTCATTCTACTTTAATGCACTTGAATACGGCCTATCAGACTTGCCAGAATCCACCACCGAATCAAGAGATAAATACAACCAACTATTAAAAAATAAAGGCTCAGCAACACTACACAAAGACCTGGAAAAAATTGACAAAAAAGCCGCTGATCGCATTCATCCAAATGACGCCCAACGTGTTACTCGTGCACTTGAAGTATTTGATTTAAGTGGAAAAACTTTGAGTGAATTACAAGGCAACAAAAAACCGGGAATCGATTATCCAATCAAAAAAATCATTCTCATGCCGCCACGTAGTGAACTACATCAACGCATTGAAAAACGTTTTCTATCTATGATGGACGAAGGGTTTTTAACTGAGGTTGAACAACTCAAACAAAACCCGAATCTTCATGAAGATTTACCTTCAATTCGCTGTGTTGGATACCGACAAGCTTGGCAATATTTAAACGAAGAAATTGACCAAGAAACCATGATTGAACGAGCTATTATTGCTACACGACAATTATGCAAACGCCAAAGCACTTGGCTAAAAAGTGAAACAGATGCACTGATTTTAGAAACGATTGATATCGAATCAGCAGTAAAATTTATCCAACAGCCTGCTTAAAAGCCTCACCTCGGGCTTCAAAGTTATCAAATAGATCAAAGCTTGCACAAGCAGGAGACAACAAGACTACGCCGTCATTAACCATATCGCCTGCCAAACTAACCGCTTCATCCATTGAATCAGCGTAACTAACGCTAGATTTTTTAATACTTTCTCCCAATATTTTGGCACTCTGGCCAATTAACACCACACCAGCAACATCTTTATCAATTAAATCAAATAATGGGGTGTAGTCTTCTTGTTTGGCAATGCCGCCAGCAATAAGTACAATATTTTCATGTCGATCAATCAATGCATTTAATGCTTTAAGTGTAGAAACAACATTGGTGGCTTTAGAGTCATTATAGTAATCAACGCCCTGTTTTTTAGCCACCCATTCAAGTCGATGTTCTAATCCTTTAAAAGCTTTAATGCTTTCCACCATAGAATCGGTGCTAAGACCAATCTGATCACCCAATGCCAATGCTGCCAATACATTGGTAACATTATGCTCACCAATCAATTGCATGTCGCCGACATACATCAATACATCGTCACCTTTTAAAAAATAACAACTACCGTGACAAGTCACGGTACCAAAGTCCGTGGGTTGCTTTGGCATATCCACGCCAAAATGTTTGGCCGATTTTTTCTTAGGAACTAGTGACTCATCAATATTGACCACTAAATGTTGGCAATATTGATACAAACTCAACTTTGAATCAATATATTGTTCAAAACTATCATATCGATCTAAATGGTCAGGTGTGATATTAAGCACCACACCGGTTAGTAGGTTTAAATTTTGTGTGTAATCAAGCTGATAACTTGATAGCTCCAACACATAATATTCGGTTTTATCATCCAAGCAATCAAGCGCGGGTTTACCAATATTACCGCCGACCGCTACTTTTTTACCCTCATTGGCAATCATCTCACCCAATAATTGGGTTACCGTTGACTTACCATTTGAGCCAGTAATGCCAATAACCGGCGCTTTGGCATAGCGAGAAAACAATTCAATATCACTGGTTACTGGAATATTTTTCGCTCTAGCCCAGATAACAATATTTTGTGTTTGTGCAATACCAGGGCTGATAAATACTTCATCGATATCAACCAATAAATCCTGCGTCCAATGGCCTAATACAGGCTCTGAATTTGGAAACTCTGATAAATAATCAAATAAAAATGGGGGTTGAGTACGACTATCAGCTAGCTTGTAAGCAATATTTTGCTTTGATAAAAACCGAGCGATTGATAAACCCGTGTCACCAAGACCTAAAACAAGTTTCATTCTAAAGAGTACCTCTAATTTATTTTCGGTATAAAATAGGAGTATTTTACACTTTTAATTTATAGGAATAAATCATGAGCACATTTTCAACAACAACTGCTATTGGCAATATTAAAGTTAAAAACAAAGTTTTATCAGACACAATGAAATTACTGTCTTACACATTGGTGTTTGGCGGATTGGCCTCTTGGTTTTCAATCGCCATGGGCGCAGGATTCGGCTCAGCTATGGTTAGCTCTATTGCTGCCATTGCAGTTATTTGGTTTGTACTACCTAAAACACAAAATAGTAATAAAGGCATTGTAACTGCTTTTGCTATTGCTGGCTTACTCGGCTATTCAATTGGCCCTATGCTTACTTATTATTTATCAATGGCTAACGGTGCAGAGCTCGTATTTCAAGCTTTAACTGGCACAGGTGTTTCATTCTTTGCGATTAGTTTTTACGCACAAAATACCAAAAAAGACTTTAGCTTTTTAAACGGCATGATCTTTTTTGCCATGATTGGCATTATTGTTTTATCACTTATTAATTTCTTTTTTATTGAATCCTCTGCATTTAGTTTGTTTATGTCATTCGCTGTTGTACTACTAATGGGCGTCTACATGCTTAGCCAAATGTCATCAATTATCAATGGTGGTGAAACTAACTATATCGTCGCAACGGTTGGGCTGTACTTAGCGCTACATAATATGTTTGTTAGTTTATTACACATTTTGGGTGCCTTCTCTGGCGACGACTAGTTATTCAGTATTAACACAAATACATGATAGACTCTGAAGGCTATAGAGCTAATGTTGGTATTGTCATCACCAATGACAAACAACAAATTCTCTTAGCCAAACGCTACCAACAAGACTCTTGGCAGTTACCTCAAGGTGGTATTGATGAGAATGAAACAGAGCTTGAGGCTTTGTTTCGTGAACTGGATGAGGAAGTAGGTCTATCTGCCGAACATGTAGAAGTCATTGCTAAAACACCAAAATGGCTACGCTACGAGTTACCCGATTATCACATTAGACGCAAACAAAAACCTATTTGCATTGGTCAAAAGCAGGTGTGGTTTTTACTAAAACTTACCTGTGATGAAAGTAACATTAAACTTGATACACATTCTGATATTGAATTTGATGATTGGCAATGGGTGGATTATTGGCACCCTATCGAAGAAGTAATTGAGTTTAAAAAAACCGTTTACGAAGACATGTTAAAAGCCTTAGCACCTGTGTTATTTGATAATCAACACAAAATTCCATCGCGCTACTCTCGCCCACTAAAATGTGTGGCAATTACACTAGGCCAATAAACACTCATAAGCCGTCTTATTTCTAGCCCCTATTGGTATAATTTGAGGCTTTATTCATTCTTAGACAGGATTTAACACTCGTGAATATTGGAATTTTAGGCTTAGGCACCGTTGGTGGTGGCGTTGTAAACGTTCTTAACAAAAATAAAAATGAGATTGCTCGCCGTAGCAGTACAAGCATTCAAGTAACGCATGCTGCCGTTAGAGATATTAATCAAGATCGAATTTGCCCAACTGACAACCTTGAACTCACCCAAGACCCTTTTGAAATCGCTAACAATGCAGCCATTGATATCATATTAGAGTTAATGGGCGGCACTGGTCTGGCTAAAGATTTAGTTGAAACGGCGATTAAAAATGGCAAACATGTCATTACTGCAAATAAAGCACTAATTGCAACTCATGGTAACGAGTTACTTGCGCTTGCAAAAGACAACAACGTGCATTTATTATTTGAAGCAGCTGTGGCTGGCGGGATTCCAATCTTAAAATCACTAGAGCAAGGTTTAAGCGCTAATAAGATTGAAATGTTAGCCGGTATTATTAACGGCACTGGTAACTTTATCCTGACAGAAATGCGCGATAAAGGTAGGGATTTTGCAGATGTATTAAAAGAAGCACAAGCACTTGGTTACGCTGAAGCTGACCCAACATTTGATGTAGAAGGTATTGATGCAGCCCATAAATTAGCAATTCTGGCTTCTATTGCCTTTGGCTGTGAATTACAGTTTGATAAAGTATCAACCGAAGGCATTAGTCAAATCGAAGGTGAAGATGTAGCTTTTGCTACTGAGCTAGGTTATTCAATCAAACACTTGGGTATTGCCAAGCAAACCAATGGCAAAATTGAGATGCGCGTACACCCAACACTCATTCCAAAAACACGTCTATTAGCTAACGTAGATGGCGTGATGAATGCGGTCTTGGTTAAAGGTAATGCGGTTGGTCCAACACTATACTATGGCGCAGGTGCGGGTGACGAAGCTACTGCAAGTGCGGTAATTGCAGATTTGGTTGATATTATCAAAGGTACAGTGAGTGATGATATTCTTGGTTGGCAGTCTTTTGAGGCAATGCCACATCAAATAGCAGATGATATTGAAAGTATTTTTTACTTACGCTTATTAGCTACCGACAAACCTGGCGTGTTGGCTGATATTACTGCCATTTTTGCCAATCACAACATCAGTGTTGAAGCGGTTGTACAAAAACAGATTGATGCACAAAATAACGCTCACATTGCTATTATCACTAACAAGGTCAAAACTGCTGAAGTTAGTACAGCAGTAGCAGAGATTCAAAAACATGATTTTATCCAAGAAGATGTTAAAATCATTCATGTAGAAACACTAGATTAAAATATTACAATTATAATATTACGAGTATTTTATTATTCTACAAGGCGGATTTGAAAAATATAAAAGGAGTTTAGTAAGTCTAAATGACTAAATATTTTTTCAATCCAACACAGTTAGAATGACAAAAGACGAAGTAAAAAGGAAATACTATGAGATATACTGGACTAATTGAAAACTACAAAGACCGACTTCCTGTTGATGACTCAACTCGCTTAATCAGTTTAGGTGAAGGCAACACACCCCTAATTCGTTTAGAGAATATTCCTGCAACCCTAGGCAAGGATGTTGATATTTATGTCAAGTACGAAGGCTTAAACCCAACAGGTTCATTTAAAGACCGTGGCATGACCATGGCAGTAACTAAAGCAGTAGAGTCTGGCTCTAAAGCTATTATTTGCGCCTCAACAGGTAACACGTCTGCCTCAGCAGCGGCTTATGCAGCTAGAGCCGGTATTAAAGCTTTTGTACTTATCCCAGAAGGGAAAATTGCCCTAGGAAAATTAGCACAAGCAATGATTCATGGTGCGGTTATTATTCAAATTAAAGGTAACTTTGATGATGGTATGCGCCTGGTTAAAGAAGTGGCCGATCATGCGCCCGTATCAATTGTAAACTCAATCAATCCTTTTCGCCTACAAGGTCAAAAAACCGCCTCTTTTGAAATTATTGAAGAGCTTGGTGGTGCGCCTGATTATCACTGCTTACCGGTTGGTAATGCGGGTAATATCTCAGCTCATTGGATGGGTTACAAAGAATACTTTGATGATGGTACAGCCAATACAAAACCAATAATGGTTGGTTACCAAGCTGCAGGCGCAGCACCGTTTGTTAAAGGCAAAATGGTTGACGAGCCAGAAACCATTGCCACGGCAATTCGTATCGGTCACCCACAAAGCTGGGATTTGGCACACACAGTTGAACAAGAATCAAACGGTTGGTTTGACTCGTTAACTGATGAAGAGATTTTAGCAGCACAAAAACTACTGACTGAACAAGAAGGTGTCTTTTGTGAGCCAGCATCTGCGACATCGCTTGCTGGTGCTATGCGTGATATTAAGAGTGGCAAGATTCCCGAAGGTTCTAAAATTGTTTGTACACTAACAGGCCATGGATTAAAAGATCCTGACACGGCTATTGCGCAGTGTAGTGATGAAATGATCAACATCAATCCAGTTATGGATGAGGTGCGAGACGCGATTTTAAACAATATGTAATCTGGATAATGTTTTTATTCAGGTTTTAGTAAAGATTAAACAAAATATGAGTAAAAACAATTATCCGACGATTGACGAAACCATTGGTAATACGCCATTGGTTCGCCTGCAACGGCTAAACCCAAACCCTACCAACACCATCTTGCTTAAGCTTGAAGGTAACAACCCTGCAGGCTCAGTCAAAGATCGCGCGGCATTTAATATGATTGCCCAAGCTGAGTTACGCGGTGAAATCACCCCTGGCGATACACTGATTGAAGCCACTAGTGGTAATACTGGTATTGCACTAGCAATGGTGGCGGCGATTAAAGGTTATCAGATGATTCTTATCATGCCGGACAACCTCTCACAAGAAAGACGTGATGCAATGGCAGCTTATGGTGCTGAACTAATTTTAGTGACTGAAGATGAAGGCATGGAAGGCGCACGTGATTTAGCTGAAAAAATGGAAGCCGACAACAAAGGTAAACAGCTTGATCAATTTGCCAACGAAGACAATCCAAGCGCTCATATTAACGCCACAGCACAAGAGATTTGGAACGACACCCAAGGTGAAATTACGCACTTTGTCTCAGCCATGGGTACTACAGGTACAATCACAGGCGTCTCTAACACACTCAAAGACAAGAATATTAAAATTCAAATCATTGGTGTTCGCCCAGAAGAAGGTTCTCATATTCCAGGCATTCGTCGCTGGAGTGATGAATATTTACCTAAAATTTTTGCTAAAGCAAAGGTTGACGACACCATAGATGTTTCACAAAACATATCTGAGCAAACTACGCGTGATTTAGCTTCAAAAGAAGGGATTTTTTCTGGAATTTCTGGTGGAGGCGCGGTAGCAGCTTCAATCCAACTATCTAAAACAGTTAACAATGCTACTATTGTCACTATCATTCCAGATCGTGGTGACCGATATCTCTCAACAGGAGTGTTTACCACCAAATCATAAATGCGTCGATACCTCTCTCATCAGTTTCCACGTGAGTTAAAGATCTATGCCACTCTCTTGGTTGCTAGCATTACAACCGTAATTACCATTCTTTATTTCTTGCAGATAGCTGAATATGCTCATTTTTTATTTCAACAGATTGTTAAAGACAATACTTATTTAAATTTACTAATTACACCACTTGTTTTTATCACTATCATTTATGTGGATAGAAAATATTGTCATTTTGTTGGTGGTAGCGGTGTTCCACAACTAGTGGCTGCAAACGACTCTCGTAACAAAAAAATACGCTTACAACTGTTATCAATTCCTATTGCACTTATTAAAATTCTTCTAGTGTCTGTAGCATCATTTGGTGGCGCATCGATCAGTTTTGGCGGGCCCAGTGCACATATTGGAGGCTCTATTTTTTATCATTTTGCACATTTAATCAAAGTTAAACGTAAATTTTTGATTCATAGTTTTATTGCTATTGGCGGCAGTGCAGGGTTAATTATCGCTTTTAATGCACCTATCGCAGGATTTTTATTTGCTTATGAAGAGATTGGAAGACAGTTAAAACGGCAAATGTTGATATTAATTGCTTTTGTCTCTTTCATTGTCTACCTAATATCGTATTTCTATTATCAACAACAGGCGTATTTGACAAATCTTTCACATTTATCAATTGATTTGTCTTTAGCATATCAACTCATCCCCTTAGTAATACTATGTGCAGTATTTGGAGGATTGTTTGCAAAATGTTCAATTTTTCTTATCAATCAATTTGCCGCAAGAGAATTGAAAAAAGTTTTATTTTTTGTTTTAGGATTGTCATTGATCGTTGCCTTTTTAAATATTTTAACCAATGGACAAACAGCTGGTTCTGGTTATGATCAAACGCAACAACTTTTATCGGGACAAGTTGTAACGCCATATTTTGCATTAGCTAAATTTTTAGCCTCATTGGCATCGTTTGTCACTACGATTGCTGGCGGTATTTTTATGACAAGCATTAGTATTGGTACAGCAATTGGCACTGAAATCACAAGCTTCATAGAGGTTGAACCACAAATTGTAATGATTATTGCAAGTGTTGCTTATTTAAGCGCTGTCATCAGGGCGCCTTTAAGCTCAGCCTTCCTGGTACTAGAAATGACCAATTCATTCAATTTGTTGTTTATTGCAATTATCGCTAGTTATGTCAGTAGCCTTATTTCTAAGGCTATAAGCAAACAAGCACTTTACGAAAGCTTGGCTAGCAGTTACCTAAATATTAGTAATAACACACTTAAAAAGGTTTGACAGTCACCAAAATAATAATAGCCACCAGTATCAATACTGGAAACTCATTAAACCAGCGATAAAACACATGCGATCGTGTGTTTTGATCTTGTTTAAAAACACGTACCAAATGTCCACAATAAAAATGATAAGCAATTAAAACTACTACCAATGCAAGCTTTGTATGCAACCAATATTGCCCAGCATAAGCTTGCCACGCATAATCTTGTAGCATCCACACACCTAAGATAGTAGCAATCACAAAACTCGGCATCATAATACCACGGTAAAGCTTACGCTCCATTACCTTAAAGCGCTCAATGCTTGTTTTATCATCACTCATAGCGTGATACACAAACAAACGTGGTAAGTAAAACAACGCGGCAAACCAAGTGATAATACTAATAATATGAAAAGCCTTTATCCACAACATACAATTCCTAACAATAAATACAGTTGCCAACCATTATAGGGCACCTATAGTAAAATAAAGCGAAATTAACCACCCTCTTTAAACGCTTGAAGAAATACCGCGAAATCCCATACAACTATACTTCGTTCTCGGACAAAGAAGTCGTGTGTCGTTTTTTAGGCGAAGAATCATGGGAATTGCTCAACCAATTACGCGAAAATCGTAATACCGGTCGAAGTGCTAGAATGCTCTTTGAAGTATTGGGCGATATGTGGGTAGTTAATCGAAACCCTTATTTGCAAGAAGATTTAATTAAAAACAAGCGTCGTTGGAAGGCACTGACTGAAGCACTTTATTCACGTTTAAATCAAATTCGTGCTCGCGCTGATGGTAACGAAAAAGTACTCGAGTTAATACACAGTGCCGACCAAGCAGTTGATGGCTTTAAGCACTGTTTAAGTGAATTTCAAAACAATAAACAACGCATTAAAAAAGCCTTACTCAAAGTCACCCATAATAACAACATTCGTTTTGATGCACTGTCTCGCTCATCACATGCAACCGATGCAACGGATTGGCGAGTTGAATATCCAGCGGTGGTCATTACTCCTGATACTGAAATTGAAATTGCCGATATCGTCAAAACTTGTATTGAGCTAGGTTTGACCATTATCCCTCGTGGTGGTGGTACCGGTTATACTGGTGGCGCAATCCCTCTAGACGCACAAACAGCAGTGATCAACACTGAAAAACTCAGCTTTATTGAATCAATCCAAAACCAAAATGGCTTTCATTCAATTAACGTAGGTGCTGGCGTTATCACTAAGCGTGTGAGTGAAACAGCCGCAGCAAGTGGTTTGGTTTTTGCAGTAGACCCTACCTCGCAAGATGCCTGTACCATTGGTGGCAATGTCGCCATGATCGCTGGCGGTAAAAAAGCCCTGCGCTGGGGCACAACTATTGATAACTTATTGTCCTGGAAAATGGTCATGCCTGATGGCAATTGGTTGCAAGTGAAGCGCTTAGATCACAATCAAGACAAAATTCAATTGCTGGATGAAGTTAGCTTCAAAATCCATCATTTAAAAACTGATGGAAAAACCTTACTCAAAACCGAAACACTAACCATTAGTGCCACACACATGCGCAAGAGTGGTTTGGGAAAAGACGTAACCAATAAGTTTTTAGATGGTTTACCAGGCATCCAAAAAGAGGGTTGTGACGGTTTTATCACCTCGGCTGAGTTTATTCTTCATCAACCACTTGAGCATATTAATACCTTGTGTTTAGAATTCTTTGGTCATGATTTAGATAATGCTGTCTCTGCCATTGTTGCCGTTAAAGATAGTGTTGATGATTCAAAAGATGTTGACCTGGTAGGTATGGAGCACTTAGATGCTCGCTATATAAGGGCTGTTAATTACACCACTAAAGCCAATCGTGCGGAATTACCAAAAATGGTGCTATTGGTTGATATTAGCGCTAATAACCAAACCTCATTAGATGATCAGGTTGACAAAATTATTCAACTCACACAAGATCGAGAAGGTGAATGCTTTGTGGCAAAATTACCTGAGAAACGACAAGCATTTTGGAAAGACAGGGCTAATACAGCTGCCATTGCAGCGCATACTAACGCTTTTAAAATCAACGAAGATGTGGTGATTCCACTTGATAAACTGGGTGATTACAGTAATGGCATTGAGCACATTAACATTCGACTTTCAATTGAAAACAAATTAGCTACCCTAGATGCGGTTAAAACTTATTTTCAAAATGTTAGTCCAGACTCTAGTCTAGTTAGAGACAAAATTAACCACGCCCTAACCCTGCTCAATGAAGTTGATACTGAGTGGAAGAATGCACTATCAAGCCTGAATCAAACAGCTGAATTTAAAGCCATCCAATCAGGTGATCGAGTTATTTCCTATATCAATGAATTTGCGCAGCCACTAAATGATTTACTCATGGGTGATGTCTTTACCAACATACGCAAAGCGGTTCAAGCAATCCATACTGAATACCGTGAAATGCGTCTTTTTGTCGCAACACACATGCATGCTGGCGATGGTAATGTACATACCAATATTCCTGTGCATTCACACAACACCAAAATGTTGCACCAAGCAGAAGCTGTGGTGGATGAAATTATGACATTGGCCTCAAATCTTGGCGGTGTAATTTCAGGAGAGCATGGTATTGGTCTAACTAAATACCAATACTTGTCTGATGAATTTAAACAAGAATTTACCGACTACAAAGCCCAAATTGATCCAAATGGGCATTTTAATAAAGGCAAGCTTATGCCTGGCAGTGGCCTAAATAATGCCTTCACACCATCATTACGATTGGTTGAGCAAGAAGCGCTAATCTTAGAAAGTAGTGAAATTGGTGAAATTAACGATATGGTCAAGTCTTGTCTGCGTTGTGGCAAATGTAAGGGCGTCTGTACCACTCATGTGCCAGAGGCTAATTTGCTTTATTCTCCACGTGATAAAATTATTGGCACCAACCTCATCTCTGAAGCCTTCCTCTATGAAGAACAAACCCGCCGAGGGGTTTCGATCAATCATTTTGATGAATTTAACGATGTGGCTGATCATTGCACTATTTGCCATCGTTGTGAAAAACCGTGCCCAGTCAATATTGATTTTGGCGATGTATCAATCAAAATGAAAAATATTTTGGTTAAACAAAATCAGCGTCATACCAATCTTGCTTCTAAAGTTTCCATTGCTTATTTAAATATGACCAAGCCATGGCAAATCAACCTTACTAAAAAACTGTTAATTGACTTTAGCTATAAATCCCAACACCTTGCCTCTAGACTGGCCAAACCTTTCTTAAAGAAACAACCTAATAAAACCGTTGGTAATCCTAACGCTTTAACCGAGTTGGTAACGATTTTAGATAAACCGTTACCAACTGACACCGGCATGGCGCCATTACGCAGCTTGCTTGATATCAATGATGCAGGCACCATTCCGATTTTAACGCACCCTGACAAATCTAATGCCGATTCACCAAGTGTGTTTTATTTTCCAGGCTGTGGTTCTGAACGCCTGTATTCAAAAATTGGTCTAGCTACGATCGCCCTGCTTTATCACCAAGGCGTTAAAGTCGTATTGCCACCAAGTTACTTGTGCTGTGGCTATCCGCAGGCTAGCGCTGGCAATGAGGCCAAGAGTAAAGAAATTTCTACTGATAATCGTGTGTTATTCCATCGCATGGCCAATACACTTAATTACTTAGACATTAAACACGTACTCACTTCTTGTGGTACTTGTATTGATCAGCTACTGACTTACGAATTGGGTGATATTTTTAAAGACGCTCAACTCACCGATATTCACGAATACTTATTGGCTAACGATGTCAAACTGGGTAGTACCGATGAAAAATATCTTTACCATGCACCCTGTCACGACCCAATTAAGACTGGTGATTCTGCCGATGTGATTTCAAAAATTATGGGGTCTGATGTTACTAACAATGATCGTTGTTGTGGTGAGGCCGGCACCTTTGCCGTAGCGCGCGCTGATATCGCCAAACAAGTCAAGTTTAAAAAAGAAAACGAGATTCAAAAAGATTTAACCGCACTGATTGGTACACCAAAAGCTAAACAAGGTATTAAGATGCTAACCACCTGCCCTGCTTGTCGTCAAGGCTTGTCCCGTTATCAAGCATCTACGGGTGTAGAGCCAATCTATCCAGTTGAGGTGATGGCTGAACAAACCTTGGGTGAGAACTGGCAGAAAGACTTTATTAACTCTGTGGCAATTGAAAAAGTCCTACTGTAAAATTTTCAGCTGACAAAAGTCGAACCACTTGAGAAGAATTCATCTACACACAGGAGATACCATGAAAAAACTACTAATCACGCTTTTTGCGTTATTTTCAATCAACGCTTTTGCAGGCAGCGCACAAAATATTGCTAATACATTTAACGCTTCATCTACCCCTGCTGAGCTGGTTAAATCTGGCTGGGCGCTCAACGATGGTGGCAAAGGTTACAAAGTATTACAAGTTGTTGTTAAAGACACAGCTAAAGCAGCAGAGCTACACATTGACAACAATGGTAAAGCAGCAGCAGCTTTTGATAGTGCTAAAACAGCTAAGTTAAACGCAGATGTTGACTACAAAATGATGGCAACGATGGAAGACTGGGCGGCAATGGGTACTGGTGAGTCTGGTCCAATGTATCACATGACATTCGGCGGATTATCGTTTGAAGGCCCAATGGGAGAAGCCATGAACAACATGGGTCCATTCGCTTCTTTCTTAATTAATATTGGTAAAAATATCCAAGACTAATTAATACTATTCAGATGCAAATTACGCTACCTGCACCTGAATAAATTATCAATAGATAGGAATATTTGCATATCCTTGAGCTTGATATCCTGTTAGTGAAACAAATGTATTCCCAACGGGCTTAATACCATCTAATAACGATTCATTGTTTACGTTAAATAGCCTGGTAGCAACAGAACAAGCTTCCATCTTAACACCAGCTTGCTGATTTAAATCAGCAAGCTGTTCTGCGATCTTGTCTAAATGAATTTCATCTTCCATCTCTACATTCTCTCGATTTGTTGAAATAAGACGAACTGACAAACCTCTAAATGCAAGAATTACATCTGGTTTAACACCTTGCCTTTTAAGATCATCAACAGTCTGACGAATAACCATCAAATAAAGTGTCATCTTCTTGGGTTCTGCCATATTGATATCAAATATTACTTTCCCTGTCTTAACACCTTGTAATGCATCTTCATCATTTGGCACATAGCCAGCATTAACGTATGATGAAAAAACAAGTGTAATAACTATCATTAAACTACTTAACAATTTCATTGTATCTTCCTCCTAAAACGAACATTCGTTCGTTATTTGTGTTATAAAAAAATAGGCATCATTGCTTGATACCTAACCAGGCACACTCAACCACTTCATCTAAATAATCAGAAAGTGGTTGATTGAGTACACCATCTAGTTGCAGACCCATCATTCTTAATGCTCCGCCAAACATTGTTGTCGCAGCTACCCAGACATCAATATTTTTAATTTCTTGATTTTTAATTCCTTCACTAATCACATTTTTCATACTCTGAAAAGGCTTAGAAGAACAAATAGGGGGCTCATCAGGCAAATATTCACGATGTTGCGCCATCAAAATAAACTGCATAGTTATTGGATTTTCCATCGTAAGTGCGAACATCTTCTTAATGATAGCTCTACTCTTTTCATAGCTCCCTGTGTGCACCTTGCAAACATCATTTATATCATTGTCTATTTCTATTAACAGCGATTCATATAGTGACTTTGCAAGTGCTTCTTTATTTTTAAAATGGTGGTAAATCGCACCAGTGCTTACACCAGCCTCTTTACGAATATCATGTATGGATGTGTTGAAATAACCTTTATCTGCAAACATCTGTAGCGCTGTTGATAAAATTTGATCTCTTAATTCATCTCCACGAAGACTTTTTGTTGAATGATTCGACATAGAGCCAAATACTACCGAACGAACATTCGTTTGTCAAACTTTTTTTACAATAAAACTAGAAAAATGCTACACCTCTCTCACTAAGACTTACATATACCCAGGCTTTCTTGTTAGACTTCAAACTACCCAATACTCGTTGATATTCATCAACTTCATATTCATCTGATTGAGCTAATTCTTGCGTGGTAATTTCAAATACCATGCCTGTTATTTCATCAGCACTATCGCCGGTAGCAACAGCAATAGGATGGTGTGTTTCACCACTTAAATCAACCACAGCTTGATCTTTAATCTC
>JAERTA010000090.1 GCA_016845205.1 Gammaproteobacteria bacterium
ATTGTTATTACCATTGAGATTGGCAAGGGTGATACACAAGAGAGTGTGTGGACCACAGATTTTTCTTATGATTATGTCAAAATCAATGCGGAGTATCGCACTTAAACTATGAGTGTATATCGATTATTAATCTCTTGCCCAGATGCACATGGTTTAGTTGCTAAAGTAAGTCAGTTCATTTTTGAGCATGGTGGCAATATTAAGGAAGCACACCATCATTTAGATGATCAAAATCAGCGCTTTTTTATGCGTATTGAAATCGAATCAAACTCCCTAGATTGTTCGTTTGATGAGTTTCGTCGTGCATTTATTGTTGTTGCAGATCAATATAAAATGGATTGGCGCCTTAGTGATGCATCTCAACTTAAGCGAATTTTAATTATGGGGTCAAATTCATCGCATTGTGCAGCAGACTTGCTGCACAGACATCACGAGCAAGAGCTTGAAGGTGAAGTGGTTGGCGTATTGTCTAACCATAACAAACTTTCAAAATTAGCCAGTTGGTATGACGTGTTATTTAAACAAGTGGATATTAATGCCGAAACAAAGGTAGATGATATTAATAAGATGAGTTTAGCGGTCGATAGTTTTAATCCAGATGTGGTTGTGTTGGCGCGCTATATGCAAATCATTCCTGAGGAATTGTGTAAAAAATACGTTGGGAAAATTATTAATATTCATCATTCATTTTTGCCGTCATTTGTGGGGGCTAATCCATACAAACGTGCGGCAGAACGCGGAGTTAAACTCATTGGTGCAACCTGTCATTATGTAACGGCTGATCTTGACGAGGGGCCGATTATTGAGCAAGATGTGGTTCGTGTTGATCACAGCGATAGTGCTGAAGATATGAAAAAAATGGGGCAAGATGTTGAGAAAATTACCCTTGCTAAAGGGTTGCAATATCACCTAGAAGACCGCGTACTTACGTGTAACAATAAGACAATTGTCTTTTCATAATCATAGATAAAGTTTATTGATTAAATTATATATATTTCTCTTTAATTACTTGAAAGAGGGAAAAACGACCCTACATACATCATTAAGAAAGAATTGCGTTTCTGTTAATTGATTCGTAATTTTGAGAATTAATATTTATCAAAAATAGGAGAAAAAATGAATATTCGTCCCCTTCACGATCGTGTGATCGTTCGTAGATTAGAAGAAGAAACAACAACCGCAAGTGGTTTAATTATTCCTGACTCAGCAACTGAAGCACCCTCTGAAGGTGTTGTTGTTGCAGCAGGAGAAGGCAGAAAGACTGATAGTGGAGACGTGGTTGCGCTAGATGTTAAAGTGGGCGATAAAATTTTGTTTGGTAAATTCTCTGGTACTGAGATTAAAGTAGACAATGAATCGCTTCTTGTTATGCGCGAAGATGATGTTGTTGCGGTTGTAGAATAAAGGAGTTTAATATGGGTGCAAAAGATGTAAAGTTTGGATTAGATGCTAGAAACTTAATGTTAGATGGTGTTAATACACTGGCTAATGCAGTTAAAGTAACACTAGGGCCTAAGGGTAGAAACGTTGTTTTAGATAAATCATTTGGCTCGCCAAATATTACTAAAGACGGTGTTTCAGTTGCTCAAGAGATTGAATTAGAAGATAAATTTGAAAATATGGGCGCACAAATGGTTAAAGAAGTCGCTTCTAAGACCAATGATATCGCTGGCGATGGCACAACAACAGCAACTGTTCTTGCTCAAGCATTGGTAGCCGAAGGGGTTAAGTCTGTTTCTGCTGGTATGAATCCAATGGATTTAAAACGTGGTATTGATAAGGCTACTGAAACTGCTGTAGCTGCATTACGTGATTTGTCACAGCCTTGTGATGATACTAAATCAATTGCGCAGGTTGGCACTATCTCTGCTAACTCTGATACTAGTGTTGGTGATATTATTGCTGAAGCAATGGAAAGGGTTGGTAAAGAAGGCGTGATTACTGTTGAAGAGGGCTCTGGTTTAGATAATGAGTTAGATGTAGTTGAGGGTATGCAATTTGAGCGTGGTTACTTATCGCCATATTTTGTGAATAACCAAGACACTATGAGTGCTGATTTAGAGATGCCACATATTTTGTTAAATGAGTCAAAAATTTCAAATATTCGTGATTTATTACCTACTTTAGAAATCGCTCAAAAATCTGGTAGACCATTATTAATTATTGCTGAAGATATCGAAGGCGAAGCATTGGCAACTTTAGTTGTTAACAATATGCGTGGCGTTGTTAAAGTGGCTGCAGTTAAATCTCCAGGTTTTGGTGATCGCCGTAAAGCTATCTTGCAAGACTTAGCGGTTCTTACAGGTGGTGTGGTTGTCTCTGAAGAGGTTGGTTTATCGCTTGAAGGTATTACTGAAGACCAGTTAGGGTCAGCTAAGCGTATTGAAATTGGAAAAGATGCGACTGTTGTTGTTGACGGCATGGGTGAGAAGGCCGATATTGATGGACGTGTTAAACAAATTCAAGCACAAATCAAGCAAACAGATTCTGAATACGACTTAGAGAAACTTACAGAACGTCTGGCAAAATTATCTGGCGGTGTGGCAGTTATTAAAGTTGGTGCTGCGACTGAAGTTGCCATGAAAGAAAAGAAAGATCGAGTTGATGACGCACTTCATGCGACTCGTGCTGCTGTACAAGAAGGTGTTGTTCCTGGCGGCGGTGTTGCGTTAGTTCGAGCTATTTCTGCTCTTGATGGTTTAAAAGGTGACAACCATGATCAAGATATTGGTATTGCTCTAACCAAACGCGCAATGGAAGCGCCTTTACGTCAAATTGTAGCTAATGGCGGCGGTGAAGCTTCAGTGGTGTTGAATAATGTTATTGGAAATACAGGTAACTACGGCTATAACGCTGGCTCAGAGACCTATGGCGATATGCTAGAGATGGGTATCTTAGATCCTACTAAGGTTACTCGTGCAGCTTTACAGCATGCGGCTAGTATTTCAGGTTTAATGATTACTACTGAGGCGATGATTACTGATGTTCCGCAAGACGCTGCAGCTGCTGCCCCAGATATGGGCGGTATGGGTGGCGGAATGCCAGGTATGATGTAAATTAATAATTATTTTATTAGTTATAAAGGTCTCATATTATGAGACCTTTTTTTTGGATTATTGTAAATCACTATTTTCTACAATAAACTCTTTAAAGCGTTTAGCGATAGGTGTGAGTGTATTTTTTTCATTATGAACCACATACCAATTACGTGTAATTGGAAACTGATCAGTTTCCAATTGTTTAATAATCCCATTTTTTAGTTCTAACTTTACAGTGTGTTCCGATACAAAACCAATTCCAAGACCTGCTTGAACGGCCTCAATAATTGCCTCATTTGAATTTATTTCAATATCTGAGTTAAATTTCATACCGGTCATACGTTCAATAGTGATACGTGTGCCAGAACCTTGTTCACGAGTAATTAAGGTTTCGTTGTTTAAAGCCTTGATAGAATTTCTTTTATTTTTTAACAATGGATGATCAGGATGGGCAATCACAATGAGTGGATTTTCCATAAAAGGCTGGGTTACTAACGGCATATCAGAAGGGGGCTCGCCCATAATAACCAAATCGGTTTGATTGTTACTAAGTTTTTCCAATAATGACCTTCTGTTGGTTACTTCGAGAAAGAAAGTCATATTAGGGTACTCTTTCTTAAATTTAGCCAATACACGACTCACAAATGAGTTGGTGGTTGTTGCAACAGCTATTTGAAGGTGGCCCGCACTAGGGTCAATTGCATGGTCGATATCAGCCTTTGTTTGCTCTAATCTTGCGATGACATCAAGACAAGACTTGTAAAGTGTTTCACCAATATAAGTTGGTGTAATCGCCTTTCCTTTAATATTAACAAGATCAGATCCAATGTTTTGAGTTAATTGCTGTATCTGCATGTACACAGCTGGCTGTGTAATGTTTAATTCTTTGCTGGCTTTTGTAAAGCTTTTAAGGCGAACAACAGCCTCAAAACTGTATAATTGTTTAAGTGTGTAATTAATCATAAATAATATTTATTATTAAGAAATTAAATATTATTTTACATTATTTATACAACTCTCGATCTTATCAAAAAATAGTTAAAAAAGGAAGTTGTTTTGAGTGATGATAATAAACCATTAATATTTGAGGCCAGTCAAAGTAATTTCGAAGACCTTGTTGTGCACAATTCATCACATGTTCCTGTATTGGTTGAGTTTATGGGTGTATGGTCTGAGCCTTGTATTAAAACAGAGTATGCAATATCCGACTTGGCAAAAGAATTCCCTGGTGATTTTCTTTTTGCAAAGGTTGATATTGATGAACAAGAAGAGCTAAAAGAAAAATTCTCTGTTGCCAATATACCAACTATTGTCGTATTTAAAGATGGAGTGGAAGTACAAAGAGAAGAGGGTGAACTTCGTTCAGAAGAGTTGCGCGTATTGCTCAAACATTATGATGTTTATAGAGAGTCTGACGAACTCAGAGAGCAAGCGAGAGAAAAACATATGTCGGGAGACACTCAATCTGCTGTAGTGCTATTAACAAAAGCCATTACTTTAGATCCAAGCAACGTTCGTGTTGCGCTGGATATGTCGCAAATATTTATCGATATGGGTGAAATTGAACAGGCACAAAATTTGTTTGATAAACTGCCTGAATCTGCACAGAAATTAGATATTGGTCTGTCTATTTCTTCGCAATTAAACTTTATTCGACTTGCACAAAATACTGCTGGAAAATCTACTTTGCAAGCTCAAGTGCTTAACTCATCTGATGACTTTCAAGCGCGTTTTGACTTAGCCGTTTGCTTCATTGCTGAGTATGATATTGAAAAAGGCATGAATGAGTTGTTCTACATCCAAGAAAATCAGCCAGATTTTAAAGAGGGTGCGGCCCGTGAAATGATTGGTATGATTTGCAACATGCTCACTAACAGCAATCCAGAACAAAGCAATACGTATCGTCGTCGTTTAGCAAACTTAATTAGTGAGTAGTGCCAATCAAGCTTTTAAATAAAATTTAGTTAACCACATGGAAAGTAACTAAAAAATAAAATGGACAAAGTATAGATATTGTTAAATTATTATATTATAATTAATTTATATTAGTTTCCAACGGGGGAAACTAAACGTTAAATAAAGACGTTTATTTGGATCTTTTATACAAAAAGATTTGAATAAGCGTTTTTTTCGTTTCTAAAGGGGGTGAAACGAGTAATAGGGAAAGGTAATGAAACAATTAGTGATGAAATTTATTTGGGCTTTTTTCTGGCTATTTTTTGGCCTCATGGTTGCGTACAGCAACAATATGGTTGAGCCTACTCAAATTGCCTTGATCTCGTTGGTTAGCTTGCTAACAGCGGATGGAGTTAAATTCATCATTAAGAAGATCACTGCACACGCACTAACATAACTCGTCATTGTGTTATGTTACAATCGGTAGTGTGGTTTGGCTGTTGTAATGAGGCCATTCATAGCGAATAGGGTAGTTTCGGCGATAATTTTCAAAATTTCCAATATTTTTGATGGCCGCCGTGTCTTGCTTAAAGTCGTAAATTTCGTTTAGCGTGTCTTTAAGATTGTCTTTTTTCACCTCTAAAATACCTGGATTAATCAAATTAATAATGTTTTTATCTTGTTTTTACCGTTAAAGTCGCACAAAGCCTCGTAAACAATAAAACTACCCATAAATTTGGCATCCACCGAGTGTCCAGCGATGTGTGGGGTGGCCCAATAAGCCTCTTTTTGTAAGTTTTGGTTAATATTTGGCTCATTTTCCCAGCAATCAATGATGTTTGCCATCGTTTGGGTTTTTTCCCAAATTTT
Organism: Gammaproteobacteria bacterium; assembly: GCA_016845205.1. Lineage (GTDB taxonomy): Bacteria > Pseudomonadota > Gammaproteobacteria > PS1 > Pseudothioglobaceae > Thioglobus_C. The sequence goes on from JAERTA010000090.1 coordinate 5,805, forward strand.
TTCTTCAATCACACCGCCACGCGCAGCGTTAAAAAGAATGGTTTGATCGTTAATATGGTGAAAATTAGTCTCGTTTAGCAGCTGATATGATGGATATTTTCCGTCAAACGTTAGTGGCGTGTGAAAAGTAACAATATCAGCGCTGAGCGCGGTATCTAAATCGACAAAATTGGGTAAATTTTCATTGTCTTGTCTGATGGGGTCGTTTAATAGAGTTTTTATGCCCATTAAATCTGCTTTTGCAGCCAATCTTGAACCGACATTGCCGACACCGATTATTCCCAAAGTTTTTTGAGTGTAGTCAAATTTTAATTCATCAGCTAAGTTAACAATGGCGCTGATGACAAACTCAGCCACCGCCATTGAGTTACAGCCTTGCGCCGAAAAGAAAGCAATGTTGTTTGCTTTTAAATAATCTTGGTCAACATGATCAAGCCCAGCAACAGTTGAGCCGACAAATTTGACGTTACTACCTTCCAAAAGCACCTGATTAACTTTAGTGCGCGAGCGTACGATCAGCACATCTGCATCTTTGACAGATTCAGCATTTATATCACGTCCAGCCATGGTGGTGATTTCACCAAATTGTGAGAATATTTTGTCAAAAGCGTAGCAGGCATCGTCAATTACTAATTTCATTTATTTAAATTGGATTTGAATTTTTTACTTTTAACGGCGTTAAATGATAAAAATATTCAATCACATAGTTAATGCTATGCTCTTTTATATTTTGATCATTTGCCTTGTAAAAGAAAAAAATACCAACCCCTTGTTTCCTTTTTTAGTTACCAGTTAATTTGTTGTAAGTTATGTATTTTAAGGTAGGTATTAGCTTGTGAGAAATGTTTACAACCAAAAAAACCTTTGTGCGCCGAAAAAGGTGATGGGTGCGCTGCGGTTAACACCAAGTGTTTGCTTTGATCAATCAACTCAATTTTTTGCTGTGCATAAGCACCCCATAATAAAAACACTAAATTTTGTTTTTGCTCGTTTAGGATATCAATCACCGTATCGGTAAAGTCAACCCAACCTGATTTAGCATGTGAGCCTGGTGCGTTTTTTTCAACAGTGAGTACGCTATTAAGTAGCAACACACCTTGAGTGGCCCAATGGGTTAAATCACCATGTTTATTGGGTTTGATATTAAGATCTGAGTCTAGCTCTTGATAGATGTTTTTGAGTGAAGGCGGAATACTAGTGCCTTCGGGTACTGAAAAGCTCAACCCATGGGCTTGAGCTTCGTTGTGATAAGGATCTTGTCCGAGAATAATAACTTTGGTGTTGTGAAAACTGCTTAGATTAAAAGCGTTAAATATTTGATCTTTTGGTGGATAAATGGTTTTGTTGTGTGCTAATTCGTATTCTAGAAATTCAAGTAGATGCTGGTAATAATCTTGCTTAAAAACAAAGCCAAGTTTTTCTGACCAATCGTTGGTCAAAGCCCAGCCCACCACAAGCGAAACCTTAAACCAAATTCTGTGGTATATCCAACCTCAACAAATTGTATGCGGCCTTCAGGGTTAACGATAAAACTACTAGGTGTGCCTTTAATGCCAAATAAACGAGACAAAGAGCCTGAATGATCATTGATAATATTATCTAATTTCAAATTATTCTCTTGTGCATATTGCGCAATTTCTTCATTGGAGCCGGATTGAATGGCAATGTTGAGCACCTTGTAGTCCTCAGATATGGCTTGGATATTGTCATTTTCCACGGCACAAACAGGGCACCAGGTTGCCCAAAAATGCACCAAAATACCTTGATCAGGCAATGGATTGGAGTTTAAGATTTCTCCACTCAATGTCTTAGAGGTAAAACTTGGCACCTGACCAATGGTTAAGTCTTGATGTTGCCACATGCGAATAACAAAGATGGCTAAAATAACCATCGTCAATTGCATAAGGGTTTTTCTACTTGGGCGATTAATTTTCATAAACAATATTATAGACTAATGAAAGATACAACAGACTGGATCCAACGTTGGAAAGAAGGAGAAACGGGCTGGCACCGAGACCAAGTAAACCCAAAATTAGTTGAGTTTATAGATTGTTTAAAACTCAAGCAGGGTGATACGGTGTTTGTGCCTTTGTGTGGCAAAAGCTACGATATGGTTTATTTGCTTAATCAAGGTTTTAAGGTGCTTGGTGTTGAGCTAAGTCAGTTAGCGATTGAGCAATTTTTTGATGAAAATAATCTTGTCTATACAATTCATCAAACTGATCAATTTATCCTATACCAAGGTGAGAATATTACTCTATATTGTGGTGATTATTTTGCATTGAATGCATCGATATTAAAATCAGTTTCTGCGGTGTATGATCGTGCAGCGCTAATCGCGCTAGTGGTTGATTTAAGAGCAAAATATGTACAGCATTTATACTCTATAATATCGAATGATTGCAGGGTGTTGTTATTAACACTAAATTACCCGCAATCACAAATGAGTGGCCCACCTTTTGCAGTGGATGAAAATGAAGTGGTTTCACTATTTGGCAAAGGGTTCGAATGTCAACAATTACAGTGTTTTAATGACATTAAAAATGAGCCTAAGTTTCTACGCGCTGGCGTGGATTTTATTGAAAAAGCAGCTTATTGTTTGCACAAGACCGGAGAGTAAAAAATGGCAAAAAAAGTAAAAGGCATAGTCGCCCAGTTTGGTACCAAAGGGTATGGTTTTATTACGGGTGATGATGGTGAAAAATATTTCGTTCACCAAAAAAATATTTATAACAAGTCTCGTTTAAAGACAGATACACGTGTGGTGTTTCAGGCGGAGGAGTCTGAAAAAGGCTTAGTAGCAACTAATGTCGAACTAGAAAAATCTTCTTCTAGTGAATCAACGCCATTATCCGATGGTGCCATTAAGGGTATGTTTGCTGTGTTGTTTATTTTTCAATTAATTGTGGCGTACAAAGTATTTTTCCCAGTGGCAGTTTAATGAAAAAAAGCGCACTAATTATTTTTCTTTCAGCTTTATTAAGCGGGTGTTTTTCGACACCAGCAGTTGAAGTGAGCAATATTTGCCATTTGATGGATGAAGAAGTTAGTTGGTATCGCGCGGTGAGGGCTAGTGAGAAAAAATACGGATCTCCAGCACATGTGCAATTAGCCATTATGTATCAAGAGTCTCGTTTTGCTTCTGATGCGAAACCACCAAGAGAAAAACTCTTTGGTGTGGTGCCTTGGTTTAGGCCGAGCAGCGCTTATGGTTTTGCACAGGCTAAAGATGAAACTTGGGATTGGTATCAATTAAAGACTGGCAATAAAGACGCTGATCGCGATGATTTTGAAGATGCGGCTGATTTTGTTGGTTGGTATATTAAACAATCTTCTAAGTTATCAGGCATTGCTAAAACAGATGCCTACAATCAATATTTAGCGTATCACGAAGGTCATGGCGGGTTTAATAAAAAATCTTATTTAGCCAAAGCGTGGTTAATGAAAGTTGCTAAGGGTGTAGAGCAAAATGCCGAGCGTTATAAACAACAACTAAATCAGTGTTCATCGTCTCTTGATAGCAATAGTATTTGGAGACTTTTTTAGTGTCTAGTTGGATTAAAGTTTTAGACCAAGCGCCCAAAGAAGGCACAATGGTAGAGGTAAATATTAAAGACAAAGATTTATTTGTGACTATGAACAACGGCGCTTTGTATTGCGGGGAAAATCGTTGCCCACATGAAGATATTAAGCTTACTTTAGGTTGTTTAAAAGGTAATCGGGTGAAATGCTCATTACATGGCTATAGTTTTGATTTGGCGACAGGCGACTCCTCAGAAGAAGATGTTGATGATATGAAAACCTACAACACAAAACAAGAAAATAACAAAATATATATACAGATATGAACTCACAAGAATTAATGAAATCTATTATTCAACGCGTGGCAACTGGCCCTGATTTGAGTAAAAATATTGCTTTTGAAGAAGCTAAAGATGGCATGCAAGCCGTACTTCGTGGCGAGATTGATGACGTGCAATCAGCTATTTTCTTAATCGCTCTGCGTATGAAACGCGAAACTATGGAAGAAAATGAAGGTATCTTAGCGGCAATTTTGGCGCAGAGCGACAAGCAAACAGTAGATGTTGAGCATTTGGTGGACTTGGGCGATCCTTATAGTGGTTATAACCGTTCTATTCCTATTTCATCATTTTTGCCACCGCTATTGGCTGAGTTAGGCTTGCCAACGGTCATTCATGGTCTAGACAGTGTTTCACCTAAATTTGGTTTAACTCATCGCCACATTAACGAGGCATTAGGGCTGAGTGTTGATCATTCAACAGCGGATGCTAAGGCAAGATTAGAAAATCCAGCCATTGGTTGGAGTTATATTGACCAAGCAAGCTATTGCAAAGGTCTACACAATATTGTTTCTTTACGTGATCGCGTGATTAAACGTACGGTTATTAACACTGTAGAAACCTTGATTGGCCCATTACGCGGTAAAACTACACACTCTATTTTGGGTTATGTGCACAAGCCTTATCCGCCGATTTATGCAGATTTGGTTAAAGCGTCTGGTATGGAAAGTGCTTTATTAATACGTGGTGTTGAGGGTGGTGTGGTGCCATCATTACGTCAAAAAGGTTTAATGATTTCCTATGAGGGTTCTGACGAGAAAGATCGTGTGGATATTGACCCAGCATCCCTAGGCATTGAACAAGATCTACGCGCTATTTCATTTCCAGGTGAGCTAGATGTGCATCAAAATATTCCTGAGCTAGCAGACTACACTGTCAAGCTGGGTAAGGCCGCTCTCTCTGGTGAGCAAGGCATGTTTTACGATGGGTTAGTTTTATCAGCCAGCTTGGTGCTTTGGCATACCAAAAAAGCCAAATCATTGGCAGATGCATCCAAGATGGTCAGAGAGGTTTTAGACTCTGGAAAAGCACTCTCTCGCCTAATATAGCTCAGCTATAAAAAAATATGGTATGCTAACCCCTAAGACCAACATTCTTAGGGGAGTATGAAAGCATCCGATCTGTTTGTAAAGGCGCTAGAAAGCGAAGGCGTTGAGTACATATTTGGCATCCCAGGTGAAGAAAATCTAGATCTTCTTGATTCACTTAGAAACTCATCTATTAAATTTATCCTGACTCGTCATGAACAAGCTGCAGCTTTTATGGCGGCGACTTATGGCCGTCTAACGGGTAGGGCGGGCGTATGTTTGGCTACACTTGGTCCTGGTGCGACTAACTTAGTCACTGCGATTGCTTATGCGCAACTTGGCGCCATGCCAATGGTGGTGATCACTGGACAAAAGCCTATCAAAGCTGGCTTACAGGGCAAATTTCAAATTCTTGATATTGTTAGAATGATGGAACCTTTGGTTAAAGATTCTGATCAAATTGTCTATGGGCGACAAATCCCTGCCTTGGTGCGTGGCGCTTTTCGTATTGCGGAAGAAGAGCGCCCAGGTGCAGTACATCTTGAGTTACCAGAAGATGTGGCCAGAGAGGAAGTTGAAGATGAGAGTGTTTTTCCTCGGCAAACGATTCATAGACTATTTGCTACAAATAAAGCCATTAAGAAGGCAGCTATCGCCATTCAACAGGCAAAAAGACCGCTACTACTTGTTGGCGCTGGTGCTAATAGAAAACGTATTCGTGAACCTTTATCAAAGTTTTTGGATAAAACAGGCATCTTGTTTTTTAATACCCAAATGGGCAAGGGCGCACTCAGTGGTAATGTTGATAAATTTATTGGTACGGCAGCTTTTTCTTCAAAGGATTATGTACATGAAGCCATTAAAAAGGCTGATTTAATTATTAATGTCGGGCATGATATTGTTGAAAAACCGCCGTTCATTATGAAAGGCGATGAGCAACAAGTGATTCATATTAATTTTCACTCGGCACAGATTAAGGATATCTATTATCCTCAAGTGGAGGTTGTTGGTAATATTTGTGACACAATATCTAGATTAACCGACGAGTTTTCTGAATGCATTAATTGTAATACTGAGTGGGTTGATGAAATTCGTGAACGTACGAGAGTCGCTATTCACTCTCTAGATGATGACCCTTCATTTCCAATGTTGCCACAAAGGGTAGTGGCAGACGTGCGTAAAGTGATGGACTCTGAGGATATTGTTTCTTTAGACAATGGTATGTTTAAGTTGTGGTTTGCACGTCACTACCATACGCGTGCACCCAATACACTGCTACTGGATAATGCACTAGCAACAATGGGTGCAGGCTTGCCTGTGGCGATAGCTTGTAGTTTAATGTACCCGAAAAAGCGCGTACTAGCGGTCTGTGGTGATGGTGGGTTTATGATGAATTCTCAAGAATTAGAAACAGCCACTCGTTTAAATTTAAACTTAGTAGTGTTGATTTTTAATGACAGCGGTTATGGCATGATTAAATGGAAGCAAGCAGCACAATGGTTGCCAGATTTTGCACTTGATTTTAACAATCCTGATTTTGTTAAATATGCTCAGAGTTATGGCGCTAACGGCCACAGAATAGCATCGAGTGACGATCTTGTTCCAACTTTGAATAAAGCTTTTGAGGATGGTGGCGTGCATGTTGTTGATCTGCCAATTGATTATTCGCAAAATACCAAAACATTGCTCGATGATTTAAAACAATTTGATAGTTAAGGCAAGATAATGACAACAGAAAAACTTATTGTTAACCAAGCATATACAGGCGAGATATTGACTGAATTAGAGATGCATGATGGTGCTCAAGTCGATGCTATGCTTTCAACTGCTCAATCTTTGCATAAAGGCGGCTGTTTAAGTGTGAGCAAACGTGTTGGTATTTTGCAAAAATTGGCTGATTTGGTTGATGCTGAACATGAAGATTTTTCACGTTTAATTGCCAACGAAGGCGGTAAACCGATTCGAGATGCGCGTGTTGAAGTCACACGCGCTGTTAATGGTATACACATCGCTATTAGCGAAATTGAAAATAGCAAGGGTGTTGAAATACCAATGGATTTAAGTGCTGCAGGCGCTGGCCATGAGGCATTTACTATTCTAGAGCCAATTGGTGTTGTAGTTGCAGTGAGCGCATTTAATCATCCGCTTAATTTAAGCATTCATCAAATAATTCCTGCAGTGGCTGCAGGTTGTCCGGTCATTATTAAGCCGGCGTCGGTTACCCCATTATGTTGTTTGCGCTTGGCTGAACTTATCAAGCAAGCTGGGTTGCCAGATGGCTGGGTACAAGTGGCGCTCACAAATCGAGATAATTCTGAAAAATTAGTCACCGATCCAAGAGTTGGTTTTTTTAGCTTTATTGGTTCTGCCAAAGTGGGCTGGTATTTAAAATCAAAATTAGCACCAGGTACACGCTGCGCTTTAGAGCATGGGGGTGTTGCACCACTTATTTTTGATTCATATCATGATGAAGAGGCTTTTGTGAATGGTGTGGTGAAAGCCAGTATGTATCACTCTGGTCAAGTATGTGTTTCTGTACAAAGAGTTTATGTGCCACAAGATAGAGTTGAAGAGTTGTCTCAAAAAATTGCCGATGTTGCATCGACACAAATAGTAGGTGATGCGATCAATGAAGACAGTGATTTAGGCCCATTGATTTTACCAAAAGAGACCAATCGAATTGAAGCTTGGGTAAATGAAGCGATTACTGAAGGTGCAACTTTAATCACTGGCGGTAAGCGTATTAATGAGGTTAGCTATGAGCCAACTGTTTTGCTTAATCCGGCTAAGAGCTCAAAAGTATCTACTCAAGAGATTTTTGGCCCTGTTGTGTGTGTTTATGGTTATCAAACCATTGATGAGGCAATAGAGCAAGCTAACAGTTTAGATGTATCGTTTCAATCATCTATTTTTAGTGACAATTCGTCTTTAGCAATGGATGTGGCGAAAAAGTTTGAAGCAAGCGCTGTGATGATTAACGACTATACTACTTTTAGAGTGGATTGGATGCCGTTTGCAGGGCGTAAGCATTCTGGCTATGGGATCGGCGGCATTGGTTATTCTATGCGTGATATGTTAGAGCACAAAATGATTGTAACTAAGTCTTAATTAGCCCTCAAATTGATGCTTGTATAACGAAGCATATTCACCTTTCGCATCAATCAAATCTTTGTGTGAGCCTTGTTCAATAATTTCACCACGGCGTAATACGACAATTCTGTCAGCTTTTTGAACGGTGCTAAGGCGGTGTGCAATAATAATGGTAGTACGGTCCTTTTGCATTTCATCAATGGCAGCTTGCACTTGTTTTTCAGTGGCAGAATCTAGCGCTGAAGTGGCTTCGTCTAAAATCAAAATAGGGCTATCTTTAGCAATCGCTCTAGCAATTGCTAGGCGCTGGCGTTGTCCGCCAGAAAGCTTGGTACCGTCTTCACCAATCTCAGTGTCGAATTGATCACTAAGCTCTTGAATAAACTCATGCGCATTAGAAACTTTAGCCGCATGTTGTACTTGGGTATCGCTCATGGTGTCGATTTGGCCTAGCGCAATATTACCTTTAACTGTGTCATTAAATAAGCGCACATTCTGATCAACAAAAGCAATTTGTGAGCGTAATGAATCAACTTCAAATTCGCTAATATCAACCCCATCAATGGTAATCATGCCAGAGTTTGGCGAGTAGAATTTAGCCAATAGTTGAATAATGGTGGTTTTGCCGCTACCGGTTGAACCTACCAAAGCAACGGTTTCACCTGGTTTGATCTCTAAGTTAATGTCGTTTAAAACCCTAGCGTCATTAGAATAACCAAATGACACATCTTTAAACTTAATCGCGCCTTTGGCATCTTTAAGTTGTTTTGTGCCGTTATTATGTTCTTCCTCTTCATCAATAAGCCCAAAGACACTCTCACCAGCAGCCATTGCAGTTTGTAGTGGCTTGTTGATATTTACTAGGCTTTTAGCTGGTTTAACCAACATGCCCATCGCTGTAAAGAATGACAGGAATTCACCGGCACTCATGGCTAGTAAGGTGGATGAAAAATACACCACACTTCCTAAAGATAGGCCAATTAAAATATTAACGAAGCCCGTATTAAATGCGCCCGTCATATCGACTTTGAATCGTTGTTGACGAATGCTTTTAATTAGGTCGTTAAATTTATTGCTTTCTTGATCTTGTGCGTGATAGATTTTAACCAAAGAGCTGCCAGAGATATTTTCATCTAAAAGGTGTGTCATTCTACCCATTGAGTTTTGCACCTTTTGGGATGAGCTACGCATACGATTAGACGAAAGCTTAACTGCTAAATATACTAATGGCAATAAAATAATCAGGGTTAAACTCAGTTGCCAATTTTTATAAAATAAGTAACCAACCAAGATAATAACAGTCATCGATGACTTGATAAAATCTAGCCAAATGCTTGAAGCTGCTGCTGCGATTTGTTCAACATCAAAAGTGAGTTTAGACAGGGTTTTTCCAGTAGGGTGTTTGTCAAAGTAAGACTTAGGTAGCTTTAATAATTTTGCGAACATATCGACACGCAAATCCATAATCACTTTATTAGACACCCAAGAGCTGGCAGCAGTAGAAGTCATTGCAAAGATTGAGCTAAGGACAATCACACCAAATAACGCTAAGGCGTAAATTAAAGCAATTTGTTGGTCGCGCTCGGCGGCAAACAATTCGTCAACAATACGGCCAGTGATTTCAGGGATAGAGCTTTCAAGTGCCGTTGCAAACATCATCATTACCGAGGTAAAAATGAGCTTGCCAATATGCGCTTTTAGGTAGAAAAAAAGCCTTGAAAAAAACTGTTTATATTGCATCGATATTTACTATGATTTAATACGCCCATATTCTACACAGTTTTGTGTATCATAACCATTTCAACTTTGTTAGTTTTCAATTGAGCACAAAATACATCTTTATTACTGGCGGTGTGGTTTCCTCTTTAGGCAAAGGAATCGCTTCAGCCTCTCTGGCTTCACTTTTAGAATCTCGCGGACTTAACGTTACCATGCTTAAGTTGGATCCGTATATTAACGTTGATCCTGGCACTATGAGCCCTTTCCAGCATGGTGAAGTATTCGTAACCAATGATGGCGCTGAGACCGACCTTGATCTTGGTCATTATGAGCGTTTTGTGCGTATTCAGCTTGGTAAGAAAAATAACTTTACAGCAGGCCGTGTATATGAAAACGTGATTGAGCGTGAGCGCCGTGGTGATTATTTGGGCGCAACCGTTCAAATTATTCCTCATATTACCAATGAGATTAAAACCTTGATGATGGCAGGTGCGCAAGGCGCAGATGTGGCATTAGTAGAGATTGGCGGTACAGCTGGTGATATTGAATCCTTGCCATTTATGGAAGCGATTAGACAAATGAGTCTTGATGTTGGCCGTGAAAACACTTTGTTTGTGCATTTAACGCTATTACCTTACATTAAGGTGGCAGGTGAATTGAAGACCAAACCAACGCAGCACTCGGTGAAAGAGTTAAGAGGTATTGGTATTCAGCCAGATATTTTGATTTGTCGCTCAGAACAAGAGTTGCCTGAAGCTGAACGCAAAAAGATTGCCCTATTTACCAATGTAGAAGAAAGCTCGGTATTTACTTCACTTGATGTTGATACGATTTACAAAGTGCCACAAGCACTACATGAACAAGGTTTAGACAATGTTGTTGTTAGAAAGCTTGGTCTTGATTGTAAAGATGCAGATCTAAGTGAGTGGAATAGTGTTGTTGATAAGCTGGAGAATCCAACGCATAGTGTTGATATTGCCATGGTTGGAAAATACATGGATTTAACTGAAGCTTACAAATCATTGTCAGAGTCATTGCTACATGCGGGTGTACACACACAAACTAAAGTCAATATTCATTATTTTGATTCTGAAGAGATTGAAAAAAATGGCACAGACTGCTTAAGTGAAATGAGCGCTATATTGGTACCAGGTGGTTTTGGTAATCGTGGTGTTGAAGGTAAGATTGCAACGGTTAAATATGCTCGTGAGAACAAGGTGCCTTATTTGGGCATTTGTTTGGGTATGCAAGTAGCTGTGATTGAGTATGCACGCCATATGGCTAATATGGATGATGCCAATAGTACTGAATTTAATGAAGACACACCATACCCAGTCGTTGGTTTAATTACTGAATGGCAAGAAGAAGATGGCAGTGTGCAAACGCGAGATGAAGACTCTGATCTTGGCGGCACGATGCGTTTAGGTGGTCAGGAATGTGCATTGGTTAAAGGCACGAATGCTAAAGAAATTTATGGAAAAGATGTGATTACTGAGCGTCATCGCCATCGCTACGAAGTTAACAATCAGTTAATTGGAAAAATTGAAAAGGCAGGGTTAACGATTTCAGGCCGTTCAATTGATGCTACATTGGTAGAGATGGTTGAAATTAAAGATCATCCTTGGTTTGTGGCTTGTCAGTTCCACCCAGAATTTACATCAAGTCCACGTGATGGACACCCATTATTTGAAAGCTTTATTAAAGCGGCGTCTGAGGCACATAATTTAATTCTGTCTTCGTAATGTTTGACCAAGCCTTAGCGTATTGGGGCGATGATAAGTTTCCACAATATTTTAAACAAGCTGTTCAGTCATTAGAGCTTGGTGTATTGCCTTTAAAAGATTGCTGTAATCACAGTGCGGTCATTGATCAAACAACGATTGAGCCAATAATATTATCTAGTGTTGAAACACGAGATAGGGTTGAAGTAAAAACTGGCGTGTTCTTTTGTGAAGTGCTATCAGGTTGTGCTTGTAGTGATGATCCATCGCAAGCTAAGATTTTAGAAAATTCGTATTGTGAATTAATAATTAGCTTAGATAAAAATACAAAAGAAGCCAGTTATTCTAGCGTTTCTTCCGCTTCTTAATAAACTGCATTAGACGACGTTTCTTTACGATTTGCCTAGCATTTAATTCGTTCTTATTGTCTTTAAAAGGATTTTCACTGCTTTTGTATTCCATTCTAATCGGCGTATTAGTGAGCTTTAATTCTCTCATAAATAGATTTTTTAAGTAGCGCTCATAAGCATTTGGCACGCTTTGCAAATGGTTACCATGGAATGTAAAGGTGGGCGGAAACACATCGGATTGATTAACATATTTGATTTTTAATCTTCGACCTTTAACCGGCGGTGGTTGGTGTCCTTGGTTGGCTTTTTCTAAGATTTTGTTTAGTATTGAAGTTGGGTGCTTTTCACCCGCACTTTGATAGGCTTTTTGAATAGGAGCAAATAGCTTGCCCACACCAGAACCGTGCAAAGCAGAAATGTAATGAACACTGGCATAGTTAACAAATGAGAGTTTAACTTCTAGCTTACGTTTAACTTCTGATTTTTGATAGTCGTCTAACCCATCCCATTTATTGATTGCAATCATTAAAGCTCTACCCTTGTCAGCAATCATACCAAGTAGGGTGGCATCTTGTTCAGTCACACCTTCATGTGCATCTAATACCAAGATAACCACGTGCGATTTTTCTAGCGCATCAATAGCCTTAATAATTGAGAATTTTTCAATTTTTTCATGGGTAGAGCGCTTTCGGCGAATACCAGCCGTATCAATGAGTGTGTATTTTTGCCCTTCACGTTCAAAAGGAATATAGATGCTGTCACGAGTAGTACCTGGCAAGTCAATTGCTAGTACACGTTCTTCACCCAAAATTCGATTAATGAGTGTGGATTTTCCTACATTAGGTCTGCCTAATACTGCAACAGCAATACCATCCATATCTTCATCATTTTCTTCATTATCAGTCACTTTGGGTAAGAGCGGCAGAGTATGTTCGATTAATTCTGCAATACCTTGGCCGTGCTCAGCTGCAATTAGGACTGGCTCTCCTAAACCTAATTCATAAAATTCTGCAGCCAAGGTTAAATCTAAACCTTCAGCTTTATTACAAACAAGAATGATATTTTTTTTGAGTCGACGCAGTTGTGCGCCAATTTCTTGATCTAGACCAATAACACCATCTCTAGCGCTAACAATAAAATAAATAACATCAGACTCTTCTAAGGCGCTTAATACTTGGCCTTGAATACCACTATCAACGACGTTGTCTTCATTGGTTAAGCCACCAGTATCGATAATAGTAGCGAAAGTATCGCTGTCGTCATCTAGCAAGACTTCTGCATATTGGCGGTCACGTGTTAAGCCTTCAAAGTCAGAGACCAAAGCCTGACGAGAGTTACTTAAACGGTTAAATAGTGTGGACTTGCCAACATTTGGGCGTCCAACTAATGAGATAACGGGTAAGCCCACAACGTAGAAAAAGCGTTAATTAAGATCGTTTAATTTGATTTGAATTAAGTTTTTTAATTCTGAATCGGTTGATAATTGACCTAGCGCTAGTTCGTAGTGTTTTTTGGCAGATTCAATGTTGTTTTGTGACAAGTAAATATCACCCTTGGTGTGATTATATAAGCCACTAAAAGCTGGATTTTCACCTGTACCAAGTACAGCTAGTGCTTGATCATAATTACCCATTTGTAAATAAATAGCAGCTGATCTTAGCTTGGCCGTATGTGCGATAAATTCATTTTCAGTATTTAACAAAGGCGACAAATGCTCAAGTGCCTGCTGATAGTTACCAGCCAATACAGCATGTTTTGCGCTCATTAAGATAGATTGCTGTGTATAACCACTATCCGCGTGATCATTCTGTAGGGCGGCTAAAGCTTGTGTATTATTTGAATTAGTGACTGTTGAAAGATAGTAAGAACGCGCCTCAACAGACTGTTCGTGTTGATAGTTTTTATAGTAGTCAAAACCCCAAATAGCACTCAAACCCATAACCACACCGGCGATTATTTGAGGGCCATTTTCTCTAAGCCATCTTTTTATTTGTTCGGCTTGCTCGTCTTCAGTTTTTCCGACTTCAATAAAATTTTTCATATAATGGTTCTCTTAATTTTTAAAATATTGAATCGCATCTTCTAGATCCATGGTTTGTTGTTCGCCTTGGCCTTTGAGCGGTTTAATTGCGATTTGATTGTTTTGTATTTCTTCTTCACCTAGAATCAGAGCGTAGTCAGCATTGGCTTTATCTGCTTTTTTAAATTGAGCTTTGAAGCTGGCTAGGGTGATGTCATTATAAAGTATTGCTTCAGGTAATGCATGATGCAGTTGTTCAGCAATTTGCATCGATTTAAGCTGTGCATTTTCGCCTAGTGCCACTATATAGATTGATAAAGGTGTTTTATTAATTAATAAGCCTTGTTCTTCGATTAGCAAGATTAAACGCTCTAAACCCAAGGCAAAGCCAACCGCAGGCGTAGGCTTTCCACCCATTTTTTCTACTAAGCCATCGTAACGACCACCCGCACAAATAGTGCCTTGTGATCCAAGATCGGTTGTTGTCCATTCAAACACAGTGCGATTGTAATAATCTAACCCTCTAACCAAACGCGTGTTGACAACATAAGGAATATTTAGGCATTCTAAATAGGCTTTAAATTCATCAAAGTGTTTGGCGGATTCGTCGTCCAAATGATCCATGAGCTTGGGTGCAGCGTTAATTAAAGACTGCATGTCTTTATTCTTGCTGTCTAGAATGCGCAACGGATTTGATGATAAACGTCGCGTAGAGTCTTCATCTAGCTGGTCTTTATGCTCAGTGAAATAATCCACCAATACAGAGCGGTAGTTTGCTCTTGCTTCGGCCGACCCTAAAGTGTTGATTTCTAAAGTAACGTTTTTTAACCCTAGGTTTTGCCACAGTGAGTGTGTCATCGCCATGAGTTCGGCGTCTATTTTAGCAGTATCAGCGCCAAACACTTCAACACCAACTTGGTGGAATTGACGGTAGCGGCCTTTTTGCGGGCGCTCATGTCGAAACATAGCACCTTGGTAAAAGACTTTTTGAATGCCTTCTCTAGGTAGATTATGTTCGATCATAGCACGTACACAACCTGCAGTGCCTTCAGGTCTTAAGCTTAAGCTTTCACCATTAGACTCTTTCCAAGAGTACATTTCTTTTTCAACAATATCAGTTGCCTCACCAATGGCACGGCAAAAAGTATCGGTTTTTTCAACCACAGGTGTACGAATATTTTTAAAACCATAGGAGATAAACAAATCAAAGATTGTTTTTTCTAACGACAACCACAAAGCAGAATCTTTGGGAAGTAGATCGTTCATTCCGCGAATGGCTTGGATTTTGTTAGACATAGTCGTTATTAAAGATTAATTAAGTTATTTTACCCATGAAAAAGCTTGGATTAATTTGATTTATTCGTTTTTGACCCAAGCAAGGCTTGGGTCAATGTATAATGATTTTATGTCAATCAGAAAAACACCATTAACTAACGGTGAGTATTACCACGTATTTAATCGAGGTGTAGATAAAAGAGAAATCTTTACAGATGAAGAGGAAATTTATTTCTTTTTTCGAAGACTGCAAGATTTAAATAGCACTGAAGTAAATAATGCTATAAAAATGAAAAGAAAAAGACACAAAGAAAAAGTGTGGATGGATGAAGGTGATAGTTTGGTCAGTATCGTATCATATTGTTTATTGCCTAATCATTTTCATTTATTGTTGAAACAAGAAACTGATGATGGAGTGTCTAAATTTATGCAGAGGTTATCAACTTCTTATGCTAAATTTTTCAACCAAAAACACAATAGAAATGGTTCTTTATTTCAAGGAAAATTTAAGGCTAACCATATAAGCGGAGATTATTCTTTATCAACTGTTGCGAGCTATGTAAACTTAAATTATAAGCATCATAAAATTAATCCAAAAAATAAATTAGTAAAATCTAGTATCTTCGAATATTTTTCAACTGAATTAGGGGATTGTATTTGCGATAAGATCGAAATAGATTTTGTTTTATCTGAGTCTGGAGGGCTGGATCAATACAAATCCTTTTCCAAGGCAGCTTCAATTCATTTTGCTAATAATAAAGGTGTTTTATTAACTGATGATGATTTTGAATTTTAGACCCAAGCAAGGCTTGGGTCTAAAAATAGTCTGATTTATTCATTGCTGATGCCACTTGGGACATGCCCTGTTGGTACGTATTGAGAGGCAGATTGACAGTGTTTGTGCTGATCATCAAAAAAAATATCTGCACTAAATTCTTTTAAGAAAATACCTTTGTCCAGCCCACCTAAAAAGAAGGATTCATCAATACGAATACCCCATTCTCGCATGGTGTGAATGACACGTTTGTGTGAGGGGGCAGATCGAGCTGTAACTAGTGCTGTTCTGATGGGGTTATTTTCTACAGGAAAGGCAGATTGAATTTTGTGTAGAGATTTTAAAAAGCATTTAAAAGGCCCAGCCTTGAGCTCGACATTGGCTGAATTTTTTTCATTTTCTTCAAAAGCTTCAATGCCTTTTTCTTGGTATATTTTTTCTGCTTCATCTGAAAAGATGACAGCATCACCATCAAAAGCAATACGCAGTTGCGTGTCGTGAGAATCGTTTGACCCAGAGCCCACAATAGAGGCAGCGGCAAAGCCTGATTCTAGTGCTTTTTGCACATCTTGATAGTTGCTTGATAAAAACAAGTCTGCCTCAAAAGCACCAACTAAAGTGTGTGTGCTTTCGCCACGGGTAAAGGCTGCTCGTGAGATGTTAAGCCCATAATGTTCAATCGAATTAAAGATGCGTAAACCAGTATCAGCACTGTTGCGAGAGAGCAAGATAACGTCAATTGGGTTTTGCTTGGTATTAAGGTTTAATAGTTTTTTAACCAAAGTAAAGCCAACACCAGGTTTTAAAATCACTTCTTCGTTTTCTTCTTGGTGTTTGGCATAAGCTTCTACACCGTGCTCTTTAAAAATTTGGTGCGACTCGTCTAAGTCAAACAAAGCTCTTGACGAGATTGCAATAACCAATTTTCCTTCAGCTTTTGGATCTACAGCGTCTGCCATGATGTTCCTTTATATTTACTTAGGCAATAATCTAGCCATCTTTCGATAAAAGTATTGAGTTCCCATTGTATATCCATATCAGAGCACTTGGCTAAGAATGGGTGGTTACTATTAAGCGTAGTTTCGTTACAGACTGAAATTACTTCGAGCAAATTAGCATCAAAATATACTTTAAATTTAATATCAGGTCGGTTGATTGATCCCGCAGGAGAGTCAAGCTGATGAGTAAGAATAAAGGTTGTCGTGTAAGGGGTTTTTTCTTCTACAAATAAATGCAAGTCATGTTCACCTGAGCACTTGGCAACACTGTGATGCGAAATAATCGGCAGCAAAGGAATGAGTTGTGATATTTTTTTAAAATTGATTTCAAATAGATCAGAAACCTGAGCATAGCTTTTTGGCTTTTGCTGCCTGTATAAATCTCTG
The DNA here is from genome assembly GCA_016845205.1 of Gammaproteobacteria bacterium. GTDB lineage: Bacteria > Pseudomonadota > Gammaproteobacteria > PS1 > Pseudothioglobaceae > Thioglobus_C. Next base: position 23,028 of record JAERTA010000090.1, read on the forward strand.
ATGAGTGTTGTTTCTAAATCCATTGTGTGTTGTATTCTAATTTGCCATTATTATGCAATGTGTAATAGTTAAACCCAATTCTACTTTCATTGTTAAATTGTAGCGCGGTTGATGGACACGAAATTATCCTTAAATTATCTTTATTAAATTCGGCGGCTTCATGAGCGTGACCAAACAAAACAGCCTTTATTTTAGGGTATTTATTCATCACATTGAACAGTTCATCTGCATTTTCTAATGAGAGTGAATCATCCCAATTTGATTGCATAGAAACGATGGGATGATGTAGCGCCACAATGTTGTACTTAGCTTTGCTATTTTGCAAATCATGATTAAGTTGATCAAGTGCTTGTTTAGTGACATAGCCACTGGTCTTTAATGCTTGAGTTGAATCAATAATAACAATTTCCCAGTCGCCTAAGCTAAATTTGGAAATGAGTTGCTTTGAGAAAATTTGATTTAGATTTTCTATTTGATCATGGTTACCGCCTAGCACGACGATCTTAGATACAATTGGTGTAAGCATATGCTGCAACATCTGGTAAGAACCCAATGTTCCGTTATGGGCGAGATCACCTGTAACTAGTAAAGTATCGCATTTTTGTTTGCTAACAATATTGATAACTGAAGTTAAGTTGGCGTGAGTGTTTACTCCCATTGACTCTACTTTATCATCGATATGGCAATCACTGATTTGAATTAAATGATAGCTTTGACTCACGGTGCTAATTCAAAGTTAACACGAGCATTTAACCCAGTGAGTAGTTCGTAGCTAATGGTGTCACTATTGTGAGCAACAACCTCAATAGGTAATTTCTCATCACCCCATAAAACAGCATTATCGCCAACATTGGCTTTTGTGGTGCTAATATCTACACAAATTAGATCCATCGACACACGACCAACCAATGGACACAACACACCGTTAATTAATACAGGTGTAGTATTTTTGGCATGCCTAGGGTAGCCATCAGCATAACCAATGCCAACCACAGCCAGTGTGGTGTTTTTATCGGCTGTCCAAGTAGCACCATAACCAACGGATTCACCAGATTGTAAGGTTTTGATTGAGAGTATAGGTGCAGAGAGTTTCATAACCGGTTTGAGCTGATTATTGGGTGTGTTAAAAGGGGAGGCACCATAAAGCATAATGCCAGGGCGTACAAAATCAAAGATAGCTTCTGCTTGAGAGAGGATTGCAGCAGAGTTTGCCATCGACCGAGTATTTTCTTTAGCTGTTAACGCTTCAAAGCGATCAAGTTGAGTTTTATTCATTGGGTGGTCAATTTCATCAGCACAAGCAAAATGGCTCATAACGCAGGCAATTTCTACCAATGAATTATTATCAAATAAAGGCAAGCACTCTTTATATTCTTCACCAGACAAACCCAGTCGATGCATGCCAGTATCAATTTTTAGCCAAATGTTAACCGTTTGTTTAGTATTATTGACAATAGAAATTTGTGATGTATGGTGTACAACAATATGGCAATTCAAATCAATCGCACGTTGCAATTCATCTTCTGAATAGACGCCTGATAATAGCAAAATAGGACACTCGGTAATAGCTCGCAATTTCTGCGCTTCTGCTAATTCACTAACAGCCAACATATCTGAGTTATCAATTAATGGATGGATGCAATCTAGATGGTGCCCATAGGCATCAGCTTTAATCATTGACACTACTTTAGCGCCAGAGGCTAAGCGCTTAACAACAGATAAATTATGAGTTAATGCTGATTGTGAAATAGAGGCAATGGCTTGCATAAAGTTGCCTATTAGGAGTTAAAATTCTTCCCTATCGAAGTTGTCTACACTATTTAAATAGGCTGCTTCCATTTGACTTTCATCTGGTGCATTTGTCATTTGATCGTCATAGGCTAAATTATCAAAACGCGTGTATTGTCCTGTCCATTTTAATTTTATTCTGCCTGTTTCTCCGTTACGATGCTTGGCGATTTCTAAATCTGCTTTACCGATTTCATCAGGGTTGGCGTTTTCCCCCTCTTTGGCAGCGTAATATTCGTCGCGATAGACAAAGGCAATAATATCAGCATCTTGTTCAATAGAGCCGGATTCACGTAAGTCAGACATCATTGGCATACGGCCTTTATTTGCATAATTTCGAGACTCAACACCACGATTAAGTTGAGATAGGGCAATCACAGGTACATCAATTTCTTTAGCTAGCGCTTTAAGTGAGCGAGATATTTCAGAGATTTCTTGCACTCTGTTTTCACTTTTTCCATGCACGGTCATTAATTGCAGATAATCAATCATGATTAATGATAACTCTGGATATTGTCTTTTCATTCGTCGCGCTTTTGCACGAATTTCAGTTGGGGTGATAGACGGTGTTTCGTCAATAAGAATATCGTTGTTTTCCATAGCTCTAACAGCGTGATTAAAACTATTCCAATCAGTCTCAGTTAATTCTCCTGCACGAATTTTTTTACTGTCGATATGTCCAAATGAAGAAATCATACGAAGCATCAAAGATTCGGTAGGCATTTCTAGTGAAAAAACCAATACTGGTTTATTTTGCTCAATTGCGACATTACCAACAATATTCATAGCAAGTGCTGTTTTTCCCATTGAAGGCCGTCCTGCAATAATAATTAATTCACCATTTTGCAAACCTGAAGTCTTTTCATCTAAATCAGTAAAGCCTGTTTCTAAACCTGTTAGTCCACCTTTATTTTTAGCCCATTCTTGAACTGTATTTACCACATTCTTGGTAATTTCTTTTATATTGGTAACATCTTGCTTTCCACGAGTAATTTGCTCTGCAATGTTAAATATCTTTCGCTCAGAAAGGTCAATAAGCTCTTGTAGTTCAATATCTTTTGGGTGGTAAGCAGTGTCTGCAATCTCGTGGCTGGCAATAATAAGTTGGCGATAAACGGAAAGCTCGCGCACGTGCTTTGCATAAGTTTTAATATTAGAAACGCTGGGAGTGTTTTCAGCAATTTGTGCTAAATAGGCAAAACCACCCACTGATTCTTCTTCACCTGTTTTTTTTAATCGCTCTTTAACAGTAAGAATATCAGCAGGGTCATCATGCTCCAAAAGTAGAGAGATAGCGCTAAAGATAAGACGGTGAGAGGCGTTATAAAAATCATCAGCTGTTAGTGCATCGGCTACTTGCTCCCAAGCTTCATTATGTAGCAACAATCCACCAAGTACAGATTGTTCTGATTCAAGTGAATTTGGCGGTATATTAGCGTTTTCGATGTCCATGCACGTTGTTTAAATAATAAAAAACCCTCTTTCGAGGGTTTTAATTTTAACGCAGTTTTTAAGTTAAAAGGTTAGTTATTCTTCGTCTTCTGAAGCTTCAACTACAACCTTAACATCAACGCTAATATCAGTGTATAAAGTGACGCTAATATCGTACTCACCAACATAGCGAATTGCCTCTGGCATGTTGATATCGCGTTTTTCAACTTCATGGCCACTGGCTGCCAAATTAGCAACAATATCCGCTGTACCGATAGAGCCAAATAGTTTGCCTTCATCGCCAGCATTTGCTGTAATTGTACAAACAACACCTGACATAGCGTCAGCTTTAGCTTGTGCATCTTTTAATGCAGCTGCTTCTTTTGCTTGTAAATCAGCCTTAATTGCTTCAAATTCAGCCATGTTAGCCGTTGTTGCTGGCTTAGCCTTGCCTTGTGGAATTAAGAAGTTACGTGCATAGCCTGACTTAACATTAGCCAAATCACCTAAGTTGCCTAATTTACCAATTTTTTCTAATAAAATTACTTGCATGATTAACTCCTATTTCTTGTGTTTGTCAGTATAAGGAATCAATGCTAGGAATCTAGCTCTTTTGATTGCAGTTGTTAGTTGACGTTGGAACTTGGCACTGGTGCCTGTCATTCTTGATGGTGTAATTTTGCCACTTTCGTCAATATTCTTTAGTAGTACGTCTACATCTTTGTAGTCAATTTCTTTAACGCCTGCAGCGGTGAAACGACAAAAAGTGTTGATTTTAATTTGAGGTCTACGTTTTCTCTTTTGTTGCTTAGCCATAATAATTTCCTATCTTCTGTCTTGTTTTTTGTCTTCGTCTTTAGCGCTCATCATAACTGAAGGCTCAGTGATCGCTTCTTTTTTAGAAATAATTAAATTTCTTAAAATAGCGTCGTTAAAACGGAAGTTGTAATTTAGCTTGTCAAGTGTTTCTTGACCACACTCAATGTTCATCATTAAGTAATGCGCTTTATAGATTTTATCAATTGGATAGGCTAGGTGTTTACGACCCCAGTCTTCTTCGCGGTGAATATTACCGCCGTCAGCAGTAATCATTTCTTTGTATTTGTCCATCATTGTGCCAACCTGTGATGATTGGTCAGGGTGCACAATAAGTGCTATCTCATAGTGTCTCATGAGTTCTTTCTCCTTATGGTTATTATAAAAATAGCTTGCCACACCATGTGATCAAGCAAGGGAGTGGGTATTTTATACTTTTTTTGCATCATCTTTTGCTTTTTTACTGCGTTATTTTCTG
>JAERTA010000091.1 GCA_016845205.1 Gammaproteobacteria bacterium
CCCAATAGCAGGATACCCAATGTTTCAGGTTGTAAAAATTTGTCAGCCATTAGTTTTGAGCCGACCGCCAAACCTAAGAAAATAGTTACAATATTAATCAAAGCATTTTGCGTCGTATCACTTAAACGATCGACCACGCCTGATTCTTTCATTAAGTTACCAAAAGCAAACATACCTAGTAATGGCGCTGCATCTGGCAATAATAAAGCCACCAACATCAACAACATAATTGGAAAGATGATTTTTTCTGCTTGAGAAACTTCTCTAAGTTGTACCATCTCAATTTGACGTTCTTTTTCTGTTGTTAGAGCGCGCATAATTGGCGGCTGAATGAGTGGCACTAATGCCATATAGGAGTATGAAGCCACTGCAATTGCGCCTAATAATTCTGGCGCTAATTTACTCGCCACATAAATACTGGTTGGGCCATCTGCGCCGCCAATAATTCCAATAGCAGCAGCATCCGTAAGACTAAAATCGAATATACCTATCGCTGTTAAAGCCATCGCACCTAAAAGCGTTGCAAAGATACCAAATTGTGCCGCTGCACCAAGCAAGAGTGTTTTTGGATTAGCCAATAATGGACCGAAATCTGTCAACGCGCCCACACCCATAAAGATAATTAATGGAAAAGCGCCTGACTCAATACCGATAACATAAAATACATGCAAAATACCACTACCTTCTGCAATGCCAGCACCAGGAATGTTGGCTAAAATCGAACCAAAACCAATCGGCAATAACAACAAAGGCTCAAAGTTTTTAACAATAGCCAAGTACAAAAGCAACATACCGACCAATAGCATAAGACCTTGACCCCAAGCCATTTGATACAAACCTGTATTAATCCAAAGTGTGTTTAATTGTTCCATGTTAAATTATGCGAGTGTTAATAAAGTTTGGCCTACCGTTACAGTGTCGCCTTCTTTTACGCTAATGTCGGTAACAACACCACTTTTAGCCGCCCTGATTTCAGTTTCCATTTTCATTGCTTCTAAAATAACCAAGATATCGCCTTCGTTAACTTTTTGACTTGGCGCCACCATTACTTTCCAAATATTACCAGAGAGTGGTGCGCCAATTGCTTCGCCTCCTGTTGCTGGTACATCAGTAACAATCTCTTTTTCAGCAGCCTCAGATGCCGGTTCTGCAGCATCTGAGGCTGTCTTCATTGAAGTAACGTCGCCACCAGCTGACACTTCAACAGTGTAAGAAGCGCCTTTAAATGAAACCGTATAAGTACCTTCTTCGCTGTCTGGTTTTGCACAGATGTCACTTGATTGTGGTACTGGCTCAAAGAAATCAGGGTTATTTCTATTTTCTAAGAATGAAACACCTACTTGCGGGAATAATGCGTAAGTTAATAAATCATCGACTTTATTGTCAGCCAAAGCAATGTTTTTATCAGTCACAATTTTGTCAAATTCTTGCTCAAGAATATGCATCTCTGGTGCAATATTATCTGCTGGACGACAAGTAATAGGCTCACCACCTTCCAACACTTTAGCTTGCAAAGCTTGATCAACAGGTGCTGGTGCTGCGCCGTATTCACCTTTTAAAATGCCGGCCGACTCTTTGGTAATAGTCTTATAGCGCTCCCCTGTTAATACATTGAGCACTGATTGTGTGCCAACAATTTGTGAAGTTGGTGTTACTAACGGGATGTAACCTAAATCTTTACGTACACGAGGAATTTCAGCCAAAACTTCATCCATCTTGTCTGTGGCATTTTGCTCGCGAAGTTGATTTTCCATGTTTGTTAGCATGCCACCTGGCACTTGCGAAAGTAAGATACGTGAATCCACGCCTTTAAGCGAGCCCTCAAATTGCGCATATTTACAACGAATTGGACGGAAATAAGCATCAATCTCTTCTAGTTTTTCTAAATCTAAACCCGTTTTTCTCGGACTATTTTCTAAAATAGACACAACAGAGTTAGTTGCTGAATGACCATAAGTCATACTCATAGAGCCAATAGCTGTATCAACACGATCAATACCAGCTTCAACCGCTTTAATGATACTTGCAGTAGAAAGACCTGTAGTTGCATGTGCATGTAGTTGAATTGGAATATCAACCGCTGCTTTTAACTCTTTGACCAAATCATAGGCAACATACGGCTGCAACAAACCTGCCATATCTTTAATACAAAGCGAGTGCGCACCCATGTCTTCAATCTCTTTGGCCATGTCGATCCAAGTTTGCATGGTATGTACCGGGCTAACTGTATAAGACAATGTACCCTGTGCATGCTGACCCAACTTAATGGTTTGGTCAGTCGCTGTCTTAAGATTGCGCATGTCATTCATCGCATCAAAAATACGAAAAACATTCACACCATTATCAACACAACGATCAACAAATTTTCGTACTACATCATCACTGTAATGGCGGTAACCTAGTAAATTTTGCCCTCTAAGCAACATTTGCTGAGGCGTGTTTGGCATAACGGCTTTAATCTCACGAATTCTATCCCAAGGATCTTCGCCCAAATAACGAATACAAGAATCAAAAGTTGCACCGCCCCATGATTCCATTGACCAATAACCAATCTTGTCTAATTTATCTGCAATTGGCAGCATGTCATCGATACGCATACGTGTTGCAAACAATGATTGATGCGCATCTCTAAAAACCAGTTCAGTAATTTCAACAGGTTTACCTTGTGCATTATTAGATTTTTTGGTGATATTTTTTAAAAACTTTAACATTACCTACGCCCCTCTGTGCATCTTAATGGCTTGCTCAATGACAAATTTAGTTTCTTCATCTAGCTCGTCTTTCAAGCTTAAATTGTCGTCATGATGAGTTTCATCGTCTTGAGACGACTGCTTGCTCATTTTTTGGATAATAATTGACATGGCTTTCGTAACAAACACCAATAAAGTTAAAAACACAAACACAAAACCCATGCCAAATAGGGTTAGGTTGATTGCTTCTGCTATTAAGTCTGTTTGTTGTTCCATGTTATTTTTTTATCTATTGATTTTGGTACCGATGGACGGGGTCGAACCGTCACTCCGCGAGGAACCGGATTTTGAATCCGGCGTGTCTACCAATTCCACCACATCGGCAATGATAAATTCTACTTATGCCTAAAGGTAATTCTACCCTTGGTTAAATCATACGGTGTCATTTCAACGGTAACCTTGTCACCAGGCAAAATACGTATATAGTGCTTGCGAATCTTTCCAGAAATATGGGCCAATACACTATGACCATTCTCTAACTCAACTGTAAACGTTGTATTGGGTAGCTTTTCTTTCACCACACCTTCTAATTCAATATAATCACTTTTTGACATCGTATTGTCTTTATCTCAACTTAAGTAAATTGGATTATTTTACCCGATTACAAAGGACTTGGCATTAAAAGGGAAAAGCTCTACCATTATCGAAATAAGCTATAATTAGCGTATTTTGAACTAACGTTAGACGCTGATGAAAACAAGTTTTGAATTTTTCCCGCCAAGAACTGACAAAGGCAAACAAACTTTAGCGCAAGTTCGACAAGAATTAAGCACCATTAATCCAGAATATTTTTCAGTAACATTTGGTGCTGGTGGCACAACGCAAGAAGCCACACTTGAAACTGTATTAGATATTCAAGCTAATGACGCTGTTCCTGCAGCGCCACATTTATCGTGCATTGGCTCTGAAAAATCAAAAATTATCGAACTACTTGATCAATATAAAGCTGCTAACATTAATCGACTGGTTGCACTACGAGGTGATATTCCATCTGGTGTACGTGATATTGGTGATTTTCATTATGCCAATGAATTGGTTGAATTTATTAAATCTAAATACAACAATCACTTTCATATTGAGGTAGCGGCTTATCCTGAAGCACACCCGCAGGCAAAAAATATCCAAGCTGATCTTCAGCACTTTGCCAATAAAATCAAAGCAGGGGCAGACAGTGCTATTACTCAGTACTTTTACAATGCCGACGCCTACTTTAGGTTTAAAGACGAAGTAGAAAAATTAGGCATTGATGCACCAATCACACCAGGTATTATGCCAATTACCAATTACACGCAGTTGGTTAGATTCTCTAATTTGTGCGGGGCAGAAATCCCCAAATGGATTTTGGAAAGACTAAAGCTTTATGAAGATGATCTAGAGTCTTTGACATTATTTGGCACAGAGGTCGTGTCTAATTTATGCCAAACACTTAAAGACCAAGGTGTTGATAACTTTCATTTTTATTCAATGAACCGGACTGAGCCGTCACTATCGATTGCTAAAAGTTTAATTTAGATTTAATGAGATTGGGTTTTGACCCAGCCTTGTAGTTTGTGTAACGCCTCTCTATCTTGAGAATGACAACAAGCTTCAAGCACTTCTAAACGCTCACTCAACTCTTCAAAAACCATTTCATAATGTTGGTTTTTAATCTCTTCTTTATAAAGTTTAGACTTTAAGGCAGCAATGGCACTGACATAAGCTTTTTCATTTTCAGCATGCACAGCATCAACTGAACCCGACTTATACAAGGCATCATCTTTAATTTGTTGCATTTTCTGAATATGTTTGTCTTGCTCAGAGTGTAAGCTGGCATTTGGATACGCCAACCTTAAGCTATCTGTGGTGACATAGCCTTCATGTGTTTGTAATTTACCGCTGTTGATTTGATCTTGAATATCAAAACGACTAATACCTAACATTCGCGCTGCTTTTGATACGCTTAACTTAACCATCTTCTCTCCCAAAAAAAATAAGCTATAGTTGACAAATTAACTATGTTTTATACATTTGTCAAGTGTATTAGAATTTTATAAACTTGATTCTATTGCTCGAACAAGCCCCTCATCATTGGTTTGTGGTGCCACTTCAACCCGATTAAAACCAACCGATTGCGCATAAGTTTTAATTCTTTCGCTCAATACAACTAATGAATATTGCTTGATAAGCTCAAGCGCATCAGCATCCATTTGTTCAACCATCGCCATCAAAGTGGATAGATTTTCTACACTGGTAATGGTGATAATACCTTGATCGCTTTTTAAAAACTGATTCAACGACGCTTGGTGAAAAGGCATAACTTTACATTGAGTGCGCTCATATACTTCAATATACTCAACTGTGTTATTTTTGCCTAAACCCTCTTTTAAGGTTTCTCGACCACCCTTGCCTCGAAAAATTAAAATATCTTTGTCTGACAGTTCGCTCACCTCAGGCATTGCTAATAATGACTCACTAGAAGCTTTGGTTTGTGGAAAAGCGTCCACTTTAAAACCATGGTCGTTTAACTTTTTTGCCGTTGCCGAGCCGACTGCAAAAATTTGATCATGGCGATGATCTAAAGAGCTTAGCGCTTCCAAGCCATATTCTACTGCATTAGCACTAATAAAAATAACCGCATCGTAGCGCTCTTTTAAAGGCGCGCTTTTTAAGGCTTCAATTCTTAAAGTTGGGAATAAAAGTGGCTGATGGCCACGCTCATTTACCAATGATTCTAATGGTTTAACTTGATTAAGCGGTCTTGTTAATAAAATATTCAAAATATTAAAACCCTAACAGTTCAGCAATGATACGAATTTTGTTTAGTGCCGCACTTTCCGCAAACTTGCAAATCAATATGGTTTTGGTGTTAATACTTGAGACTTCTTCAAGATAAGCACGCATTTGTTTTTCGTTCCAAACTTCTGATGAATACAAAATTGGATATTGAGTAAAACTCAAATTTTGATCACTAACTTTGGCTTCTTTCAAACCAAGCTTGAGTGGTTTAGATGATTGAAAACAAAGTCGATAATCTGATAACAATGCCATTACAGCTTCATTTGGTGCTTTATCAACTTCACAAAATAAAGTAAAGTATTGCTGGTAATCAACCACAGTACTTAACAATTGACTTAGTTGCTTAGTATCAAGCAATTGAGATTCTTTGATTGACAATACCAACTCAAACTCTTCATCAGTCTCCTCCATGTCTTCAAAAATTTGATCAAGATCCTCGTCGGTATCAATTGGCAAAGACAGGGTTTTAAACATGGCGGAGTAATAATCAAAACGCCAGTCAGATGGCAAATCATCTGGATAAAAATCATCCTGTAGGTCTAAGCCACTACGACCAATTAAAAATTCTGTTTCACTCATTGACGTCCAATCCCTTTATAATAAGCAAAAGCTCAAACAACTTAAAAAATATGACCGCTATTCTACTACCAATTATTGCACTATTATCAGGTTTTGCGCTTTTAATTTGGAGTGCAGACGAATTTACTGACAATGGCGCAAAAATTGCCAATATTTTTAAAGTATCGCCACTCATTATTGGTTTGATTATTTTTGGCTTCGGCACCTCTGCTCCTGAAATGCTGGTCTCAGGGTTGGCCGCATGGGATGGAAATACAGGCTTAAGTATTGGTAACGCCATCGGCTCTAATATTTTCAATATCGCCCTGGTACTGGGTGTTAGCGCTATTATTATGCCAATTGAAGTGAGTGGCAACATCCTCAAAAAAGAGTGGGTTTTCTTAATGGTCGCCACGCTTTGTGTAGGTCTACTACTCAGTGATGGGCGCCTTGATTTTGTTGATGGACTCATTTTGTCATTACTTTTGGTGTTATTTTTGGCTTACACATTAAAAGAATCTAAAAATAATAAAAATCACGAATTTGATGAACTTAAACAGGTTGTCGAAAAAGACCAAACAGGGAAAATCTGGGGCATGCTACTCTTTAGCTTGGTGGTACTTATATCCAGTGCAAAACTGGTGGTTTGGGGTGGTGTTGAAATCGCCAAGTTCTTCCAAGTGTCTGATTTAATCATTGGTTTAACTGTGGTTGCACTTGGCACCAGTCTGCCAGAGTTGGCAGTCTCTATTACCAGCGTACTTAAAAAACAATTTGATATGGTAGTCGGTAATGTCATTGGCTCCAACCTTTTCAACACAATTGCTGTATTAGCTATCCCAGGTTTGATTCACCCTAGCACCGTACCAGAAGAAGTGATGAGTAGAGACTATCCAGTTATGTTCTTACTAACCGTACTATTGTTTATCGTTTCATATAAATTTAGAAAAGAACACATTATTAACCGCTTTGAAGGGGGTGTCTTAGTCAGTGTCTTTAGCTTTTATTTATGGCAGCTATTTTGAATCTCAATCTAGATGATGAGAATGCGACAAAACAGTTCTCACAACAACTGGCACAATGTGCAAAAAACACAGATAAAGCGCTTGTAATCTATCTTGAAGGCGACTTGGGTGCAGGCAAGACCACTCTTGCTCGAGGCTTTATTCAAAACTTTGGCTTTGATCGCGTCAAAAGCCCCACTTATTCTTTGGTAGAAAGTTATGAAAACAGCATTGTCAGTATTCACCACTTTGACTGCTATCGCCTTAGCGACCCAGAAGAGCTTGACTATATTGGCATACGTGATTAT
>JAERTA010000092.1 GCA_016845205.1 Gammaproteobacteria bacterium
TGTGTGGACAGTACTTATTGCCATCTACATCTTTACAAAGACAAAGAAGTAGTATAATTACACCTAACAAGGATTTGCTCACCTAATGAGCTAGGCGGTTGCTCTATATTGTACGCCTTGGGATTTGCCCTTAAGTACTCAAAAAGGAGGTGCATAATGCATTCACTACAACACATCAAACGTAATAACGAAATAGCAGCTAAAGCTAATGGAAAGCTCTACGATGAGGTTTCAGGCATAGTTGGTCCTAAACTATTAGAATTTACTCGCTCAGTAGTTGAGATACAAGATGAGCTTTATTCAAGTATAAAAACACTATCAGATGACAGTAGGTTTAATGGGAATTCTATTGAAGACCCTTTAGCGGACAAGGCTAGAGAACAACTAAACAAGTTCTTTAAAGAGGTATTGTGGGGTAATGTCAGAACTGGGATTGATAATGTGTACGACAGTCTTTGGTTTGCTAATAGAGACAAGTCGGTAGTAAGCCAACCTGATTGGATAAAAGAACACATACTATTAAATCTAGAATCTATAAATATTAATATTGAGGACTATATAAAAGGCTTAGAAGATATTGTAGAGGAGCTGATAGAGAATGGTTACTGTGAGCAACAGTTTGCTGGGGGTCATAATTCCACTTCCTTTGTTGGCTGTGTTAATAATATCCGTAGCTCAGCTTTAGAGATTGAGTGTCAACGAAAGATAATTGAAAGTAAGTTAGCTAATAGTATTATCTTATGGAAATTGTTGAATTTTAGATAAAGGTCAGTTTCCCTTGCCGTCCTTCTTGAATAAAAGGGTGGGGTGGGGTCATAAATCTGAGGTTTTGTTATCATATTTAAAGTACATTTGAAGTACACTAGAGCGTAATTTAGTGTACTTTTTGTACTTTATGGAAGCAAGTTGACCAAGTATGTATGGTATAATTAATCGTGTATTACGTAAGGAATTTCAAATAACTTTAAAAGGTGATAATGGCTGGAATATACTGTTACAAAAGGCTTTTACACTTAGTTAGATTTGGTAGCTTCCTATCTTAATGAGTAGACGTAGCAAATATGCGCTCGTAGCTCAGCTGGATAGAGTGTTGGCCTCCGAAGCCAAATGTCGGGTGTTCAAATCACCTCGAGCGCACCATACAACATAAGGCCTTCGTGGTCTTTCATTAATCTAAAATTTCTTATTTCGTGCAGATTTTGTACACTTAATGGGAGATTTTTTGATATAAAAAAATCTAATAAGAAAAACTTAAAATAATAACAAAATAGGGTCAATCAGACAGGCTGGTGCAAGAATTCACTGTTAAATTTGAAGGTTATAGGTATTTAGATAGAAGCGCGTGATCTAACTCACCTACGTATCGATCAATAAGATTACCTTCTTTGTTAAAGATGTAAGTCGTCGGGATAATGTCAACCGAAGGAAAGCTTTCGAATTGTTGGTAATTTCCACTATCTAGCGGAACAATAGGTGTGGAGATTTGGTTAGTCTGAACAAAATTAACGAGCTCTTCATGATTAATATTTTCGTAATTCATGCCAATGACATTAATTTTATCTTTGTTTTGGTTAAAAAAACTAGACAATATTTTTATAGTATCTGACCCTGCGGGACTCCAGGTTGTCCAAAAACTGATAACGGTTGACTTAGAGTTTAGTGATTTTAGCGTGATGATGTTTTGATTTATATCTTCTACAGAAAAAGAATTAAGAGAAAATTGACCTATCTCTTTTTGATTTTGTTGTTGTGCCATTGCTCTTAAGCCTTCAATAGAGACAGCACCAGCAATGTTTGATAAAAATAATAGTGAAAGAACAGTGAATGAAATTTTTTTCATATTGACTAAAGATTGATAAAATAATGTTTAATTATAATCTCCAAATCCTCCTTGGTGTCAATACGAAGCACCTTATGTAGCTAGTGTGAATTTCACATAATAATTGATGTACAGGGTAATTATAAATTTTCGATACCTTTAATTCAAATTAATTAACCTGAGGTAAAAAATAGATATAATAATTTTATGAAAGTCTTAATCATAAGTGCAGTTTCATTTTTTATTAGTCTACAGTCTTTGGCTGTTTCCCATCATTCCATACAAGATAAACTAAATTGTGCGGCAGACTCAATGTATATATATAACTTCCCTTTGGCAATGGCAAGAAGTGCGCCCGGTCAAGAACAAGATGTGAAGCATATTAAGTCGGTCCAATTGAATTGGTATAAAACCATTCTAAGTGATTTGTTAGCAACTGAAATAACAACTGAAGAGGCAACAAAAATTATTAAATCAGAGATAAATAAATCAACAGAAAAGATTAATAATATTTTGAAGGATGCAAACCGAGAAAACTTTAATGAATTGTTTGAAACAAAGGTGTTGCCAATTCAGATTGAATGTAATAGAAAGTTTCTAGATAATAATTAGTGAATCAGGTTTTTTTTTACAAAATTTTTGTTATCTAAAATGGCCATTCAACATTAAAAGCAAAGCCCACTCTTCTAACTTGTTACTGCATTGAATGCTTTATCCTGACTTTGATCCCGTCGCTCTAGACTTGGGTTTTGTGAAAATTTACTGGTACGGATTGATGTACCTTATGGCTTTTTTGGCCGCTTATCTAT
>JAERTA010000093.1 GCA_016845205.1 Gammaproteobacteria bacterium
CACACGTCCAATAATTCAATCCAATGTTTGACGGGTATTTTAGTGTCTTTTTGCAAGTGCATTAAACAACCGATGTTTGCAGTGACAATCATTTGTGGATTAGATGCTTGCAAATTCTGTAATTTGTTAATCTTTAGTTCTGGTGAAAGCTTTGGCTGGAAGATTGAATACGTGCCTGCCGAGCCACAACAAAGATGTGAGCCCTTTACGGGCGCTGGTGTATAACCCAATTGCTGCAAGATAGAATTAACCAAACCGGCTAGCTTTTGCCCATGTTGTAAGGTGCAAGGCTCATGATAAGAAATATTGGCTTTTTCTAAGTTGAGCTGACTCAAATCTTTATCCACTAAAAATTCAGCAATATCTTGGGTTTTATCGCAGACTTGTTTTGCTTTTTGATAATACGGGTCTGACTCATCAAATAAAGACGGGTAATCTTTCACCATGAGCCCACAGCCACTCGCACTGGAGATAATCGTATCTACGTCAAATTTAAGCCAGCTATCAATATTAGTTTTAACTTTAACAAGGGCATCTTTAGTTGCGCTCAAATGCTGATCCACTGCGCCACAACATTGTTTTTGTGGGGTTTCAATCGCATCATAACCGAGCTTGGCACAAATGTTTTTAATACTGTGATTGATGTTTGGCGCAAGTACCGGCTGCACACAACCACCTAATAACAAAACCTTTCCAAGGTTCTTCCTTGGAATTAAAGCTTGGGTTTGTATTTTTGAGTGTCTAAACATCAAACCAATTGGATTAAACAAAGCCGGCGTGGTGAGTAATTTACGCACAGAATAACGTATTATCTTTTGCCAAATTGGTCGTTTTTGTTCAACAAACTCACGACCAATATCAAGCAAATGACCATATTCAACCCCTGATGGACAAGTCGTTTCACAAGATCGACAAGTCAAACAACGGTCAAGATGCTTGATACTCTGATCAGAAAACTGATTGTCCTCAAGTGAGGATTTAATTAAATAGATACGCCCACGCGGTGAATCCAATTCATCGCCCAAGAGTTGATAAGTTGGGCAAGTGGCCAAACAAAAACCACAATGTACACATTTACGAATAATATCATTGGCTTTTTGATTGTGAATATGGCTAGTTTGCATCAGTTGAATTTGTTGTGTGGATCAAAAACTGACTTCAATTTTTGCTCAATCTCATCTCGTAAGACTGAGGCCTTGTCTGACTTGACAGGTGCGTTTAATTCGCCAACATAAGTACTTGGCAACACCTTGAAACTGATTTGTGTAACCATAGCCAGCTTACCCTTAGAGCCAACTAATAAACGTGCTACATCGTAACCAGCAACGTTTTTCATCACCTGGCCACCAAAATTTAACAGCTCGCCAGTGCCATCAATAATTTGTACACCTAAAACACTATCCGAGATATCTTGAGCGCCATTCGCATATACAGCACCAATAGTATCACTGTCATCTTCAGTATAAAAAGCTAAGGATTGTTTATTTTTCTTCAGTTGTTTTTTAACCTCAGCAACACTAGTGCCTGCCTTAACCGTCATCACTAGTTCTTCTGGGTAATATTCCACTACGCCAGCATAATCCAACAGCTCGCCACTAACATGTAAACTCTGTGATGTTTGAACCAATGTTTGTAGTTGTTCAATCCTATCTGTCATCAGAATCGCTCCAGCTCTGGATGCGGCAACTCGCCATGTTGCACATGCATTGCACCTAGCTCAGCACAGCGGTGTAATTATGGCACCGCTTTGCCAGGGTTAAGCAATGAACCTGGGTCGAAAGCTTGCTTGATTTTATGAAAAATCTCTAATTCTTTTGAGTTAAATTGATGACACATAGCGTTAAGCTTTTCAACGCCAACACCATGTTCACCGGTAATAGTACCACCCATATCCACACTAAGTTTTAAAATATCGGTGCCAAATTCTTCAGTTTTTTCTAGCTCGCCGTCAATGTTGGCATCATACAAAATCAACGGGTGTAAGTTGCCATCTCCCGCATGGAAAACATTCGCCACTCTGAGTTGGTATTTTTGAGAGAGTTTATTAATTTTTTCAAGCATATCCGCTAAGTGACGACGTGGAATGGTGCCATCCATGCAGTAGTAATCAGGTGATAGGCGACCAACTGCTGGAAATGCTGACTTTCGCCCTTTCCATAAATTCAAACGCTCTTCTTCACTTTCCGATACTTTTAAAGTGGATGCACCAGCAAGCACTTTCAGGACACTGTCTAATTCTGCTTGCACCTGATCTTGGGTACCATCTAATTCACACAACAATAATGCTTGGGCATTAAGCGGGTAACCCACACCTGCAAAACCTTCGGCAGCTTCAATGGCAAATTTATCCATCATCTCTAAGCCTGCTGGAATGATGCCGGCTTTAATAATATCAGCCACAGCATTGGCGCAATCACGTACCGAATCATAGGCTGCCATTACCACTCTAGCGAGTTGTGGTGTTGGAGTAAGCTTCACCGTGATTTCAGTTATGATTCCCAATAAGCCTTCAGATCCATTCATTAGTGCTAACAAACCCATGCCATCATCTTGGCGACTTAAAGTTAGTTCTTCACCATCCATAGTAAGCATTGTTAATGATTCAATATTATGTACAGTGAGTCCGTATTTAAGGCAATGCACGCCGCCTGAATTCTCAGCCACATTACCGCCAATCGTACAAGCAATTTGTGATGATGGATCTGGTGCATAATACAAACCATACTGCGCAACTGCCTCACTAATCGCAATATTTCTAACCCCTGGCTCTACAATAGCTAACTGATTTTCTACATCTATCGATTTAACTTGATTGAGTTTTGACAATCCTAATACAATCGATTGCTCTAACGGCATAGCACCGCCAGCCAAACCTGTGCCCGCGCCACGAGTAACCACAGGTGTGTTGTTGGCTTTACAGATTTTTAACGTTTGTTTTATTTGTTCAACATTCTCAGGCAAAACCACTGCCAAAGGCTTTTGACGATATACGCTTAAGCCGTCACACTCAAATGGGCGTGTGTTTTCCTCACCAGTAATGACAATACCCTTAGGTAGAGCGCAAGATAATTCTTGGATGACAGACATGCAAGCAATTATAATGAGTTCTTTTAATTGATTAACCACAAAAAGACTATGAAATCATTCAATCCACCTATTAGAACTTTGATGGGCCCAGGCCCCTCTGATGTACACCCTAGAATCTTATCCGCAATGGCGAGACCTACGATTGGACACTTAGATCCAGTTTTTGTCAGCATGATGAATGAAACCAAGGAGGGCTTGAAATATATTTTTCAAACTGAAAATGAATTAACAATGCCAGTTTCTGCACCTGGTTCTGCTGGCATGGAAACTTGTTTTGCCAACTTAGTCGAGCCTGGAGATAAGGTTATCGTCTGTATTAATGGTGTATTTGGTATGCGTATGAAAGAAAACATCACACGTTTTGGCGGTGAAGCTGTTGTTGTTGAAGATGACTGGGGATCAGCCGTATCAACCGATAAAGTTGAGCAAGCTTTAAAAGACAACGCGGATGCCAAACTATTGGCTTTTGTTCATGCGGAAACCTCAACAGGTGCTCAATCTGATGCCAAAGCTTTGTGTAAGATTGCACATGACAATGATTGCATTACTATTGTGGACGCAGTAACATCACTTGGTGGCAGTGAATTACGCGTTGATGAATGGGAAATTGATGCCATTTATTCAGGCTCACAAAAATGTCTTTCAGCCATGCCTGGCATTTCCCCTGTTAGTTTCAATGAACGCGCATTAACCAAAGTTAGAAACCGTAAAACACCGGTAACTTCATGGTTCTTAGACTTAAATCTAGTTATGGGCTACTGGGGTGAAGGCGCACAAAGAACTTACCACCACACAGCACCGGTCAACACACTGTATGGTTTGCACGAATCTTTAGTGATGATTTCAGAAGAAGGCTTGGAAAATTCTTGGGCACGTCACAAAAAAAACCATGAAGAATTAAAAACTGGTCTTGAAGCCATGGGTATTAACTTCTTAGTAGATGAGGCAAATCGCCTACCACAGCTTAATTCAGTCTTTATTCCGGAAGGCGCTGATGATGCAAAAGTACGTTCAACACTGCTTAACGATTACAACTTGGAAATCGGTGCAGGCCTTGGCGCTTATGCGGGCAAAGTATGGCGCATTGGTTTGATGGGTCACTCCTCTAGAAAAGAAAACATTGCTTTGTGCTTAAGCGCACTTAAAGATGCATTAGGCAAATAACCTTAATCATCAAAAACAAAAAAGGCGACCTAGTTAGGTCGCCTTTTTTGTGCATGTTTATTTTGTTATGCTAACTTAGCCAACAACTCTTCATCCGTTTCCACTCGATCAGGATCCGGCAGGCAACAATCAACGGGACAAACCTCAACACATTGTGGCGTATCGAAATGACCAACACATTCAGTGCATTTATCAGGATCAATTTCATAAATTTCATCGCCCATATAAATGGCTTCATTTGGGCATTCTGGCTCACAAACATCGCAATTAATACATTCATCAGTAATCAATAAAGACACAACTTTCTCCTAAATTTTAAATCGATAACATTGTTATCTATATGTGGGGTATTTTAACTGATTGCAAGTCGCAACTTTGGTAACATATCAGTTTTCTTTTTAGGGGTAATTATGCGAATTCTAGCCTTATTTTTCAGCCTATTTTTATCATTCCAATCTCAAGCGCAATTAGATGACGGTCTGTACGCCAATTTACACACCAATCAAGGCGACATAATTATCAAACTTGCCCATGAAAAAACCCCGCTAACTGTTATTAATTTTGTTGGTTTAGCTGAGGGTTCCAAACATTCTAATAGACAACTTGGCAAGCCTTTTTATAACGGCTTAAAATTTCACCGTGTTATTAACGACTTTATGATTCAAGGTGGTGATCCAGAAGGTAACGGCACTGGTGGTCCAGGCTATCAATTTGCTGATGAAATCACCGATCTAACTCATCACAAAGGCGGTATTTTATCGATGGCTAATTCTGGCCCAAATACTAATGGCTCTCAGTTTTTCATCACGCACACGGCAACACCATGGCTAGATGGTAAACACACAGTTTTTGGCCATGTAGTCAAAGGCATGAATGTGGTTAACACCATTAAGAAAGATGATTTTATTCGCAAGGTAAAAATTATTCGTGTAGGCGATAATGCCAATAATTTCAAAACTGATGAAGCAGCTTTTCAAGCACACAATCAAAAATTCTTAGAAAAAGAATTAGAAAAACAAGCCAAAAAACGTGAAAAGCTTGTTAACTTTGCTAAGGATAATTATCCTAATGCCAAAGCTACAGAGGCGGGTCATTATGTGCAAATCAACCAAACAGGTACTGGCGATTCGCCCAAGTCAGGAGATTTGGTTAAAGTCAACTTATCTATTGATTTAGACGACGGCACTAATATGCGCCCATCAGGCAAACCATTGCCTTTCGCCGCAGGCTCTGGCACAATTATCGGCGTTATTGATCAATCAGTACTTGAAATGGCTATTGGTGAAAAACGCACTATTATTGCAAGTTATGCGCAAATCTATGGCGATAGTGCACGTGGCAAACTCTCTCAAGAATCGTTATTAATCTTCAATTTAGAACTTCTCTCTATTAACGACCTAGACTAATATGTTTTTAGAATTAATTAGCTTTCTTACCGAATTTGATCCAGGTTTTGGTGTTTTACAATACCTAACCGTTCGTGCCGTTTTGGCAATGTTGGCTGCTTTATTTATTAGCCTAACCTTGGGTCATTTTTTTATTGCACGCCTTCAGCAATATCAAATTAAGCAAGTGATTCGTACAGACGGCCCAAAAACACATAAAGACAAAGCTGGCACACCGACTATGGGTGGTGTTATGATTTTATTTGCTTTTATTAGTAGTATTCTTATTTGGGGCGATTGGCACAATACCTATCTTTGGATCATTATTGTGACTGCACTTATTTTTGGTGGGATTGGTTTTGCCGATGATTTCTTAAAAATCAAAAAACAATCGTCTGATGGTTTGAGTGCTAAACAAAAATATTTAGCCCAATCTTTAGGTGCCATTATTATTGGCATTTGGCTAGTTAACAATCCACAGCAACCAATTGCCACTGACTTACTGATTCCATTTATTAAAGATTGGACTATCCCTTTAGGTGCTACTGGATTAGCTGTGCTGTCTTACTTTGTGATTGTTGGCAGCTCTAACGCTGTTAATCTAACCGATGGTTTGGATGGCTTGGCGATTATGCCGGTGATTTTGATTTCAGGCGCATTGGCAATTTTTGCCTATATTGGTGGCAACTATAACTTTGCCAGCTATCTCAATATGCCATTCATGCCTGGCACTGGTGAAATATTTGTTATTTGTGCAGCGCTTATCGGCGCAGGTTTGGGCTTCTTATGGTTTAACACTTACCCTGCTGAAATCTTTATGGGTGATGTTGGCTCATTATCATTGGGTGCAATTTTGGCCGTTATTGCTATTATCGTACGCCAAGAAATCTTGCTGTTTATTATGGGTGGCGTGTTTGTGGCTGAAACACTTTCAGTCATGATTCAGGTTGGTTGGTACAAACGCACCAAAACACGCATATTCCTCATGGCGCCACTGCATCATCATTATGAGCAAAAAGGCTTGTCTGAGCCAAAGATTATTGTGCGTTTTTGGATGGTTACTTTAATCTTAGTACTGATTAGTCTAGCATCTATTAAAATACGCTAACATGAGCAAATTAAACAAATGGGATGAGCGTTATTTAGCCTTGGCTGCTGAAGTGGCTACTTGGTCAAAAGACCCATCTACTCAAGTAGGTGCGGTTACTGTTGGTAGCAAAAAAGAGGTTTTATCTCAGGGTTTTAACGGCTTTCCTCGTGGTATTCATGACACTGATGAACGCTACAATCACCGAGAGACCAAATACAAATTTGTCGTTCATGCTGAAATGAACGCCATCTACAATGCTACTTATTCAGGCACTTCATTAGATGGAGCAACGCTTTATGTGCACGGCTTACCCATCTGTTCAGAATGTGCCAAAGGCATTATTCAAGTCGGCATCAAAAAAGTAGTGATTAAGAAATCCAAAGAGCTCGATAACTGGAACGAAAGCGTTCAACTCTCGCAAGCAATGTTTGATGAAGCCGGTGTTGAACTAATTATTACCGGAGAGTCTTAACACATGAGTGAAGTTGCTAAGCGTCGTACTTTTGCGATTATTTCTCACCCTGACGCTGGTAAAACTACCGTCACCGAAAAGCTGTTGCTTTACGCAGGTGCGATTAAAACAGCTGGTAGCGTTAAAGCCAGAAAAGCCAGCACACATGCCACGTCTGATTGGATGGAAATGGAAAAAGAAAGAGGTATTTCTATTACCTCATCCATCATGCAGTTTGATTATGACAACCACGTGATCAACCTGCTTGACACCCCAGGACACGAAGATTTCTCAGAAGACACTTACCGAACTTTAACAGCCGTTGACTCAGCACTCATGGTGATTGACGTGGCCAAAGGTGTTGAGATGCGCACCATTAAACTCATGGAAGTTTGTCGTCTACGTGACACCCCTATTTTGACTTTTATCAACAAACTTGATCGTGAAGGTAAAGAGCCAATCGATTTAATGGACGAAGTAGAAACTGTTTTAAACATTGAATGCGCGCCTATTACTTGGCCTATTGGCATGGGTAAGCGCTTTAAAGGTGTGGTGCATTTACTTGAGGACAGAGTCTATTTGTATGAGGCCGGTAAAAACTCTGAAATTGGTGAAAATATCATCATTGATGGTATTAACAATCCGCAGCTTGATGAAATTTTAGGCAGTGATGTGGCTGCTGAAATGCGTGATGAAGTTGAGCTTATTACTGAAACCACCACACCTTTTGATTTGGACGAATTTCTAAAAGGCAAACAAACCCCAATTTTCTTTGGCTCTGCCATCTCTAACTTTGGCATTCAAAACCTACTCGATGGCTTTATTGAATACGCACCAACACCCAAAAACAGAGAGTCTAATATTCGTGAAGTAACACCCGATGAGTCAAAACTCACCGGCTTTGTGTTTAAAATTCAGGCGAACATGGACCCGAAACACCATGACCGCCTAGCTTTCATGCGTATTGTCAGTGGTGAGTACAAAAAAGGTATGAAAGTCTTACAAGTCGCCACTGGCAAACAAATCAAAATTGCCAATGCAGTCACCTTTATGTCGCGCGAACGCGCCTCAGCTGAAGTTGCTTATGCAGGTGATGTCATCGGTATTCATAATCATGGTGGTATTGCTATTGGCGATACGTTCACCCAGGGTGAAAAACTTGAATTTAAAGGCATTCCAAACTTTGCACCTGAACTATTCCGCCGCGCACAACTCAAAGACCCGCTCAAAGCTAAAGCCCTACAAAAAGGTTTAGACCAGCTTTCAGAAGAAGGCGCAACCCAAGTGTTTCGCCCGATTATGAACAGCTCTCAAATCTTAGGCGCAGTCGGTATTTTGCAGTTTGATGTGGTGGCGCATCGCCTTAAATATGAATACGGGGTTGACTGTCAGTTTGAAACCATTGCCATTGCCACAGC
>JAERTA010000094.1 GCA_016845205.1 Gammaproteobacteria bacterium
AGGGTTAATATAATCTATAACCGGATCAAATACTTGAGAGAGAAACTTGCGATAACCTTGATCTTCGGGATTATTTTGGTGAGAATCGTAACGGGATTTTTCCTCCGTATCGCTTAAATGGTAAGACTTAAGCGTGAAAACCAAATCACACTGCGAGCAAGAATAATAACTGGCGTCTTTATTTGAGAAATAAGCGCCTGTATGAGTAGAACTACATAATGGACAATGATTAGCCATTATGCAGCTCTGAAGCGAAATTTAGTGTGAACAAGAGCCAGAATGGACATGACCATGATCTAACTCATCTTTTGTTGCTTCTCTAACATTTTCAATACTAACACTAAAGTGTAATGTTTCGCCTGCTAGTGGGTGATTAGCATCAATCGTAACTGTCTTTTCGTTAATGGCTTTAACATGCACAACAAATGGATTGCCTTGCTCATCTTGAGATTGTAACTGCATGCCAATTTCTAGATTATCAATACCTTGTAGCGCTTCCATAGGGATTTCTTGAATAGCCTCAGGATGATGAACACCGTAGCCATCTTCTGGCTTAACAGATACATCGCAAGATTCACCAACTTTCATGCCTTCCAAAGCGCTCTCTAAGCCAGGAATGATGTTGCCATGGCCTTGAATAAATGGCATTGGCTCTTGACCTTTTGATGAGTCAATCACATCACCAGAATCGTTTTTAAGTGTGTAGTGCATCTCTACTACTGCGTCTTTTTTTACTGTCATTTTATTACTCCTTGAGTGCACAAAAGTGCACTTTTTTAAAAATTAAAAAGGGCTTCCTATGCGGAAACCCTTTTTAGAATATGGTGGGTCGTGAGCGATTTGAACGCTCGACCATCGGATTAAAAGTCCGGTGCTCTACCAACTGAGCTAACGACCCATAAAAAAGTGAAATTATACATTAACGTCACTTTAAAAATCAATCAAAATTAGTCTTTATTTCTACCTTTTTACTACTTATCTACCGCTTCTCTTAGCGATTTTCCTGGTTTAAAAAATGGTACAAATTTTTCACCAACTTGTGTTCTTTCGCTTGTTTTAGGGTTAATGCCTAAACGTGCTTTTCGGTGCTTTTTATAAAAACCACCAAACCCTCTAATTTCAACACCGTCACCTGAAACAACACCTTGTGTTAATGCTTCTAAAATAACCTCAACAGAAGCTTTAGCATCCGCTTTAGAAAGATCAGAATGATTAGATAAATTTAGAATAAGATCGGTCTTTTTCATAATTGATATCAGCTGCATATTGCTATACAGCTGATTAAAAAGCTTTATTTACTCTTTAGCTTT
Source organism: Gammaproteobacteria bacterium (assembly GCA_016845205.1). Classification (GTDB taxonomy): domain Bacteria; phylum Pseudomonadota; class Gammaproteobacteria; order PS1; family Pseudothioglobaceae; genus Thioglobus_C. Next base: position 1,311 of record JAERTA010000094.1, read on the forward strand.
TTTCAATAAATCACCCAATGTAGAGCCAGTTGCCTCTTCAGAAGATTGCTTGTTGTAGTCTGCCATTGCTGCTTGTTCTTCTACAGAGTCTTTGGCTTTCATACTAACAGCAATATTACGAGACCTTCTGTCAATATTCGTAATCACAACTTCAACCTCAGTGCCAGTTTTTAACACTGTTGTTGCATCTTCAACGCGCTCTTGTGAGATTTCACCTGCTTTTAAGTAGCCAGTAATATCATCAGCTAAAGTAATCACTGCGCCTCTTGAATCAACTTCAGCAATCACGCCTTTAACGATAGAGCCTTTCTTGTTAGACGATGCGTACGACATGAAATCATCTTCTGCTAATTGCTTAATACCTAGAGAAATACGCTCTTTTTCAGCATCGATATTTAGAATAACAACTTCAAGCTCTTGACCTTTAGAGTAGTTAGATACTAGCTCTTCTGAAGATTGTTTTTCCCATGAGATGTCTGCTAAGTGAATCAAACCATCAATACCGCCTGGAAGACCAACAAACAAACCAAAGTCAGTGATTGATTTAACGGTTACACCAATCTTGTCGCCTTTATTATGCGTTGCATCAAATGCATCCCAAGGGTTTTCTTGGGCTTGCTTCATTGACAATGAAATACGGTGCTTAGATTCTTGAACATCTAATACCACGACATCAACTTCTTGGCCTAGTTTAACAATCTTAGATGGACGTGCGTTTGCGTTTGTCCAATCCATTTCTGATACGTGAACCAAACCTTCAACACCCTCTTCAATACGTACAAACGCACCATAATCAGTTAAGTTAGAAACGGTACCAGCAACCTTCTTACCAATAGGAAGACGGTCTGAAATGCTATCCCAAGGGCTAGCAGTTAATTGCTTAAGACCTAGTGATACACGCATCTTTTCTTTATCGTAGTTAAGCACTTTAACGGTAATCTTGTCACCAATCGTCAACTTCTCAGATGGGTGGTTAACACGCTGCCACGAAATATCGGTAATGTGTAATAAACCATCAACACCACCAAGATCAACAAATGCACCGTAGTCAGCAAGGTTTTTAACAATACCTTCAACTTCTTTACCTTCTTCAAGTGTTTCAAGTAACGCTTCACGATCGGCAGAATTAGCTTCTTGTAACACTGCTTTTCTAGAAATAACGATGTTGTTTCTTACTTCATCCATCTTAATAACGATGGCTTCGATCTCTTGACCTGTTAGGTATGAGAAGTCTTTAACTGGACGCACATCTACTAATGAACCCGGTAAGAATGCTTTAACAACACCAATATCAACTGTCAAACCACCTTTTACAGCGCCAGTAACAATACCTGTTACCACTTCTTTAGAGTTCATTGCAGTTTCAAGTGACTGCCATAACTTGATGCGCTTCGCATCAGTGTGTGACAATAATGTATTTCCTAGGCCATCGTCGATTGATTTTAAAGCGACTTCTACAACGTCGCCTTCTGCAACCTCTAATTCACCTTGTGGATTTTTAAATTCGTCTAGAGAGATAAAGCCCTCTGATTTTAGCCCAACGTTTACAATCGCTTTTTCACGATTAAGACTAACGACTGTACCCATTAATAAGGCACCTACTTTTACGTTTTGTTGTTCTACGCTATTTTCAAATAGCTCTGCAAATGATTCTGACATATTGTTTTTCTTTGATATTGACCGGTAAATAATCCAACAACGGTATAAGTTGGGTGTTTATCGGGTTAGTTTATTTATAAAGCTTAACCGCTTAAGCTTTAATCAATTTGACCACTTGGGTGATCACCTCGTCAATTGATAACTCAGTGGTATCAATGATCAGAGCATCTTCGGCAGGTTTGAGTGGTGAGTGCTTGCGAGAAGAATCCCGCTCATCTCTAGCCACAACGTCTGCTAAGATTTGCGAAATTATACCCTCAGACCCTTGGTTTTGCAATTGTTTTAGGCGTCTATTAGCGCGCTCCTGTGCACTTGCTGTTAAAAAAACTTTGAACGGCGCATTGGCAAAAACAACTGTACCCATATCACGACCATCAGCCACCAAACCTGGTGCTTTTGCAAAAGCCTGTTGGCGTTTTAAAAGTGCAGCGCGAACCACGCCAATTGAGGCAATTTTAGACGCCATTTCACCAGTCTGCTCGGTACGTAAAACTTTAGATACATCTTGACCATCTAAATACACGCTCACCAGCTCACTACCCTCTTTGGTTTTAAATTCTAAATCAAGATTTTTTGCAATTTCTGCTAGGGCTGATTCATCAGAAATATCAACACCTCTACTATCTACTGCCAACGCAAAAGCGCGGTAGATTGCACCAGAATCAAGCAGATGCCAATCTTGCTGCTGCGCAATAATACGAGCGACTGTGCCTTTACCAACGCCGCTAGGGCCATCAATTGTTAGTACATTTTTCATTTCTATTTTTCTTTGTTTTTTTATTTAAGCGAGTATTATTATTTTTTATAAGGCAGATTTTATAAAATCTTGACTAAGCATAGTAAACCTATGCGATTAAAAGTTTGATGAAATCTAACACAGTAAAAAAGGAAAAACGCTGTTTAAACCTCTGGTCTCATGTGTGGGAACAATAACACATCACGAATTGATGGGGAATCTGTAAACAGCATCACCAATCGATCAATACCGATACCCTCACCTGCGGTTGGTGGCATGCCATATTCTAGAGCACGAATATAGTCTGCATCATAGTGCATGGCTTCATCATCACCTGCGTCTTTTTCAGCTACTTGAGCTTTAAATCGCGCTGCTTGATCTTGTGCATCATTCAATTCAGAAAAACCATTGGCAATCTCACGACCGCCAATAAATAACTCGAAACGATCAGTAATGAATGGATTGTCGTCATTGCGACGTGCTAGTGGCGAGACTTCAGTTGGATACTCAGTAATAAAAGTTGGTTGCATGAGTTTTTCTTCAACCGTTGCTTCAAAAATCTCAATTTGAAGCTTGCCTAAGCCCCAACTATCTTTAACTTGAATACCAAGGTCTTTGGCTGTTTGTTTAGCATTATCTTCACTAAGATCATTTGCTGTTAAGGTTGGATTGTATTGCAAGATTGAGTCAAATACACTGATGCGATCGAACGATTTAGAAAAATCAAAATCATCACCTTGATAGTGAATGTTAGCATCACCACATACATCAACAGCAATACCGCGGAAGAGTTGCTCGGTTATATCCATCAAATCATGATAAGTCGCATAAGCTTGATAAAACTCAATCATGGTGAATTCTGGATTGTGTCGGGTTGACAAACCTTCATTTCTAAAATTACGGTTAATTTCAAACACCTTGTCCATGCCACCTACAATTAGACGCTTAAGGTAAAGCTCTGGCGCAATACGCATATACATACCAATATCAAGCGCATTATGATGCGTCTCAAAGGGTTTGGCTGTCGCACCACCTGGAATGGTTTGTAGCATCGGTGTTTCAACTTCAATAAAATCAATGTCATTAAAGAAATTACGAATATAAGCCACAATCTGAGAGCGACGTTTAAAAGTATTTCGCGCTTGTTCATTGGTGATTAAATCAACATAGCGTTGACGATAACGGATTTCTTGGTCAGATAATCCGTGAAATTTTTCTGGCAGTGGTCGTAACGATTTGGTTAGTAATTTAATCTCGCTAATACGAATGGACAGTTCGCCAACTTTGGTTTTAAACAAAGTACCAGTTGCACCAATAATATCACCAATATCCCATTTTTTAAACTGCTCGTTATAAAAACCTTCAGGTAACTCATCACGAGTAACAAACAACTGAATCTGTGCACTAGAATCTTGCACGTGAGCAAAGCTTGCCTTGCCCATTACCCTTTTAAGCATCATACGTCCAGCAACAGACACCTCAATATTTTTCTCTTCTAATTCTTCTTTAGAAAAACCATCGTAATTGTTGATAATATCCTGCGCCAAATCGGCTGGTTTAAAATCATTAATAAAAGGATTGCCCGCCTCTCTTAAAGCGGCTAATTTTGCTTTTCTCTCAGCAATTAATTTGTTGTCGTCTTGATCACTCACTGCTTTGTTTTTTCCTCTAATTCTTGTTGTGCCAATGCTTTTGCTGTGATTAAATCTTCTTCAGCTTCACTAGATTTCCCCATACGCTTGAGCAAAGTGCCACGATTATAATAGGCTTGGTAGAAATTTGCATCCAATTCAATGGCTTTATTTAGATCTTTTAAAGCAAGACTGTCTTTTGCAATTTTCATATAAGCATTGCCACGATTGTAAATTGCCGCAATGTAGTTTTTATCTAAAGTGATCGCTTGAGAATAAGCATTAATTGCTTCATCACTTTGCTCTAATCGATCATAGCAATTACCTAGGTTATTAAAAGCACCAGAATCATTCACATTAAGTGCTAATGCTTTTTCAAAATATTCAACTGCTAGAGAAAAATTGTCTTTGTCTTGCTCCATATAAGCCAAACAAAAATAAGCTTCAGCACTATTTGGATTAGCTTTAATAGCATTGGACATACTCTCAATTGCCAGCTCGTCATTACCTTGTAATTGATGCAAATTGCCCAAGCTCAAATGTGCATTGGCTTTTAGACTTTTATCAGCAGCAGCATGATTAAGCAATGCATTCCATGCTTGAATCGCTAATGATAATTCACCATTTTTCTGATGTGTATAAGCAGCAACCATTAAGTCACTAAGCTCTAGCTCGCTATTCATGATAAAGTAACAATGAGCTTGCGATTGTTTTCACCAGCACGATGTTCATATAAAAACAAGCCTTGGAATTTTCCCAAGGCTAATTGTTCCGCCTGAATTGGAATGGTTTTATTCTCTCCCGTTAAAAGGGTTCGAATATGACCTGACATATCAAAATCACCTTCATTATTATGTCGATAAGCCGGGTTGGCATCAGTGACTTGCGCCTGAAAGTAATCTTCAATGTCTAACAAAACATCTGGATCTTCATTACCCGTAATCATCAGTGAGGCTGAAGTATGCGTAACAAAAACATGGCACAAAGTATGAGTCTGCTCAGATTTAGCAACAATAGTATTAACCAATTGAGTGATTTCTGTTGCGCCTCGACCTTGAGTTTTAATGACCAGTTCTTGCTGATGACTCACTTTAGTAATTCCTTGGCTTTGGTAGTGTCTATTACTTGAGCTTTTGCTACCTTCTTTTTATTTGACAACGAACGAATAAAAAAGAACAGGCCCAATGCTAAAAACAAAGGCGGCCCAAACCATAAAAAATAGGTACTTTTATTAATCGGTGGTTCAAATACGACAAAATCACCATAACGCTCGACCATGAATTGTCTGATTTCATCATCACTATTGTCTTTAATAATCATCACTCGAACCTGTTCACGCAAGTCTTTGGCAAGGCCTGCGTTTGACCCGCCAATGCTCTGACCTTGGCAAACCGGACAACGAATCTCATCAATTAGAGTTCGGTAACGCATTTCTTGCGCATTATTCGAAAATTTATTGGCCTCGATGCTTTCGGCGTTAATAGATTGGGCAAAACTTACTAGCAAAACCACACTAACGATGCTCGCCCAAGCCTTAAGAGGTATAAAATATCGCATACTAAAATATCAAAAATAGAATTAACACAATTTTAACCCATGAGACTTAAGCATGCCACTGATCACGCTAGATAATATTTCCCTTAGCTTTTCAGATAAACCCATCCTTGATAGTGTTAGCTCGACTATTCACAAAGGCGATAAGATTGCACTGATTGGCCGCAATGGCGAAGGTAAGTCAACTCTGATGCGTATCTTAGCTGGCACGATTGTTGCCGACGATGGAAAATTAAAAATTAAAAATGGTACAAAAATCAGTTATCTTGAGCAAACACCGCCACAAGATAATGAAAAAAAGTTATTCGACATTGTTGCCGAAGGGCTGGGTGATACTGGGCTAATATTAAGTGATTATCAACATCTAATTAACAATGGAGAGTTAGATGCCGCAGGTGATTTGCAAACACAAATTGATGAGCTCGATGCTTGGCAATATTTACACAAAATTGAGGCGATTTTAAATCGCTTCACACTCAACCCTGAGGCGATTTTATCAACGCTTTCTGGCGGTTGGAGGCGACGTGTTATGTTAGCAAGGGCGCTGATACAAGAGCCTGATGTATTACTACTTGACGAGCCTACTAACCACATGGACATTACCGCTATTCTTGATCTTGAGAGAATGCTAAAAGAGTTTCATGGCACCTTAGTATTGATTAGCCACGACCGTTCGTTTGTTGCTGGTATTGTCAACAAAGTATTTGACTTAGATCGTGGACATTTATCCGTGTTTGACTGTGGCTACAAAGACTACGTTAAACGTAAAGATGAGCAACTACACGCAGAAGAAATGGCGAATGCACGTTTTGATAAAAAGCTCGCCCAAGAAGAAGTGTGGATTCGCCAAGGCATTAAAGCCAGACGCACACGCAATGAAGGGCGAGTGCGCGCCTTACAAGCGATGCGCTCTTCATTTATCAATCGTCGTAAAAAACAAGGCGGTGTCAAAATTCACTCAGTAGAGGGTGATGAAAAACGCGTTTCTAAGCTGGTATTTGAAGTCAAAAAAATCAACTATAAAATTGCCGACCTGACTCTGGTTAAAGATTTTTCGATGCTGGTGTTAAAAGGTGAAAAAATTGGCATTATCGGTGGTAACGGCACAGGGAAATCTACCTTTATCAAATTACTACTAGATGAACTGCAGCCTGACAGTGGCACTATTCGTCGTTCTAAAACGATTAAGCTGGCTTATTTTGACCAAATGCGTGAAAACCTCGATCTAAACATGAAGGCCATGGATTTTGTTTCTGGTGGACGGGATCGCATTGATATTGGCGGTAAGAGCAAACATATTATTGGTTATTTACGTCAATTTTTATTCACTGGAAAACAAGCCATGGCGCCAATTAGAATGTTTTCTGGCGGTGAAAAAAATCGTCTAATGTTGGCCAAAATCCTTTCACAGCCCGCTAACTTATTAGTGCTTGACGAGCCTACAAACGACCTTGATGTAGAAACACTCGAATTACTAGAAGAAATGCTAGTTGACTATACAGGTACTTTGATTTTAATCTCACATGATAGAACCTTCTTAAACAATGTCGTTGGTTCTACAGTGGTGATGGATGGTGATGGCGTCATCAACCAATATGCCGGTGGTTATGATGATTATCTTATCCAAAAACAAGACAAACTGGATGAACAAAAAACCAAAACAGCGCCCAAAGTAAAACCGAAAAGCAAAGCTGATAATAAAAAACTGAGCTACAAACAACAGCAAGAACTCAAACAATTGCCCAATAAAATTGAAAAAACAGAGATTGAAATTGGTGAAATTCAATTACAATTATCAGATCCTGAATTTTTCCAAAAGCCTGAATCTCAAGATGCACTGATTAGGCTGACTAGATTAGAGGCAGACCTTGAGCGTTATTATGAAAAATGGAGCGAATTAGAGTGAGTAATATCATCCCTCTTATTGTTGATTTAGATCATACGTTAATCGATACTGATTTGTTGTATGAGTCTTCTATGGCGGTACTTAAAAAAAGCCCATGGTTGATACTGCTCTACCCTTTTTGGTTTGCTAAAGGCAAAGGCTATTTAAAAGAACAATTGGTCAAACGCTTTAGTATTGATGCACAAACATTGCCCTATATTCAAGATACAATTGATTACATTATTGAACGAAAAAAACAAGGTTCGCCCATCATACTAGCAACTGCCTCACATAAAGATTATGCCTTCGAAGTGGTTAAGCATTTCAAACACGTAAAAACAACGAAACCATTAGTAACAATGAGCAAAATTTAGATCTCTTTGCCAGTAAAACCGAGGTCTTAAAAAACAAATCAGTCAACAACTCTTTGTTTGATGATGTAATGGCCAGTAACGCTGACTTTAACTTGTCTTCACACAACAAAGCACAAAAACTTATTGAGCGCTTTGGCGACAAACAATTTGACTATATGGGCGACCATATGCGTGATTTACCTGTATGGGAAGCCTCTAATTTGTCGATTTTGGTCAATGTATCAGAGCGAGTTATTAAAAACACGCAACACTTAAATACGCTGATCTTGTCTCAGAAAAACTAAACTTATTCTACTAGATAAGACAAGGTCCATAAAACCGCACCCACCAAACTAGAGGCCACCAAAGTAAAGGCGATGACTTTTGCTAAAGCAAGGTGCTTGCCTAAAACACGATTGTTTAAAAACCATACTACGTATGCAATTACAAAAATAAATAAAAAGAATTTAAAAATAGATCACCGCCTTAATTTTTCTACTATTTTATCTGCTAAATCCTTGGATATTCCATCTACTTTTGCAATTTCATCTCTACTGGCCTTTTGAATCTCTTGTAGGCCGCCAAAATAATTAAGTAGTGCCGTTCTGCGTAATTTACCCACGCCTTTAATATTTTCAAGCGGAGAGGTTTGGCGTTTTTTGGCACGTTTTTGTTGATGATTTTTAAGCGCAAAGCGGTGAGATTCGTCACGAATATGATTTATTAACATTAGCGCTTGGTCATGTGGTGGCAAGTTAATCTTTTGAGTTTTGCCATCTTTAACCATAATCAATGTCTCAAGGCCTGCTTTTCTGCCTTCACCTTTGGCTACACCAACTAGCTGAATTGACTCAATACCGATTGAATCCATCACCATAATAGCCTGACTAAGCTG
>JAERTA010000095.1 GCA_016845205.1 Gammaproteobacteria bacterium
GCAAAACAAATCGCTGTGCCAACGCCTTGTGAAGTCATCACCTTGCCATCAATTACAGTGCCTTTAGATTTGTTGTAGCCATCAGTGCGAATTTTGTTTTCAATTGATGGGTAGCAAGTATAGTTGTCGCTTAATACGCCAGCAGCGTTAAGCGCATAAGGTGCGGCGCAGATCGCACCAATGTGTTTGTCATCTTGTTTCATTTTTTTAAGTATTGATTGTACCGAGTCATCACTTGCCAAAGTTTCAGTACCACCCCAGCCACCCGGCAAGACAATCATATCAAAAGTACTGGTATCAACATCAGTTATTAAGCAATCAGCAATAATAGGTATATTGTGTGCTCCAACAATGGTTTTACTGCCTACGCCAGCTGTTATTACATGAATACCGCCACGTCGGCAAATATCAATAATTGCAATTGCTTCAACCTCTTCAAAACCATTAGCAAGTGGTACACATAACTGAGTCATAATTGTTCAAAAAATCATATAAAATTAAGTCTATTTTATCCCCAAACTTTATCAAGGAAAATCATGTTCGAAAAATCTCAAACTTTAGCCAAAGTAGATAGCGATATAGCTAATGCTATCCAAGCAGAAGAAGCGCGTCAAGAAGCGCACATTGAGCTTATTGCCAGTGAAAACTACACCTCGCCCGCAGTCATGGAGGCGCAAGGTTCGCAACTAACCAATAAATACGCTGAAGGTTATCCAAACAAACGCTATTACGGTGGTTGTGAACATGTTGACGTAGTTGAGCAATTAGCCATTGATCGAGCTAAAGCGTTGTTCGGTGCAGATTATGCCAACGTTCAGCCACATTCTGGCTCACAAGCCAACGCTGCTGTTTATCAGGCGTTACTTGTTCCGGGTGATACGGTTTTAGGCATGAGTTTGGCGCATGGCGGCCACTTAACGCATGGTGCTGCACCTTCGTTTTCTGGCAAGAACTTTAATGCTATTCAATACGGTCTTGATGAATCAACCGGTGAGATTGATTACACGCAAGTTGAGGCGTTAGCAAAAGAACACAAACCTAAAATGATTATTGCAGGATTTTCTGCCTATTCAAGAGTTGTAGATTGGCAAAGATTTAGAGATATTGCAGACGAAGTTGGCGCTTATTTGTTTGTAGACATGGCACATGTTGCCGGTTTGATTGCAACCGGTGAATACCCATCTCCAGTACAGATCGCTGATGTAACAACAACGACAACACATAAAACATTGCGTGGCCCTCGTGGTGGTTTGATCTTGGCTAAAGCCAATGAAGAAATTGAAAAGAAATTAAATTCTGCAATTTTCCCAGGCATTCAAGGTGGTCCGTTGATGCATATTATCGCTGCTAAAGCGGTTAGCTTTAAAGAGGCAATGAGTGATGAATATAAAGCCTACCAAAAGCAAGTTAAGATCAATGCACAAGCGATGGCTAATACGTTTATTGAGCGTGGATTTGATGTGGTTTCAGGTGGCACGGATGATCATTTATTCTTAGTGAGTTTTATTGAGCAAGGTCTAACGGGTAAAGCGGTTGATGCAGCACTGGGTAGTGCACACATTACGGTTAATATGAACGCAGTACCGAATGACCCGCAATCGCCATTTGTGACTAGTGGTATTCGTGTGGGCACACCTGCAGCGACGACACGTGGTTTTGATGAGACTGATTGTACTAATCTGGCCTCATGGATGTGTGACATTTGTGATGACCTTAATAATCAATCGGTGATTGATGAAGTGAAAGCAAAAGTCAGTGATCTTTGCGCTAAACATCCAGTTTATAAATAGCATTATTCAAGGGGGAGAATGCGCTGTCCATTTTGTCAGTCTGATGACACCAAAGTATTAGACACTCGTTTAATTGATGACGGCTCACAAGTACGCCGTCGTCGAGAGTGCACTTCTTGTGGTGAGCGCTATTCAACCCGTGAAACGGTTGACCTAAACCTTCCTCGTTTAATTAAAAGTGATGAATCTCGTGAATCTTTTAGTGAAGATAAGCTGCGTTCAGGCTTATTAAAGGCTTTAGAAAAACGTCCAGTAAAAACCTCACAAATTGAAACAGCGATTGCCCGTATTTCGCGCAAGTTAATGACCCAGTCTGAGCGAGAAGTGCCATCGAATAAAATTGGCGAATGGGTAATGGAAGAGCTTAAAGCACTTGATGAAGTGGCCTATATTCGCTTTGCTTCGGTTTATCGTCAATTTCAAGATATTGAAGCCTTTAAAGATGAGATTGAAAAGCTCATGAAGAAGTAGTGGCAAAGGTAAAAGTAGAATTTGTCTGTAGAGAATGTGGTGCTTCACAATCGCAATGGGCAGGGCAATGCCTAACCTGTAAAGCCTGGAATACTTTGGAAGAAGTGGTTTTATCTCAAGCAACATCCTCTAAACCAGAAAGCTTAAAAGATCTTCCGCCTTCAAAAGTTCAAAATTTATCAGATGTTAAATCTGAAAACAGAACCAGACTATCTACCGGATTAAGTGAGCTTGACCGCACTTTAGGTGGTGGCTTGGTAGATGGCTCAGTGGTGCTGATTGGTGGCGACCCCGGTATTGGTAAGTCGACTCTGATTTTGCAAGCCATGGCGACTATCAATAAAGATAATACAACGTTATATATCAGTGGTGAAGAATCTGCCGAACAAATTAGCGATAGAGCGATTCGTTTAGGTATTAAAGAAGATGTGTTATTGCTGAGTGAAACCCACTTAGAAAAAATCATTAAGCTAGCTAAAGAAGTACAACCTAAAGTTATTGTGATTGATTCTATCCAGACCATGGTGACTGACGGATCAACTTCTGCACCTGGTTCAGTCACTCAAGTAAGAGATTGTGCAGCACAACTGACTCAATACGCCAAACAAACTAATACTATTTTACTGATGATTGGTCATGTCACTAAAGGTGGTGCATTAGCCGGCCCAAGAATCCTTGAGCATATGGTTGATGCAGTGTTGTATTTTGAAGGCGATGCAGGCGGGCGCTACCGTATTATCCGCGCGGTGAAAAATCGTTTTGGTGCAGTTAATGAGATCAGCGTGTTTGCTATGGGCGAAACTGGTTTACAACAAGTCGAAAATCCATCAGCCATATTCTTGTCCAACCAAGCCAAGCCATCACCAGGCTCAATGGTAATGGTCACGCGCGAAGCAACTCGTCCACTCATGGTGGAAGTGCAAGCCTTGGTTGATCAGGCGGGCGGCAACCCTAAACGAGTCAGTGTGGGTTTAGAGCAAAATCGCCTAGCTTTGCAGTTGGCCGTATTGCATAAGCATGGTGGTGTGGCTACACATGATCAAGATGTTTTTGTGAATGTAGTCGGTGGCATTAAGGTAGGTGAGACCGCTTCTGATTTGGTGGTGATGCTCGCGATTATGTCGAGCCTCAGAGACAAAGTGATTCCAAATGATTGGATCGCCTTTGGCGAAGTAGGCCTTACTGGCGAGGTGCGCCCAGTTTACAATGCAATTGAACGCCTATCAGAAGCGCAAAAACACGGTTTCAAGGTAGCTATCATACCAAAGGGTAATTTGCCTAAAAAGGCGCCTAAAGGGCTAAAAATCGTTCCAGTGGAATATTTATACCAAGCCTTGCAGTATATGAGTGAGAATACCTAAAGGTCAATACCTTTTTGCGCTCTGATGTCGGCCCTAAAGGCGTGTTTAATATCTTTGATTTCACTAACAGTGTCGGCAATATCAATCAAGCTTTGTGATGCAGCACGTCCTGTAATAACCACATGTTGATATTTAGGGCGATTATTAAGCGTATCAAGAATCATTTGTTCATCTAAGTATTTATAACTGATCATATAAGTCAGTTCATCTAGCACGACTAAATCAATAGACTCGTCTTCTAAATAATCTTGTGCTTTTTGCCAAGTTTCAATAGCCATGGCGGTGTCATATTCTTTATCTTGCGTATCCCAAGTAAAGCCGGTTTTCATAAAAGCAGTTTGTACGTTTGGTTGTTTTGCCAAGAATGCATCTTCACCAGTATCTTGCACGCCTTTTAAAAACTTAGCGATACCAATCTTCATGTCGTAGCCAAGTGCACGACAAACCATGCCTAGTGAAGAAGAAGACTTGCCTTTGCCGTTACCGGTTAGTAGTACGATAATGCCTTTATCGATATTAGCCTGTTCTATACGAGCATCAATATGATCTTTCTTACGCTGCATGCGCTGCTTGTATTTGTCGTCAGACACGGCTTTGTTTTAGTTTTTCTGAGTAGAGAAATACGGAATAAATGAGTAACGATGATTAAGCGTAAAGACAATTGACACAGCCAACATCCAAAATAGCACTGGTGGGATGTCAACGATTGACCATTGTTGTGCGTAAGCAGGGAAGTTAGCCCAGCCTGTTTTTGCATAAGTGGCAGTAAAGAAATAATAGCTTGAAGTCGCTATTAACCACTGAGTACTCGCTGCCACAATAATAATCAATGTATTTTTTACAATGCTAGTATCAATATTTAAACTACTCATGTATTTACCCACCCAGAAGATTCCGTAGTAAGTAAATGGCAGGACACTATAAGCAGGCGTGATGCAGTTAGCACTAATGCCTTTATAAACGATTGCATAGTTATCAATCGCAACAGCACTAACGATAATCACAAAAGCTACCCAAAATTTTCGCAAGTAAATGCCAGCAATAAATAGAGCTGGGATAGTGAAATCAGGTAAATGCACAAAGGCCGATAGCCAATTAGAATGACCACGTGTAGCGATCATTAAAAGCACCATAATAAATACAGCAAATAGCGTTCTAGTTTTATTGATTTGATCT
>JAERTA010000096.1 GCA_016845205.1 Gammaproteobacteria bacterium
AGTTTATACAGACCAATTCCGCCGTAATGAATCGTAGAAAACGCTTGCTTGGTAATTGGCACCCAATAATTATGTAATTTGTAGATTGGGCTGGGCGCCCATTTTAAAAGCATTGCCCATACAAGTAAAATACTCCAATGGATAACCAGATTCCAACCTAAAAAACTTTGCCAAAACTCTAATGTCATATCGCTCCTTACTATTTATAATCAATCATAACTTAAAAAATTGGATTTTTTTTGAAATATGGATAAAAATCACTAATAAATCAACTAAATTCCAATAAAAAATGCCGTTTTAAAGCACTTTTAAGCTTTAAAAACGACATTCTGGAAAGGTTTTTAGAAAATTTAGGAAATTTTCAAAATGGGTATTTTTTTATAGCATAGTCACCAATACGATTAAAGCCATCCAAAGTACACCTGCAAAAGATAAAGCACCGATTGTTTTCATGATTTTTACTCCTGTTTATTAATGAATCAAGTTCATTTTATGTAGGGTGAAAAAACACCTCCTTGACGTATATCAAGTTTTTCTAATATTTTTTTAATTTATTCCGAGGAACAAAAAAATGCCACTATTTAAGTGGCATTTTGGTTAAAGCGTTTTTAAAAGATTTTATGCTTCGCTAGACTCTGCTTTGCCTTCTTCACCCTCTTCATCTTCCGTTTCAGCGATCTTAGCGACAGACACTAGCTTCTCGCCTTTAGCAATATTAATCAGCGTCACGCCTTGTGTATTACGGCCAATAATTGAGACATCAGCTGCTCTTGCACGTACCAAGGTGCCTTTGTTAGAGATCAGCATCATTTCGTCTTCATCAGTCACTTGGATAGCACCAACGACCTTGCCGTTACGATCTGAAGTTTTAATAGAAATCACACCTGAGCCACCACGTGCTTGCGCGCGATATTCATCAAGTGCGGTACGTTTACCGTAGCCTTTTTCAGTGGCGGTTAGGATTGGGCTTTCATCATCTGCCACAATCGCTGAAACGATTTCATCGTCTTTTAACTTCATGCCTCGTACACCAATCGCGGTACGACCAACTGCACGAACGTCTGATTCTTTAAATCTGATGGATTTGCCGCCTGCTGAGAATAGCATAATGTCATTTTCACCAGAAGTAATCTCTACACCAACCAGTTTGTCACCGTCTCTGAGCTCAATGGCGATAATACCGCCTTTTCTTGGACGGGCAAAATTGGTTAATGAGGTCTTCTTACAGGTGCCACTACTGGTCACCATAAATACGAATTGATCGTCAGTGAATTCTGATACTGGCAAAATTGCGTTGATAGACTCGTCTTTTTCCAGTGGTAATAAATTGATAATTGGCTTGCCACGTGCAGTACGTGATGCCATTGGTAGCTCGTATACTTTGAGCCAATGCACCTTACCTGTTGATGAGAAACACAATACCGTATCGTGGGAATTAGCCACAAATAGCTGATCAACGAAATCTTCATCTTTCATCTTAGTGGCTGCTTTACCTTTGCCACCACGACGCTGTGCTTGGTAATCACTCAATGATTGCGCCTTAACATAGCCGCCATGAGAAAGCGTGACTACACGGTCTTCTTGGGCGATTAAGTCTTCTAATGTTAGGTCGATCTTATGCTCGATAATTTTAGTCATGCGGTCATTGGCGAAGTTGTCACGAACTTCAATCAACTCGTCACGAATGACTTGCATTAATCTTTCAGGATTTTGCAAAATATCTAGCAAGTATTTGATACGCTCTAATAATTCATTAAATTCGTCAAAAATCTTGTCTTTTTCTAAACCGGTTAAACGGTGAAGCTTAAGGTCGAGAATCGCTTGTGCTTGTTTTTGTGATAATTGGTAATCGCCACTGGCCTGCAAGCCAAGTTCAGCTGGCAAATCTTCTGGCTTAAACATGGCCATATCGCGATCGCCAATCAAATCTTTAATCACGCTACCTTGCCAAGTTTTTGCAACCAATTGCGCTTTTGCTTCGGTTGGATTTTTTGCTGCTTTAATTAATTCAATAATTTCATCGATATTATGTAGTGCAACTGACAAGCCTTCTAAGATGTGAGCACGGTTTCTAGCTTTGTTAAGATCAAAGATAGAACGACGGGTAACCACATCACGACGATGCGCAATAAAGGCGTCTAATACGCCTTTGAGCGTCATAAGCTTAGGCATGCCTTTGTCAATAGCAACCATATTAATACCAAACACGGTTTGCATTTCTGTTAACTTGTAGAGGTTATTGAGCATCACTTCTGGCACTTCGCCACGACGAAGCTCAATCACCATGCGCATACCATCTTTGTCAGATTCGTCTCTAAGGCCAGTAATGCCGTCGACTTTTTTATCTTTAACTAGCTCGGCAATCTTGCCAATCAACTTAGCTTTGTTAACTTGATAAGGCAGTTCTGTGACGACAATGCTTTGTTTTTCGTCGCCTTCAACATGAGAAACTGAACGCAGGTAGATTTTGCCCTTGCCTGTTTCGTAAGCTTGGCGAATACCGCTAGCGCCATTAATAATACCAGCGGTTGGGAAGTCAGGCCCTGGCATCACTTCTAACAACTCATCAATGGTTACTGCTTCGTTATCAATCACTTTTAAACAAGCATCAACCACTTCACCTAAGTTGTGTGGTGGGATGTTGGTTGCCATACCAACTGCAATACCAGAGGAACCATTAACCAGTAGATTAGGAACACGGGTTGGCAACACACTCGGCTCAGACTCTGAACCATCGTAGTTGTCGATAAAATCAACGGTTTGTTTGTCAAGATCGCGTAATAATTCGTGCGAGAGCTTGGCCATACGGATTTCCGTATAACGCATTGCTGCAGCTGAATCGCCATCAACCGAGCCGAAGTTACCCTGACCATCAATCAAGATATTGCGCATTGAGAATGGTTGCGCCATACGAACAATGGTGTCGTACACGGCAGTATCGCCATGCGGGTGATATTTACCAATCACGTCACCGACAATACGGGCTGATTTTTTGTAAGCTTTGTTGTAATCGTTACCCAAGACATCCATGGCGTAAAGCACACGACGATGTACTGGCTTGAGGCCGTCTCGCACATCTGGCAAGGCACGACCAACGATGACACTCATGGCGTATTCCAAGTAGGAATCTCGCATCTCATCTTCAATAGTAACTATGGGGAAATTAGGCTCGAAACTTTCTGGATTATCAGTATTTTCAGACATACAAAAAAGGCTTAATTAAATTAGCTTTTATTGTACCCTAAGTGGTATTTTCACACAACAAAAATGTGGAAATAATATGGGTTTTTTTGTAAAAAATTTAATTAAAAAAATTAATTAAAAATCAGTGACTTATGCGTTTCTTTTTTGCACGGCTTGTGCCAATGTTTTTAGCAAGTTTTCAGTATCGTCCCAGCCAATACAGCTATCGGTAATACTAACCCCGTATTCAAGTGATTTTAGCGGGCCAACTGCTTGGTTGCCTTCGTTAATATGCGACTCAATCATCACCCCGAAAATCTCATCAGATCCAGCGCTAATCTGGCTAGCGATATCATCACCAACTAACAGTTGATTTTTGAATTGTTTTTGACTATTAGCATGAGAAAAATCCACCATGACTTTGTCTAACAAACCAACTTCTCTCAATTGTGCAACGGTTTTATCAACGTGGACTTTTGAATAATTAGGCCCATCTGCACCACCACGCAGGATAATATGTGCCGTTTCGTTGCCTGACGAAGTGTAATGACTTACGCCACCCTCTTTATTAACTGAAAGCAAATGATGGGGGTTATTGGCTGATTTAATGGCATCAATGGCAACACTAAGCGAGCCTGTGGTGCCATTTTTAAAACCAACAGGGCAAGACAAGGCTGAAGCCAATTCTCGATGGGATTGGCTTTCAGTGGTACGTGCACCGATTGCACCCCATGAAATTAAGTCTGAAATATATTGCGGTGTGATTAAATCAAGATACTCAACAGCAACCGGCATACCCATATCAGCCAAATCTGTGAGTAAATGACGAGCAATCTTAAGGCCTTTGTCGATATTAAAACTTTCGTCTAAATCTGGATCATTAATTAGACCTTTCCAGCCAATTGTTGTACGCGGTTTTTCAAAATATACACGCATTACTATTAACAACTCACTATCAAGCTCTGACTTTAATTTTGATAGTCTTTGTGCATACTCACGAGCAGACTTAGAGTCATGAATTGAACATGGGCCTACAATCACCATTAAACGCTTATCTCGACCTTCTAAAATATCTTTAATGGCTTTCCTTGTTTGGAAAATACCTGATGAGCCTTTTTCACTTAATGGGTATTCACTCATTAAGACAGTTGGTGCCACCATCGGTGCGCTTGAAGTAATTCTTAAATTGTCAGTATTGTGTTGCACGATTTATTTCTGGTTTTCAATTAAGGCGTAAGCTGAGTGGTTATGAATCGATTCAAAATTTTCGGACTCTAAACGGTAATAACCAATTTTTTTGTCGTTATTAAGCTCAACGGCAATGTCTCGCACTAAATCCTCAACAAAAGCAGGGTTATCATACGCTCTTTCTGTAACGTGTTTTTCATCATCTCGCTTTAAAATTGCGTAAAGCTCACAAGAAGCTTTACGTTCGGCTAAATCAATTAAGTCTTCGATATATAAAACTTCACCCTTATTCGCTTTAGCTTTGATGGTAATGTGAGAACGCTGATTATGCGCGCCATACTTAGAGATACTTTTAGAACAAGGGCACAAACTGGTCACTGGCACCACAACTTTCATCATAACATCAGACTCGCCCTTGTCTAGCATGCCATATAAAGTTACTTGATAATCCATCATTGACTCAACACCTGAAGATGGTGCTTTTTTCTTACGGAAAAAAGGAAATTCTAGCGTGATATGTGCTGTTTCTGAATCAAGCTTTTCGCGAACTTTGTTGATTATTCTATCAAAATTGCTGCTATTAAATTCACATGGTCCATTATTTAAGATTTCGATAAAGCGCGACATGTGAGTACCCTTAACATGCTCCGGAAGGGTGACTGTCATAGTGAAATTTCCAATAGTTGGCATGCGATTGCCATCACGGTCTATATAGGTAATTGGATGCGAAATATCCTTAATACCCACCTTGTCAATAATAATTTGACGAGTGTCGACTTTGTTTTGTGTATCAGGTAGATTGGATGCACTCATGTTTTTGACTCCGAATAAGCAACAGATGCTCTGGGTGTTTCCCAAATAATGACTTCACAGACACGAACATCTTGATTGTTAATTAATTGACCTACTTCTTCATAAAAATACTTGGCAATATTTTCAGCAGTAGGATTAAGTTGGTCAAAAGGCGGGATCTCATTTAGGTATTGATGATCTAACCTTTTAACTATTTCTTTAGTTTGTTTTTTAATTTCACGAAAGTCAATTGCAATACCGGTGGCATCAAGCACTTCAGACTCAACTGATACTTCAACTTGCCAATTGTGGCCGTGTAGACGTGAACAATCACCTGGATAACCCCTTAGCGAATGCGCAGAGGCAAAATCAGTGACAATTTTTAGGACGAACATAATTCGGAAAAATCGTTAAAAAACCAATAATTATACCGGTTTATCAGAATTAATTACACCCTCAATTATTAAGGGTTGAGCAAGCTTTAATCAACTGCTTCCAAACGAACAACATTATGATAACCTTTTGGTAATTCAGTACCGCGACGTGCACGCGAGCTAATATAGTTGGTTAGGTCTTGGAATTTGATGGTTAGATGTCGCTTTCCTGAATAAATTTTAAGGTTTTGTTCTTGAGTAAGTACACAAACAGCACTGACACGCTCTTTGGTGTCTTTTCCAGGGATTTGAATCAGTTTGTTGCCTTTACCCTTAGACAATACTGGCAATTCAGCAATTGGGAAAATCAGTAGTCGCGCACTGTTGGTAGCGACTGCTACAAATTGTGTCTCAAGATTGTCAACTTGAATAATTGGCAATACTTTAGCCGCAGTTGGCAATGATAATGAATGCTTGCCTGCTTTCTTCTTGGATAACAAATCGCCGATAGTTGTCACAAAACCATAGCTGGCAGTTGATGCTAATAAGATATTTTGATCGCTCTCACCCATAACTACATCAACAAATTCCGCCTCTGCTGGTGGTGTTAATCGACCCGTTAAAGGCTCGCCTTGCCCCCTAGCACTTGGTAGAGAATTGGCTGCTAATGTGTAAGATCGACCTGTTGAGTCAATAAAAATCACGGGCTTGTTGCTTCGACCCTTAACACTAGTCAAATAACCATCACCCGACTTATAGTTTAAGGTGCTTGGATCAATATCATGGCCTTTAGCACTACGAACCCAGCCTTTATCACTAAGCACAATGGTGACATTTTCAGCTGGCACCAAATCATCCTCATTAAAGGCTTGAGCAGATTCTACATTGCTAACAACTTGACAACGACGAGCATCACCAAAATCTTTAACAATGGCTTTTAACTCTTTTTTAATGTAGGTTTTTAAACGTGTATCGCTGGATAATAACAATTCTAATTTTTCTTTTTCAGCGGCCAGTTCTTCTTGTTCGCCTTGGATTTTCATCTCTTCCAGCTTAGCCAAATGACGGAGTTTTAATTCTAAAATTGCTTCAGCCTGCGCTTCACTCAACTTAAAACGAGATATTAGTACTGGCTTTGGTTTGTCTTCAGAGCGAATAATGGCAATCACTTCATCGATATTTAAAAAAGCAATTAACAAGCCTTCTAAAATATGCAAACGTGCTAGAATTTTATCTAAACGATGGTTTAGACGATTAGTCACCACTTGTGTGCGATACGCTAGCCATTCTTTTAGCATTGGGATCAGTGGTTTAACTTGAGGTCTACCATCAAGTCCGATCACATTCATATTAACGCGATAATTTTTTTCTAAATCTGTTGTGGCAAATAAATGCAACATCAATGCATCGGCATCAACACGATTAGAACGTGGCACAATGACAATACGCGTTGGATTTTCATGATCTGATTCATCACGAATATCATCTACTAATGGCAACTTCTTTGCACGCATTTGTGCGGCAATTTGGGTGATGATCTTAGAGCCTGAAGTTTGAAAAGGCAGTGCTTCAATAATAATGTCACCCTCTTCTTTTTGATAGGTGGCACGCATCTTAACCGAACCATGACCAGTTTCATAAATCTGTTTTAAATCTGCTTCTGAGGAGACAATATCAGCATAGGTTGGATAATCTGGTGCTGGCAATATTTGCATAATAGCATCCAGATCAGTGGAAGGCTTATCAAGCAATTGGATACAGGCGGAAACCACTTCAGTTAAATTGTGTGGTGGCACATCAGTGGCCATGCCCACAGCAATACCTGAAGTGCCATTAAGCAATAAATTAGGCACTTGTGCTGGCAAGTTTTCAGGTTCTTGAATAGAGCCATCAAAATTGTCAGTCCAGTTAACGGTACCTTGGTTGATTTCACTCAGTAGTAAATCCGCATAACGAGATAACTTAGACTCGGTATAACGCATGGCTGCAAAAGATTTTGGATCATCTGGCGCGCCCCAATTACCTTGTCCATCAATAAACGGATAACGATAAGAAAAAGGTTGTGCCATGAGCACCATGGCCTCATAACAAGCGCTGTCACCATGTGGATGAAACTTACCCAAAACATCACCCACGGTACGGGCTGATTTTTTAAATTTTGCTGTGGATTTAAGACCTAATTCACTCATCGCGTAGATGATGCGTCGTTGTACAGGCTTGAGCCCATCACCAACAAAAGGGAGTGCACGGTCAAGAATGACGTACATTGAATAATCAAGATAAGCGCGTTCACTAAATTGAGCAACGCTTTGCTGTTCAAGGCCGATTTGGCTCATTCTCCCCCTAGAAATAACTTACTTTTATTAAAAAGTTTTGAGTTATTTTAATGCAACTTTTGGCCTATGGAGATTAAATTACTCAAACTCTTCTACTGAAACACAAGAGCAAAATAAGTTTCTATCACCATAGACATTATCAATGCGTTTAACTGGCGGAAAGTACTTACTATGTTTGAGTGACTCTACTGGGTATAGCGCCTCTTCTCTTGAATATGGATAGTGCCACTCGCCAGCCATCTCAAGCGCTGTGTGTGGTGCGTTCTTCAGTGGGTTATTATCTTTATCCCACTCACCTTTAATCACTTTTTGAATCTCACTGTGAATACTGGCCATTGCTGTAATAAAACGATCAATCTCGTGTTTTGATTCACTCTCCGTTGGCTCAATCATTAGTGTGCCTGCCACTGGAAATGACATGGTTGGCGAGTGAAAACCATAATCCATTAAACGCTTAGCGATGTCTTCTTCAGAAATGCCACTTTGTTCTTTCAGTGGACGAATATCAATAATACATTCGTGTGCAACAAAGCCTTGGTCGCCTTGATACAAAATTGGGAAAAATTCTTTTAACTCATTAGCCATATAGTTAGCACTAACAATGGCAATTTCGGTTGAGCGCTGCATGCCATATTTGCCTAGTAACTTAATATACGACCATGAAATTGGCAAAATAGAAGCCGAGCCATACATTGCTGCTGACACGGCATTCGAGTCCTTCTCTAAAGGGTTGCCCGGCAAAAACTCAGCCAAATGCGCCTTAACACCGATTGGCCCCATGCCTGGACCACCGCCACCGTGTGGAATGGAGAACGTCTTATGCAGGTTAATATGTGATACATCCGCACCAAACTCTCCCATACGAGTAATACCAACCATGGCATTAAGATTGGCGCCATCTAAATAAACTTGGCCGCCATGATTGTGAATAATGTCACAAACTTGTTTGATTTCAACTTCAAACACACCGTGAGTTGATGGGTATGTCACCATAATGGCTGAAAGCTTATCCGCATGCTTTTCGGATTTGGCTTTTAAATCATCAATATCAATATTGCCAGATTCATCACATTTAACAATCACCACTTTCATGCCAGCCATGACGGCACTAGCAGGGTTAGTGCCGTGTGCTGATGACGGGATAAGACAAATGTTTCGATCAAAATCACCACGAGATTCGTGATACGAGTGAATGGCTAACAATCCTGCAAACTCACCTTGGGATCCGGCATTAGGTTGTAGTGACACGGCATCATAACCTGTGACTTCAGCTAATGCATACTCTAAATCTTTAAATAATTGCTGATAACCTTTAGTTTGATCAACCGGTGCATATGGGTGCATTGATGAAAAGCCCGGCAAGCTAATTGGATACATCTGCGTAGCAGCATTAAGCTTCATCGTGCAGGATCCTAATGCAATCATTGAATGGTTAAGTGCAATGTCTTTATTTTCTAGGCGTTTTAAATAACGCATCATCTCGGTTTCGCAGTGGTAATGACTAAACACTGGGTGTGTTAAGTAATCTGAAGTTCTTAGCATAGTAGATGCTAAACTAGACTCAGATTCAGCTAAAGAGTCAACTGAGAAAACCACTAACAATTCAGATAAATCTTGTGCTGTTGTGGTTTCATCAACTGCAATAGCCAGTTGATTATCACTCAATAAACGCAAGTTAATATTTTGCGCTTGAGCTTTAGAAAATAAAGCCTGGGCATCGGTTGTATTAAGTGTGATCGTATCAAAAAATTGATCACTTACTAACTCGTAACCAGCACCTGTCAAACTCTTGGCCAAATTAGTGGCCTTAGCATGCACTGTATTGGCAATTTTTCTCAAGCCACTTGCGCCATGATAAATACCATAAGCTGCTGCTAATACAGCCAACAATACTTGGGCAGTACAAATATTACTAGTAGCCTTGTCACGACGAATATGTTGCTCACGCGTTTGCAAAGACATGCGCATTGCTGGTTTACCGTGCACATCTTGTGACACACCGATAATACGCCCTGGCACCATACGTTTAAAGGCATCACGCGTGGCTAAAAATGCCGCATGCGGACCACCAAAACCCATTGGCACACCAAAGCGCTGAGAGTTGCCAATGGCAATATCAGCGCCCATTTCAGCTGGTGTTTTAATCAGTGTTAACGCCAAGATATCACAAGCAACAATGCTTAACACACCGGCTTCTTTTGCCTTAGTAATATCATCAGTCAAGTCACGAACTTCGCCATTGGTACCTGGCGACTGCATAAGCACGGCAAAACAATCAGAAAAATCATTATTTTGAACATCTTCAACAACCAGCTCAATACCGATTGGCTTAGCACGAGTTTGCAGGATAGTAATAGTTTGTGGATGTGTATTAGCATCAACTAAAAAACGATTAGATTTGTTCTTTTTGTTGGCGCGTTTAGCCATCATCATTGCCTCTGCTGCTGCAGTTGGCTCATCTAACAAAGAAGCATTAGAAATGTCCATACCGGTTAGATCCATAATCATTTGCTGGAATGTTAGTAACATTTCCAAACGACCTTGGGAAATCTCTGCTTGATAAGGTGTATAGGCCGTATACCAGCCTGGGTTTTCCAAAATATTACGCTGAATCACAGCTGGCATTAAAGTGCCATAATAACCTTGGCCGATAAAATTACTGAACAACTGATTTTGACCTGCAAGTTTTTTAGCAAGATCCAAGCTGTCACGCTCGCTCAAACCCTCTTCAACTTTCATTCGGTTACCAAACAAGATACTTTCTGGCACTGTCTTGGCAACAACTTGCTCTACAGAATCACAACCAATGGCGCTTAACATTGCGTCAATTTCTGCCTGATTTGGACCAATATGCCTGTCTAAAAACTCGTTACTCATA
>JAERTA010000097.1 GCA_016845205.1 Gammaproteobacteria bacterium
CACCTGCTGCTGCTAGCGACAACAACACATTCAACAAAATATTAACACTGGCTTGGCCGTAATGCCCAAGACTCATCATCTCAATTGACTCCCAAGACAGGGTTGACATCGTGGTTAAAGAGCCAGTAAAGCCAATCAACAGCAATAATCGATAGGCCTCATGTAATGCGGCTTTCTCTAAAACAATCACCACCAAAACGCCTGCCAAAAATGAGCCAATAATATTCGCACTTAAAGTGCCATAAGGAAAGGTTGGGCCAAATATTGTATTCATGAATTGCGTTAAATAATAACGCGCAGATGCACCAATGGTTGCACCAATACCAATTGCAGCAATGGTTGGCAATACATTCATTTTTTACCTCTTAATTGATCTAGTTTTTCTTTGATTTTAATTTCTAAACCTCGATCTGTTGGCACATAATATTGCTGTTCGCCTAGTTCATCTGGAAAATAAGTCTGCCCCTGTGCAACACCACTTTCCTCATCATGAGCATATCGATAACCCTCACCATAACCCAAATCACTCATCAGCTGTGTTGGCGCATTACACAAATGCTTTGGAACATCCAAATCAGCAGTGGCTTTTGCCCCGCTTATTGCTTGATTAAAAGCCTGATAAACTGCGTTAGATTTTGGTGCAACGGCGCAATACGTCGCTGCTTGGGCAATGGCCCGATTACCCTCTTTATCGCCCACACGCTCATACACATCCCATGCATTCAGGGTGATCTCCAACGCTCGTGGATCCGCATTGCCAATGTCTTCTGAAGCAATGGCTAATAATCGCCTAGCAATGGTTTTTGGATCACAACCACCCACCAGCATTCTGGCCATCCAATAAAGTGCGCCATCTGGCGAAGAGCCGCGTACTGATTTGTGAAAAGCCGAGAGTTGCTGATAAAAAACATCTCCACCTTTGTCAAAGGCGCCAATTTTATCTTGCAATAATTGCCCCACCGATTGAGCATCAAGTTTGCTCAACTTAGCCAATGCAATTTGTTCAACAATGTTAATTAATCGACGTGCATCGCCACTACTGGCATTAATAATTTGTACGCTTACTTCTTGGTCATTGATTTCAAGCTGCTCGTGTGCCAAAGCTCGATCTAGTATCTGAGATAGTTCTTGTGCGTTTAAAGGGTTGAGCACATACACACTCAAACGCGATAACAGTGCTCGGTTAAGTTCAAACGATGGATTCTCAGTGGTGGCACCAATTAGTGTGATGAGGCCTGATTCAATATGCGGTAAAAAACCATCTTGTTGTGCTTTGTTAAACCGATGTATTTCATCAACAAATAAAATGGTCTTTTGCCCAATATTTTGAAACTTTTTGGCATTTTCAACCACAGCTCTTAGTTCTTTTACCCCATCTAATACCGCGCTCATCTGTGCAAAATGACCATCAACTTGATTAGCAATAATGCGCGCTAAAGTGGTTTTGCCCGTGCCTGATGGACCCCATAAAATCATAGAATGTAATTGCTGATGATCAATCGCCTGCTTCAGTGGGTGAGTATCGTTTAACAGATGAGACTGACCAAAAAAATCATCCAATATTTGTGGTCTTAAATTTTCTGCCAAGGGCTTCATGGGTTTATTTTTACCACTTTAAAATCATGCTGTTGATTCAATATCAATACAACTGACAAATTAAGTCGCTTAGCCAACGCCATTGCTTTTTTACTACCCATTGCCATCATTGCAGTGGCATAAGCATCAGCTATCATGGTTTGCTCATCAAGCACACTCACCGATGCCAAATCTGTATCAGCTGGCAAACCATTGCTCGGTGTGAGAATATGCATATAACGTACACCCTCCCATACAAAATAATGACGATAATTACCTGACGTAGCAATCGCCTGATTATTTAAAACAATGGCAATCGGTTTGTCACCATTTGGCTGTTCAATACCCAGCATCCAATCCCTCTCACCTTGTTTGCCACGTGTTATGACTTCTCCACCAATCTCCACAAGAAAATTTTCAACTTGATGCCTTTTGAGCAAGCTCGCCACTTGATCAACACCAAAACCTTTGGCGATGGCTGACAAGTTAATATGGATGTTTCTGGTTTTTTTCACCTGGCCGTCACTGAGTTGCAAATATTGAATAGACGACAATGGTAATAATTCGCTCACTTGCGCTCGACTTGGCTTCTGTTCAACTTTAACGACACCAAAACCCCAAGCATCAATCAACCGACCCATGCCAGGGTCAAAATAGCCTTGAGTTTGTTGGTAAATTTTTTGTGACTGATCTAGAACAAAAAACAACTCATTTGATACCTTAACCCACTGATTAATTGGCTTTTGATTTAACAAAAACAGTTCTGAATTTTTATCCCAAGTTGAAAAAGTTTTGTTGACTTGATCTAGCACTTGCTCTATTTGTGATCTGGAAACCCCTGAGCCAACAGTCTTTACCTTATAGCTGGTGCCCATAGTCGAGCCCGTGATTACCTGTGTTGACTGATGATCACTACAAGCACTCAAGACTAAAAAGATAGGGATTAATAAGGCCTTAAGCATTATATAATTTTGACATGTTGAGATTTATTTTTTGCTTGTTATTAACGACATCTGCATATGCAAATGATACCACTGCCCGTAGCTTTGAATCATTCTTAGCAGATATCCGCGCTCAAGCTACTAGCCAAGGTATATCAAATACCACACTCGATCAAGCCTTTCATGGCTTAACGCCTAATCCTAAAGTCATTAAATTCGATCGATCACAAGCAGAATTTAGCCAAAATTTTTGGCGTTACCTCAGCTCAAGAGTCAGTCCTTATCGACTTAAAAATGGCAAAAAACTATTACAGGAACACCAAAACACCTTTCAGCACAATTATCAAAAATACGGGGTACCGCCACATATTATTGTTGCCTTTTGGGGTTTGGAAACCAATTATGGCAACAATACGGGTGATTTAAATTTGGTTCAATCTTTAGCCACTCTGAGTTTTGATGAAAGACGCTCAGCCTTCTTTACTAAGCAACTATTGACCTTACTCAAACTGATTGATGACAATAAGATCCCAGTAAATGCCCAAGGTTCGTGGGCGGGGGCAATGGGCAATGTACAATTTATGCCAACCAATGTTGCTGCTTATGGCGTTGATGCCGATGGCGATGGTAAGATTGACTTATGGGATAACAAAGCTGATATTTTTGCCAGTGCCGCCAACTTTTTACAAGAAATTGGCTGGCACCGAGGCGAGCGCTGGGGTCGTGAAGTCGCCATCCCACAAAATTTTGACTATCAACTGGCCAACCTAAGCACCAAAAAAACCGTCAACGAATGGCAGGCGCTTGGCGTACGCACAGCAACCAATGAAGATTTGCCAAACTCTACCATGAATGCCTCATTAATATTGCCGATGGGTTATAACGGTCCGGCTTTTTTGGCTTATCGTAATTTTCACGCCATTCTTAGATGGAACCATTCGATTCTCTATGCTTTGTCTGTTGGTCACTTGTCTGATCGCCTTGCTGGTACACGCAAATTATTTGCTGAGCCAATTGCCGAGCCTTCATTGAGTCGTGATGATATTAAGTTTATACAAACCTCACTCAATCAATTGGGTTTTGATACCGGCGAACCCGATGGCATTTCCGGCCCTAAAACTCGTAATGCCACACGCCAATATCAGCACGCAAATAACTTACCGATTGATGGTTATGTAGGCTATCAATTGTTACAACAGCTACAAGCCCCATGAGTGTTAAAACTTATCTGGGTTTCGACGTTGGTACCAAGCGCACCGGTGTTGCCATTGCCAATAGTTTAACGCTGCAAGCCAGCGGCATTGAGGTGGTCACTCATCATAAAAACGGCTCAACCAATTGGGAGGGCTTTGATCAAATCATCAATGCGCATGATGTTAATACATTTATTGTCGGCTTGCCCTTTGACCAAGACGGCAAAGAACAAGAAATGACTTTTATCGCAAAATCATTTGCCAGAAAGCTAGAAAAACGCTTTAATATCAAAACTGAAATGATTGATGAGTATTTATCCTCATCTGATGCTAAAAACCAACTAAAATACAATCATTATCATCCAAATGCCAAACGTGGTGAAGTTGATAAGCGCTCAGCACAGTTAATATTGCAAACATGGTTAAATGAAAAAAGATTTGATTAGCAACGATGTTCAACTTGGCCCCGAGGGCAAACTAATCCATTTATTAGGTCTTGAAGGCCTTTCTAAAAACCATTTAACTCACATTCTTGATATTGCCGATAGTCTCATTGATGATGGAAATCTAAAAAAATCTAAAGCACTTGATGATATGAGTGTGGCCAACTTGTTTTTTGAACCATCAACCCGTACTCGAAACACGTTTGAGATTGCAGGCAAACGCACAAGTGCTAACATTATTAACGTTGATTTGGCCAACTCTGCCACCAAAAAGAACGAGTCGCTACTTGATACTATGCAAACACTCAAGGCGATGCAAATTGATATGTTTGTTATCCGCCATAAGCAAAATGGCCTACCGCATCATGTTGCTGAAAATATCCAAGGTGTCTCTATTTTAAATGCTGGTGATGGCATCAATGCTCACCCAACACAAGCTTTATTGGATATGCTTACCATTCGCCAACATAAACATGGTTTTGAAAATTTATCAGTAGCGATTGTTGGCGATATTGTTCATTCACGTGTTGCACACTCCGATATTCAAGCGTTAAAAACACTTGGTACAATTGATATTCGCTTGATTGCACCAGAGGGATTGCAATATGGCTCCGAGCGTTGCGATTCGGTTAAATGTTTTGACGATATCCAAGCTGGTCTAGAAGATTGCGACGTAGTGATGGTGTTACGCCTACAAAAAGAACGTATGTTAGAAGCCGATATTCCCAACGAACAAGAATACTTTGATAACTACGGTCTAACCGCTGAGCGCATGGCGCTGGCCAAACCAGACGCTATTGTTATGCATCCAGGGCCAATTAATCGCGGTGTTGAAATTGACTCATCCGTTGCTGATGGTGATCAATCTGTTATCCTACAACAAGTGACTAACGGCATTGCCGTACGTATGGCAGTCATGGAAATCTTAGCTGGAAAATCTTGATGGACAACTTAATTGACTACGATGAAGTTAAAAGCGTCTTATATTCGTTAAACACCGATGATACCATCGCCAGTGCGCATGGCATCTTATGTGGTTTTGCCTGCGTTAGGCCCGATCTTGCACTTGATGATTGGCTCAATGAGGTTTTAGTGAGCATTGACTTTAATAATCTCAATGAAAAAACCGCCCATGAACAACTTGCACAAATCTATAACAACACATTGTCACAACTCGGTGATGCAACCCTAAATTTTCAGTTGTTAATTGCTGATGAGAGTTGCACACTAAGAGAACAAGCCGACACCTTAATTCAATGGTGTCAAGGCTTCTTGGTAGGGTTGGGTCTGCAAAAAATTTCTACTAACGATGAAGACGTACTAGAAATGATCAAAGATTTTAGTGAAATATCTAAACTTGATGTCGATGTGCTTGACAACGAACAAAACGCACAAGATCTGAGTGAAATTATCGAATTTGTACGTATGGGTACACTACTTATCCAAGAAACTTTACAACCCTCTAAACAAGACTATATCTCTCCGGAGCTCCTACATTAAACCTTGTTACGATAGGCTTAAGGTCAATTCTGACCTTTAATTAGTATATTATAAAATTACGCTTTAATGATAGTGTTGCAAAACGCTCGCATGTTGTTATTATGGCTGCCTAAAGTGCTTAAATCTTGAGGAGGAGGTAGCCGCCTAACTAAACTTGAGGAGAATAAAAAAAACGACTACCTAGTAGAAAATCATGAAATATATCTCGGGGGAGAGAATATGATCTTCTAATTATTATTATACCATAATATTAGAAAAATATAATATAGATTGTAAATTTATTTACAAAACAAGGACTATAAATATGCATAAAGGCATTAAACAATACCCCAACAAAGGAATATTAGCACTCCTTGCAACGTTATTCCTATTTTCTAGCAATGCATTCGCGAGAACACAAGTTATTGATGCCAGTATTGACTCAGTTGAGCCAATCTACATGAATTACAAAATCGAAAAAATCATCAAACCTTGTCAATCTATGACGCCAGGCTGCTGGAATGTAAAATATCAAAAAAGAGCCTTAAAGTCACTTCAAGGCTATCGGGTTAAGCTGTCTTATGAAGGCCAACAATTCACAACTCGCATGCGTACAAAGCCTGCAGGCGAACAGTTAAAAATCAGAGTAAGTGCAGATTTACTTGGTCAACCAAGTAACGTTGCAATGAACGCAGCGGTTGTCTATTAGTGCCTTTCTAAGCTCGCCACTTGTTTTGGCGTACTAACTTTTGGCATTGGTAATGCCTCAACAACAAAGTCATACCCCTTATTGCCGTAGTTATAAAAAGCACTGTCTGCTCTTTGCATAGGCGCCTTAGGCAAAAGATCAAACATCGCTAATGGATTAAACACGCCGTAAGGCTTAGAAGCCTCAGCAGAAGCGCCTGTAGCAACTAATAATAGCGCTAGTGCAATCGTGTTAATCATAATCATTACTTTCATTTTATTTGTCTCTTGGTTAATTAGTATGTTGCCACCTTATCTCTTGAGGAGAGAATAATTCTTGGGGGAGAGTGGCAACATGAAACATATTATATCATGAAACTCTAATATGTCAAGTTTATTATATAAACTAATTATAATATAGTCTAAAAATAGGGTAAAAGCACGCTGCACTGTTTGGCAATATTAGCCATTAATGATAGTCATACCAATGATTTCAATTGTGTTAGTATTGAAACTGAAGTAACAAAAACTATTATTTTTTTTATCTTGAGGAGAAAGCAAATATGATGAAGTACGACGGTCAAGAAATTGGCTCACCAAAATGTGGTATTACCCAAGTGTGTGTTGCAATGGCCATGTTAGCTGGTGCATTTCTAACCCTGATCATTATTGGTTTGGTCATGAATTACATGCCAGGCGTATAGACCTTTTACAAGCTTGCAAATAAAAAGCGCACT
>JAERTA010000098.1 GCA_016845205.1 Gammaproteobacteria bacterium
CATCAAACTGCTAAAGATGCTTGTGATCCATTTGGCGAAGATGTGTATCCAAAATACAAAAAATGGTGTGATGATTATTTTTACTTAAAGCATCGTGACGAGCAACGCGGCATTGGCGGTTTGTTTTTTGATGATCTTAACAAAGGTGGATTTGACGAATGTTTTGCTTTTATGCAAAGCGTAGGTAACAGTTATATTAAAGCCTATCGACCTATTATTGAGCGTCGTAAAGACGCACCATTTACTGACCATGAAAGGCAGTTCCAATTGTATCGTCGTGGTCGTTACGTCGAGTTTAATTTGGTTTATGATCGCGGCACTTTGTTTGGTCTACAAACTGGCGGTCGTACCGAGTCTATTTTGATGTCGCTACCGCCATTGGTGCGTTGGGAGTATCAGTACATACCAGAGGCAGGAACACCGGAATCTGAGTTATATGAGCGCTATATCAAACCTCAAGACTGGCTAGGAATTGAATAACCCATATGCAACACTATATTGATGCCAAGCGCTTACTTTGTCCTATGCCAGTGATACGCTTAGGTGAAATGATTGATGCCGTTGATGTTGGCGACACTATTGAAATGCTAGCGACTGATCCAGGCGTTCTACACGACATACCCGCTTGGTGTAAAGTTCATGGCCATAAAGTGCTTGAAACTAATGAAAAAACTAACGAGATTATTTTACTTGTAGAGAAAATAGGGTAGAATAAGGCGCTGTTTTTATTGTAAATAACAGTTTTTTATAATATAACAATAAAACCAAACAAGAATTTTGATCGCAATGGCGCGCTCTGTTTGACAATGACTGTCAGTAAATTAAATAGTTAAAAATAGGAGAAAGTATGTCTGCTAAAGATGTAATGAAGATGATGAAGGACAACGAAGTTAAATTCGTTGATTTCCGTTTTACTGATACTAAAGGTAAAGAACAGCACATAAGTGTTCCAGCTCACACAGTTGATGCTGATAAATTAGAAGAAGGTCAAATGTTTGACGGCTCTTCAATCGCCGGTTGGAAGCCAATTAACGAATCTGACATGATTATGAAGCCAGATACAGAAACTGCTGTAATGGACCCGTTTACTGAAGAGTCAACTCTAAATATCACTTGTGATATTATTGAGTCAAATGATATGAAGGGCTACGAGAAAGATCCTCGTTCAATCGCGAAGCGTGCTGAAGCATATTTAAATGAAACAGGCATTGGAGATACAGCATATTTCGGCAACGAGCCAGAATTCTTTATTTTTGACAGTGTTAAGTGGGATACAGGTTTTGGTTTAGGAAAAGCATTCTACGAAATTCATTCTGAGGAGGCTGATTGGGAGTCTGGCTCTGATTTAGAAGGTGGTAACAAAGGCCATCGCCCTAGAATTAAAGGCGGTTATTTCCCTGTGCCTCCAGTAGATTCTCTTCATGATTTACGTGCTCAAATGTGTTTAGCAATCGAAGAGATGGGTGTAACGACTGAAGTACATCACCACGAAGTGGGTACAGCAGGTCAATGTGAAATCGGTGCATTATTTAACACAATGGTTAAGAAGGCCGATGAGACTCAAATTCTTAAATACTGTGTACACAATGTAGCGCATGTGTATGGAAAGACTGCAACATTTATGCCTAAGCCAATTGCGGTTGACAACGGAAATGGTATGCACGTTCACCAGTCAATTGCTAAAGATGGTAAAAATTTATTTGATGGTGACGAATATGGCAATTTAAGTGAAATGGCACTACATTATATTGGTGGTATTATCAAGCATGCTCAAGCTCTAAATGCATTCACTAACTCTTCAACTAACTCTTACAAGCGTTTAGTTCCAGGTTTTGAAGCGCCAGAGATGCTGGCTTATTCAGCTAAGAATCGCTCAGCTGCGATTCGTATTCCTTTTGTTTCTAATCCAAAAGGTCGTCGTATTGAGGTTCGTTTCCCAGATCCAACTGCTAATCCATACCTTGCATTCGCTGCAATGTTAATGGCTGGCCTTGACGGTATTAAGAATAAGATTGACCCAGGCAAGCCAGGCGACGAAGATCTATATGAATTAACTGAAAAAGAAAAGAATAAAATTCCTAAAGTTTGTAGTTCATTAGATCAAGCACTACATGCATTAGATCAAGATCGTGAGTTCTTAAAAGCTGGCGGTGTATTTACTGATAATGTAATTGATTCATTTATCGACCTTAAGATGGAAGAAGTTACTGCATTGCGTGCTTCTCCACATCCAGTTGAGTTTGATATGTACTATAGCTGTTAAATTTGTAGTATATTTTTACATTAAAAGGCTGTGCATTTGCGCAGCCTTTTTTAATGTCTGATATATAGAGATTAAGTTAAAATAACCAATCTAATTTATTTATTAAAACTCTTTATGACACAAATAAGAAACGATTGGAAGTTAGAAGAAGTAGAGGCTTTATTTGCATTGCCATTTAACGACTTACTTTTTCAAGCGCATACAATTCATAGAGATAATTTTGATCCAAATCAAGTGCAAGTCAGCTCGTTGTTAAATATTAAAACCGGCGCTTGTCCAGAGGACTGTTCCTATTGTTCACAGAGTTCTAAGTATGACACAGGTCTTGAGCGTGAAAAACTCATGGAGATTGATTTAGTTTTAGAGCAAGCCAAAGAAGCTAAAGATAAGGGTGCTACTCGTTTTTGTATGGGTGCTGCTTGGCGTAATCCTACAGACAAAAGTTTAGATAAAGTCATTCCGATGATTCAAGGCGTTAAGGCGATGGGTATGGAGACCTGTGTAACTTTAGGTATGCTGACTCAAGAACAAGCATTTACTTTGAAAGAGGCAGGGCTAGATTATTACAATCATAACCTTGATACTTCTGAAGAAAATTATGGAAACGTTATAACCACTCGTACTTTTCAAGATCGTCTTGATACGCTTGAATCTGTGCAAAATGCGGATATTAATGTTTGTAGTGGTGGCATCTTGGGTTTAGGTGAAAAGCAGACCGATAGAGCTTCTATGTTAAGATCTTTGGCAAATTTAGAGCAACACCCAGACAGTGTACCACTTAATCTGTTAGTGCCGATTCCAGGAACGCCTTTTGAAAAGGTTGAGCCGCCAACTGAAAGTGAATTTATTCGTACCATTGCTGTTGCTCGTATTATGATGCCAAAATCTGTGGTGCGTTTATCAGCAGGCCGTACTGAAATGGGCGAGGCAATGCAGGCTATGTGTTTCTTTGCAGGTGCTAATTCTATTTTTTATGGTGAGCAGTTGTTAACAACGGACAATCCAGATACCAATACCGATCAAGAATTATTTACTAAATTAGGCATCAATCAAGCTCAAGCAAGTAGTCACTAATTATCTTTGCTGCCTCTGGCTTTGCTAGTTGTTTTGCATTGTTAGACATTTGTTGAATCTGTGTAGCATCAATACCTAATAACGTTTTTTCTAGCGATTTAAGGTTTAAATCTTTTTGTTCAATCAATATTCCAGCACCATTATCAGATAGGATTTTAGCATTATAAAATTGATGGTTATCAATGGCATGTGGTAGTGGGATTAGAATGCTGGGTTTGGCTGCTATCATTAACTCTGACACCGTCATTGCACCCGCACGACAAAGCACAATATCTGCCCAAGCATAAGCTTTTGCCATATCATCAATAAATGCCACTACTTTTACGTTTTTATTGTTATATTGCGTTTTAACGGCGTTTAAATGCTGCTTACCCGTTTGGTGCCAAATATTGATGTCGATATCCAGCCTGGTAATAATATCATTAATCGGTTTAGCGCCTAAGCTACCACCCACAATCAATAAATTGAGTTTTTTATTATTAGTATTTTTCTTTTTAGGTTTAAATGCTACCGGATTGCCAGAAGTTAAAACATCGCTTGAACGATCAAACGTATCATCGAATGCTTGAAAAGTTTGTGTGGCGATTTTTAATAACAGTTTGTTAGTAGTACCAGGTACTGAGTTTTGTTCGTGAATAACTAATGGCACGCGTAACAACCAACCCACCAAGCCACCAATACCTGAGGCAAAGCCACCCATGCCAAGCACTGCTGTTGGGTTTACTTTGGCAAACACACGCACAGTTTGGATAAAAGCAAGACTTAATAAGAAGGGCGCCTTAATTAAAGCGATAATATTTTTGCCGCGCAAACCTACTGCGCTAACTGCGTGCAGTGGAATATTATGCTGAGGCACTAAGGTATTTTCCATGCCATGGTTTGAGCCTAACCATTCAACATTAACCGAGCGCTGTTCAAGCTCTTCAGCAATAGCTAGCGCTGGGAATATGTGCCCACCCGTGCCACCTGCCATAATTAAAATTGTCTTTTTATCTTTAGACATAATTTTTTTGTTTGCTATAGGGTGCTCTATTTTCCATATCGATTCTAAGAATAATTGCTAAAGCAATAATAGAGAAAATTATACTACTGCCACCATAGCTAATTAGCGGCAAGGTAAAACCCTTGATTGGAATAAGGCCAAGGTTCATAGCAATATTAACACCTGCCTGCATTGAGAACCAAGTAGAGAT
>JAERTA010000099.1 GCA_016845205.1 Gammaproteobacteria bacterium
CCCAAGGTGCAACCCATGCCTAAAATACCGCCAATACCAACCATCACGCCTCCAATAGCGTAACGCAAGGCTTCGCCAACGGAATTAAACCAAATGATTTTAAAACGTCTGGTTAAGATAGAAATTAGCACTGACCCTGTACCCACACCCAGAAAGGCCACCAAACCAAAAGTCAAAATATACCACTCAGGGTTTGAAGCAATATAAAGCAAGTCACCCATTGGTCTAATAAAAGTATAAGACTGTGTACCCATGCCATACTGAGGATTGTCACTAAACTCAGAAGCTTCATTGGCCAGCTCACCAATAGGGCCACCAGAAATATAAAAGGCACCAACGATCAGTGCGCCAATTATAAAGCCACCAATCCAATTATCACGTCTGGCAATAAAGTCTTTGCTTTTGAAAACCAGACTCATAATTAATAGTGATAACATCAATCCAATCACGATGCGCATTGTTGAAGCCTCAACCCCTAAAAGACGACCAAGAATCGTACCCAAGTCTTGCATTTCAAATCCATAATTATCTAAATTAGGTGAAGCTGGTAGAACCCAGGATAAGAAGTAATCATTAAAAAATCCTTCAACATATAGCATTAATACTGCTGCGCCACCCATGCCTAAAATAGCAACAACGGTTTTTAGATTGCCACCGCCCAAATTAAGGATACTTTTCATGCCGCAACCACGACACAATGTCATACCAATACCAAAAAATAC
This sequence comes from Gammaproteobacteria bacterium, assembly GCA_016845205.1. Taxonomy (GTDB): domain Bacteria; phylum Pseudomonadota; class Gammaproteobacteria; order PS1; family Pseudothioglobaceae; genus Thioglobus_C. Next base: position 723 of record JAERTA010000099.1, read on the forward strand.
ACCACCAACTAAATAAGCCGGCCAACGGAATTGACTCATTCGATAAGGAGGACGAGTGCCGTCAGCGCTAAAAACTTCTAATGCTTCAAAAATAGTGACGCCAAAAATAGCAACGGCAATGGCAAAAAAATACATTGATAAACGACCCGTATTGCCACTATGAACAACGTCTGCAATACCGCCTAGCGGACAAAAATCAGTCTTACGTGCAACCACACCAAAGACAATAGAAACACAAAAAATAATAAAGAATAACGCAACGATTTCTTCACTAAGTTCACCTAAAGCAGGCAATGTCATAAATTTCTCCTCAAAAAATATAATGTAAGCGATTATATCAAGGATTAATTTGCCAAAAAGAATGATGCAACTGTCATAATTAAAAATACAACAAAAAGGGTGCTAATAGCACCCTCTTATCTTTTCAACAGTTAGATAATGTTTAACTTGATTTATTTTCTTTGGGTTTGAGTGCATTTGTACTTTTAGAAAGCGAAAAATCAGCTTGTGCTTTCATAATAGAATCAACACATTCATCTAAATCACTATAGGTATCGATACCAGCATCAAAACGCTTATCGCGTAAAAAATAGAACATACATTGGTAATTGAATGCACCCATTTTAATAACAACAAAGGTGTAATGTTTGTGCTCCCAAACAGCTGCTGGTTGTTCTACACCATCAACTTCAATATCTCCTAAATGGACGCCGTGATCCTTCTCACGCCAACGATCATCTACATGTTTTTGAATAATATCAATTTCTGTTTGTGTAAAGTCCATAATAGTTAATGTATTGATTGAGCGTTTTTAAGACCAGGCATAACGTCATCTACAGGGCCACCTAATCTAGCCTCTTCATTTGTTGGCTCACGAACTGTAAGTACTTCAAGAACAAATATAACATCACGGCCACATAACGGATTGTTACCGTCAACTGTGACTGAATTCTCATTTATTTTGATCACTGTAAAATTAATTCGATCACCTTTATCATTCTCCATGGGGATCATGGTGCCGACCTTTTGAAGCTCTTCATCTAAGGTATCAAGAGGCATTGTAGCAACTAATGATTCGTCACGTGGCCCATATAATAAGTCGATATCTATAGGCAACTCAATAATGTCACCTTCAACTTGACCAACAAGCTCTGCAGTTACTTCAGGTGACAATATTTCACTGATACCCTGAATATAGCCAAGTGGAAACTCAACCTCGGTCAAAACATCTCTTGTTTTCTTGTCAAGAATCTTATACCTTAGCTCAACAAACTTTCCGTCTTCAATCTTTAAGTTATTCACTTTAATCTAATTATTAGTTAAAAAATAGTGGCGCCAAATATTTTTATTTTGTCTTCTTCATAGCCTAATACTAATCGACCTAACCACTCACCTGCCTTCTTCTTGTGTTTCTGTTTAAACAAAGCTGTTACGTGTTGGCCACGTCTAATTGTTCCCATAAATTCAACATCTTCATCTAAATTTTTGGTTAATTCACTTCGTGCAAACTGCTTACCCATTTCAATTTCATTTGCACCACGAAGCATCTCTTCAGAGAAATTCCTTGTAAATGCACCATAATTAGAATTATTAGAATACTTTACCAATTCGTCCCACAGTGGGCGAGCAATTTCAAGTATCTCCTTATCTGATTTTTCTAAAATATCCATAATATACTCCACAAAAAATATTTGTAATTTTTTTATCTATAGTAAGTCTATTATTAAACTTACTATAGATAAAAAAAGACCAACTAATGTTGGTCTTTTTTTAGAATAATAGAGGCTTAATTAATAAGCCTCTATTACAGATTAAAACGTTTTACTTAGCTTTAAGCTCAGCTAACGCTTTATCTTCAATATCACCAACCAAGTGATACAATGGCTGTTTCTCCATTGTGTACTCACCAGTAGTACGGTTATACTGTGATGTTGTTAGTACATGCCAATTTTCATCATCTAGCTTCATCTTATCACCACGGTAGTAGTAACCAGGCCAGCGAGTTTCCTCACGGAATAATGTATGCTGTACAACACATTCAGAAGTACGGTGACGATGCTTAAGCTCCCATGCACGTAACAACTGATGAATATCTTCAGCAGCAACTTTGTCTAAATCTTCTTCAAGAATCTTAAGCTTGTGAAGACCCATGTTAAGAAGCTTGTCATTAGTCATGTATGACACAGTAACACCACCTGCATATTCATCCATTAACTTCTGTAAACGTTGCAAACCAGGGAATGGCAAAATGTAACTTGGAGATACAGTACCACCAACAATTTCATTACTTCCAACTTGGTAAGTCTCTAATGGCTTGTAGATTTCTGCTTTACGGTCATCAATTTGCTTCTGTGAAACACTAATGCCATCTGCTTTACCATCATCAATATATTTACAAGCTGCTTTTGCAGAAATACGACCTTCAGTAAATGAACCTGATGAGAATGCGTGTGGCGTACCACCAATTGCATCACCTGCACCAAACAATCCTTCAACTGTCATCATACGGTTGTAACCCCAGTGGTATTCAGGAATATTACCCGAAATATCTACAGGGCCAGAACACCATGCACCACAACCTGTTGCGTGAGAACCCATTACATAAGGCTCAGATGTTGTTAACTCAGGGTTAACATATTTAGGATCAATATCTGTTGCAGCCCATAATACCGCTTGACCAACTGTCATACCTAAGAAGTTTTCCCAACCAACTTCTTCTAAGTGAGGGTCTTGGAATGCTTCCATTGTCACCATGTGAATTGGACCGCGACCCGCATTTACTTCTGAGATAAATGCATGGTTACGTAAACATGTAGGAATAGGTCTGTGAGACGCATGAGAAGCCTCTGGATCTAAGTATTCTTTACCAACCATTTCTTGTAATGCTGGGAACCACTTTGATTCATACTCATCACCATAAGCATTTTGTGTGTATGTCTTAAGGTGTAAGAAGTATGCGCCTACTGGACCATAACCATCTTTAAATCGAGCAAGAACGATACGGTTTTCCATTTGTGTCATCTTAGCACCTGCTTCAATCATTAATGCGTAAGCAGAACCTGAAGACCATGGAGCGTACCATACACGACCCGCGCCTTCACCCACTGAACGTGGTTTAAAGATGTTAGATGCACCACCCGCACCACAGATTACTGTCTTAGATTTAAATACGTGGTAATTACCTGTACGTACGTTAAAACCAACAGCGCCTGCAATACGATTATCTTTTGCGTCATCCATCAATAAATGTGTAACCATGATACGGTTAAATGTCTTATCAGCGTTTACTTTCGCTGCTTCTGCAACGATAGGCTTATAAGATTCACCGTGGATCATGATCTGCCAGCGACCTTCACGCATGTAAGCGCCAGTATCTGGGTTTTTCATTAATGGTAAACCCCACTCTTCAAATTTATGAACTGCCGAGTCAACGTGACGAGCCATATCAAAAGCTAAGTCTTCACGAAGCATACCCATTAAATCGATACGTGCATAACGTACGTGATCTTCAGGATTGTTTTCACCCCAACGAGTACCCATGTAACAGTTAATAGCATATAAACCTTGAGCAACCGCACCTGAACGATCAATGTTTGCTTTTTCAGCAATTACAATCTTCTTGTCGCGTCCCCAATGTCTTGCTTCATAAGCAGCACCTGTACCGCCTAAACCTGCACCGACAACTAAAATATCAATGTTGTCTTCTGTAATTGTCTTGTAACCCATTAGTAGTACACTCCTTCTTTAAGTTCTAAACCGTTAGATTCTAGCGTATGTAAGCCGCCATCGTCTAAACGAATTGCTTCTGGCTCAAAAGCCAATAATTCACTGTCACGCTCTTCTTGAGTTGGTGCAGCTTCATTTCTAAAGTCTGGAATTTCTGAACCCCATGGCTTAGTTGTGATTGGTGATAAGAAGTTCTTAACACGGCCATCACGGAATTTAACTCTCCATGCGATCGTTCCTTTTCTTTCATCACGTAGTACACGAACACTATGACCTAGTGGTGCAAAGTCTGCATAACCACGTACGTCAATTGCTTGGTGTGGACATGCTTTAACACATGAGTAACACTCCCAACACATGTTAGGTTCAATATTTAGGGCACGACGATATTTCTTATCGATGTGCATAATGTCAGATGGGCAGATATCTACACAATGTCCACAACCATCACAACGAGTCATATATACAAAAGTTGGCATATTATTTCCTCTCTCTTAAGTTAATTAGTTAATAAATTAGTAATGTTTTGGCGCTTCACGCTTGATACCCAGACCCATATCCATTGGCGCGTCTTTTAGAAGCTCCATTGAGTGTCTGTTTTGCTGCCATTCCATGTCTCTTGTCTCGTGAGGCAAGTTCTCATTTGTACCATTAGCTTCAATGATGCGCTTATTGTAAGCAGCCATTGGCTTAAAGAACATATGAGAGAATTTAGACCAGTAAACGCTACCAAATAATGCTGTAGTTGAGATGATTAAGAAAATAAACCATCCTCCTGTTCCACCACCAGTGTAAGTCCAACCTAATGCTGCCAATGATGTACCCATTAAACCTAGTGAAAAGATATCTTTTCTAAGATCGATTTGGAAAATTGATTGACCTTCAGCTTGACAATCAACTTTAAATGCAAACCAGTAACCCCAGCTACCAACTAACAACATAATCGCACCGATATTCCATGCTGTTGCTAATGTTGTTGTTTGTGCTTCACCATAAATAATCATCGCTGTTGCGGCAACAAATAATACAAAACCCCACATTGTAAAGATATGCACCAATCTACGTGGTCCGTTAGAGAACTCACCTGCAGTTGCAACATCTACTGCCACTGTACCAACAAGTGCATTTACCTTGTCACCAGCGCTAAGTTGCTTTAATCTACCTTTTTCATTACCAATCGAAGACTCTGCTTCGCCTGCTGCTAATAGCTCTTCTGCTTTATCAGCTGCTTGAAAAAAGTACGTCGCACTTTTCTTATGTAGTAAATCAGCAATTGTCATAACAATGACTAATGCAATCATGACAGAAACATACATTTGCATGTCTGCCCATGCGATACCATTTTCAGCTAACGCTGCAATTGGTGTTGTAGTGATATCCATTTTTCCTCCTTAGGGTTTTATTAATCACAATCCAAAAACTATTAACAACCTTGCTAATAATCTGTTTTTTTAGATTTCGAACGCCGTTGAGTGCGTCAAAAATCCAATTATTATACTTATAATCTTTTTTCTTTACAATGAAAAAATAAATAAGTTGTTATTTAGCCGAGTGTCCGCTCAGCTTAATTTCTACCTTGTCTTCTTCCTTAATACCTGCGTAGTATGCTTGTAGAACTTTAGCCACTTCAGGGCGTGAAAATTCTTCAGGAAGATCTTCGCCATCTGATAGCATCTTACGCACTTTAGAACCAGAAAGAAGTACACGATCTTTTGCTTCATGAGGACAAGTTTTCATTGAAGACATGCCGCCACATTCATGACACCAAAATGTCCAATCAATTTTAAGTGGCTGTGTAACAAGCGCATCGTCAGCAATTTCATCAAAAATGTTATGTGCATCAAATGGGCCGTAGTAATCATCAACACCTGCGTGGTCACGACCAACGATTAAGTGTGAACAACCATAGTTTTGTCTAAATAGTGCGTGTAATAATGCTTCACGCGGACCAGCATAACGCATGTCTAATGGGTAACCAGACTGTAATACTGTGTTAGGCACAAAGTAATTATCAATCAAAGTTGAGATCGCTTCTGAACGCACATCAGCAGGAATATCGCCAGCCTTAAGGCCGCCCAATACCGAGTGAATCATTACGCCATCACAAATCTCTACTGCAATTTTTGCTAAATATTCGTGTGAACGGTGCATTGGATTGCGTGTTTGGAACGCTGCAATTGTTTTCCAACCTTTCTCGTCAAAGTAAGCACGCGTTTCAGCTGGTGTCATGTACAAATCACCAAACTTCGCTGGGAAGCCGCCATCTGATAATACCTTAATAGGACCTGCAAGATTGTATTTGCCTTGCGCCTGAACCATGACAACGCCAGGATGTGCATCTTCAGTTGTTTTAAAAACTGTTTCACACTCATGATCTTTATCAATAGAGTATTTTTCAGTGACTGTCATTGTTGCAAGAATATCACCAGATTTTCCACTCACGATAGCAACTTCATCGCCTGCTTTTACATCTTCGTCATCCGTTGATAAAGTAACAGGGATTGGCCAGAACAAGCCATTAGCCATAGTCATGTTGTCACAAACACCTTTCCAGTCTGCTTCACCCATAAAACCATCTAGTGGGTTAAAACCACCAATACCAAGCATAACAATATCACCTTCTTCTCTAGAAGAACAAGTGATTTTTGGAAGTGATTCAGCTCTTGTTAGCTCTGCAGTTAATGCGTCGCCTGATAGTGCTAATTCGTTAATTGTATCACTACCATGTGGTGGGACTAATTTTGACATGTCTATCCTATATTAATTTAAAAGGCGAAATTATACCGACAGGCGTTTTTTAACGCATTATTTTATGGTGATATTTTAATATACCCCCTAAGAGATACTCTAATTAAAACAGAGTAAAAGGGTCAGGAATTAACGAGAGAAAATGTGCTTTATGATGTCATACACGACTTAAAAATAGAGCGATGCACATCGCCAATACTGACGATACCAACTAACTTACCTTTGTGAGTAACTGGAATTCTTCTAAACTTTCTAAGCCACATGGTGCTGGCCGCTTTTAAGCAAGGCATGTCAAGGTCGATACTGGCAACACCCTTAGTCATAATCTCACCAATCTTAACATTCATGGTGTCTTTATAGTTGTGCTCCATATTTTCAAAGTCAAGATGGGTATCACTCATCACTTCATCTATTTTAGGAAACATGTGTTGCAAAATATCTTTTTCAGAAATAATACCAACCAAGTTATTGTCACCATCAACCACAGGTGCGCCACTAATATGATCCATCACCATCATAATGGCAATATCTTTCACTGGTTGATCTGGTGTAACTGTTTTAACGTTGGTTGACATAATGTCTTGAACTTGCATAATTTTTTTCTCCGTTGTGTATTTATATAGACGAATGAGTTTTTTGTATTCTACCGCGTTAATTTTAGCGTGGCAAGTTACAATTTAATTTTAAATTTAACTCGTTCAGCACCGTCTTTAGATTTCTGCGCAATCACTTTATCATTTTTAATATCATAGTCTAATGTACCACCGCTAAAAGAATCAAACCCTTGTATTAAATGCGCCTTACCTTTTAAATGCACAAATTCCTTCTTGATTAAGTAAGTAATATTGAGTGCAGTAGCTTCAATAAAACGTGGCTGATTAGGCTGGTTTTGCTTGTAATGCGCCAACTTATTTTGACTACCTTTGGCAATCACTTTAGTCACTTCTTTTTGTGTTGAAAATAGTTGTATTTTTTCAGCGCTGAGTGTTAGCGAACCTTGCACAACTTTGGCATCACCAGTATAAGTACTTAACCCATTACGCTCATCAATAACCACCGTATAAGCTTTAATACTGATGGGCTCTTTGGCATCACCTGGCAAAGCATTAACACCGAAAGAGCAACATAATAAAATCAAAAAAATCCTATTCATAACGACCCACTACACCGCCCGTTAGTTTAATTTTCTGCTTTTTAGCATCGTAGCGCATGCCTGTAGCGTGAATGTCAGCCACCTTAGATTGGTAACGTATTCTCTCCTTTGTTCGATACACCTCATTGCCCTCAGATTGATCAACAATTAAATCTTCGGTATTGATTTTTGAGCCCGAATTTTGCAAAATTTTCACCTTGCCCAGCAATTGAACAATCTCTTTGCGCATATCCATATCAATACCGTCTGCATAGATCTTATTGTCAGTGGCCAAATAGGTTGTATCATTCTTAGAATAATAATGTTTTTGACCATTCGATTGGTCGATATACAGATCCTTGGTTAATATTTTTTGTCCTGTGTCTTGGTTAATACTGGTTTTCCCTAACAACTTCATTTTGTCTTCTTTGGCTTTCATGCGCATACCTTGGGCAATAATTTTTGCACGCTCGCCCAGATAAGTCACTTTCTTTTCACTAATTAAATCATCAGTTTTAGTGCTAACCAACAACTCTTGTGTATTCATTTTATGGGTTATTCCTGCGCTTGATCGGACATCCACTTTGCCTTTAAATTTAATCTCGCCACTGTCTAAATAGTTAGCACGATTTGAAGTCAAAATATAATCCTCATCGCCTTTTTCGTTATAAGTAATAACTTTTGGGTCTAATAATAAAGTTGGCGTATTTTTAAAATTAAAATAACTTTTGGCTTCAACAAAATGAGACAATTTTTGATTTTCATCGAACTCTTGCAAAGCAAAGTTATCAATCTTTTCTATATAAGACACTTCTTTCGATACCACTTCATTTTCAGTTAATGGTGCTGGCTCTTTATCTTGCAAGGCATTAAATGAATACGATAAGCCTTGCATCAAAAGCCACATAGCGCCAATAACCACTATAATAAAAACTGTGATTAATAGATTGTGTCTTAATTGAAAACTAGCCATTGTGCATCATAAAAAAATTAGTGGTATTTATGCCATAACGCCTAACAAAAATCTTGATCTTAATATCGTAGAGCAAGCGATTGTCACGCATAAAATCAGCCTATTGCAATATCGTCATAAAACAACTGATGCATCAATCAAGCTTAACGAAGCCAAACAATTACAACAGCTGTGCTTGAGACATAATACTTTATTTATCATCAATGATGATATCAACCTAGCGCAAAAAATAGGCGCTGACGGTGTACACCTAGGGAAAAATGATGCACCCATTCTTACTGCTAGAGAGCAATTAGGCGATAAAGCTATTATTGGTGTGTCTTGCTATAACGATATAAAGCTGGCGAAAATAGCACAGAATAATGGCGCCAACTACGTAGCTTTTGGCGCTTTATTTACCTCACTAACCAAACCCAATGCGCCTCGATGCTCACTCGATGTTGTTACACAAGCTAAGCAAATACTTACTATCCCCGTTGTTGGCATTGGCGGTATTAACTTAGATAATCAGCAGCAAGCATTTGATGCAGGCTGTGACGGCGTAGCAATGATCAATGCGTTATTTCAATCAACCGACTAACGGCGGGGCAGTAAAGCGCACACTTGATTTCGTTGTCATAAATACTTGACAGTGCTTCTTTATAAAACAAGAGTTGTTTGGCGTGTTGTGATTGCTGACGATGTGTGAATTGATCAAGCGATTCATCATCTAAAAGCGCTGCTGTTTTAAAATCAACAATCCATAAAATATCATCATCGACAAACAACCGATCAATCGCAATAAGATGATCATCGATAACAAACTCAGCCTCGACTAGGGTGG
>JAERTA010000100.1 GCA_016845205.1 Gammaproteobacteria bacterium
AGAAATATCGCAAAGAATTTTTTCAGCTTTTTGCCATCTGCGCGATGTGCAACTCTAGCGCCGAGTGGTGCAAACAAAACACTCATCACCACAATACTCATTAGCGCTTCTGTATGAATAAAGCCCAAACCACCCGTGGCAGATTCCGCGTTCCAGCCCGCCACAATAAAACCCAGTGCACCCGCAATGGCGATTGGCATGCCTACAGCTGCCGAGGTCGCAATGGCATTTTTAATATCAACATTATTATAGGTTAAAAACGGCGTGGTCATCGTGCCACCACCAATACCAACAATCGCAGACACTAAGCCAATGATGTAACCAGTAGCGCGCCACACCCACTTACCCAAATTATCGACATGCGTGGAACTACTAAGTCCAAAATACATAATTGCAGCAACGCTAAATTCAAATAAGGCAAAGAAAATACGCATAAAATCAAAGCTCATCACTTTGGTGAGCATCGCCCCACTAAAAGCACCCAACAAAATAGTAGGTGTGAGCTTTTTAAAATTTTGCCAATGAATAACGCCATGCTGATGATGAGCGCGAACACTTGATATTGAAGTAAACACAATCGCTGCCAAAGCCGTGCCTACCGCTGTGTGCATGAGTACCGTTTGATCAATACTACCAGCTAACAAATACAACAAAGCCGGCACTATAATCAGCCCGCCGCCAACACCTAAGAGTCCAGCAATAAACCCTGAAAACGCACCGAGTAGTAGTAGTGGTATTATTTCAGCCAATCGCCAACTGTTTGAGTTAACAACTCATTTTGATCATTAAAAAAATGATCGCCCTGAATTTGTTTTTGCACATATCCGGTATTGTGACTCGAAGCATCTTGCCTTTGTTTGACCGTTGTTAAAACAGAATCTAAATCTTCGGTGCCATAAAGATCCAAGGTTGGGATATTAATAGCAGATAATCCAGATGCATCACCCATACCAATGGCGATAAATTTTTTGAATGGATGGTCAGGATTGCCGGCTAAATAATGCCTAGCCATTCTTGTTCCGTGACTATGTGCCACTAACAAATCAGTTGATTTCCCTAAACTTTGTACATGCTTAATACTGGCTTTAATGCGCTCACTCGCATCACCCCATAAAGGCTTGTATTCATTGCCCGAAATACCATTGGCAAGAACCGGCAGTTGTATAGATAACGTGTGATAACCTTGCTCAGTGAGTGATACTCGCAACGGCTGAATAACACCTGTCCAATCAGGGTGTACACCCAAACCATGCATCACAATAGCCACCTTGTTTGAATCTGTTTCAGACTCGGTCAAAATCGTTAAGAACTCTCGATCGCCATTGCCTATCCACACCACATCACCATCCATTAGGCCATCTTCAACAAAACTCGCCCAACGTGATTCTTTATCGTAATCCGGTAACGTTTGTGCAAAAGCAATATTGGTAATTAACGCAAATAATAAAACCAGTTTATTCATTTTTTTCTCCTCTTTTTTTTAATAGTCAAATTCCATTTTCTCAAATACCCATTGCGCATTTCTTCCAGCAATATTTTGATGTCCACTTAAAAAGTGAAATTCTGATTGGTCGATTTTGCTCGCCTCTAGCATATCGCCATCATTTTCTAAAATATTGCCAATTTTCTTAATCAAGAATTTTAGATATTGCTGAGTATTCTTAGTGGCTGTAGCCAAATCAGAAGCACGGCCATGACCTGGAACAATGTGCTGTGGCTTAAACTCAGCCATCTTGTCAAATACATCCACCCAGCTTTGTGCATTTCTAGCAGGGCCAATACCTAGCATTCTGTCATTAAACACTACATCACCTGAGAACATGGTTTTGGTGCTTGGCATCCAAATCACAATATCACCCACAGTATGCGCCGGCCCAAAATGATACAACTCTAAATTTACATCGCCCAATGAAAGTTTCATTTTTTCATCAAAAGTTTCAGTTGAGTAAAAAGGCACAGTACCATCAAGACTCTCATGAATAAGCCCGCTTAATCTATTTAGATGATAATCAGTTCTTATTTTTTGATCTTGGCGAGTTTTTTCTGAAGATATTACTCTAGCGCCGAGTTGTTGAAAATAATCGTTACCTAACCAGCGATGGTCTTGACCACCAGTATTAATAATCACCTTGATTGGTTTATCGGTAATTGTTTGAATAACCTCGTGAAGCTCTTTAGCGCCGAGATAGCTTGCACCTGAATCAATTAATATCACCCCTTCATTAGTAATAATAACGCCGTGGGTTGAATTGTTACCAAAGTTAGTTGGCGAACGCTGAGTAGTTTCACCTTCTAAAGCATAAACATTATCAGTAACTTTTTGCACATTAAGCGCGGCTTGCGCTGATATCGCACTGGTGACCAACATTAAGAATATGGCTATGTGCTTCATGTTTTACTCTCTCCCAATATAAGGAAACTATCTTACCACAAAAAATAAAAAATGAATAACCGTAAAAAATTGACAAATTTTAACAATGATCATTTTTCAACGAAAAACATTAATAATCGATGTTTTTAGACAAAATTACACCAAAAATAGACTAAAAGTGATAAAAAATGACTATTTTTGAATAAAAATAGTAAAAACATAGGGAAAAATAGCTAAAAAATACCAATTTTTTGTAAATTTAATCAATTTTTAAGGATTAATTAGCAAAATTTGCTAAATTTTTAGGATTTAGTATGCACCTATCGCAAAACTATTGAGGAAAACATTACAATAGGAGCAAAAATGTATTAAATATTCGATCTCGGGGAAGAGTTTTCATTTAATACAAACTTAATTATATTAATTTAAGTAGAAAAAGAATATGGTGGTATTCCTTATTTATCAATCAGTTAAGCGCCTTGATAAGCTGTTCTGATATCGCACCAAGCCGGCTTTAAATCGATATTAAGTGGGCTGAGCATTGGCAGCATTTTAACCAAACAAGGCAGTGTTTCTGCTTGCATTTTTTTCATCACTGAAGCTCTATGCTTCTCAACGGTTGAAGTTGAAATGTGTAGTTTTTCTGTCATTTGCTGATTGGTTGCACCGAGTACAATACAAGCAAACACTTGTTTCTCTTTGTCTGTCAATGCTTTGTAACGGCTAATGACATCAATGTTATTTTGAAAATCTTCAATCGCATGAGTGACTTTTTGTAGCAACGTCTGTTCATCAAATGGTTTTTCGATAAAATCAAAAGCGCCGAGTTTAATGGCATTAACCACAATTGAAATTGACCCTAATGCTGCAATAAAGACAACAGGGCTAAGGTGCTCTATTTGATTAAGTTGGCGTAAAAAAGATGAGCCATCCATACTGTCCGTTGAGATATCAGCAATTAAACAGCCTTGGGTATCATCAAGTTGATCAATGTAGGCTTGTGGAGTTGAAAAGGCTTTTACTGTAAAACCTTTTGATTGAAAAAAAGAAGACAAAAAATCTTTGTCATTTTGATTTTCAACAACAATAAAAATTGTTTTAGAAAGAACCGAATTTGTTAGGTTCACTTTTTCTCCTCGACCCGAAATAATGCGTTATTTTAGCACTCAACCATCACTAGCAATATAGTGGTATTCCTTATATTAAAAGTGCCTAACACTAGCGCAATTGAGAAGAATGAAGATCTGGATAAATAATATGGAGATTAGCACCAAACCTTTTGCTGTTGCAACACTAACGTTAAGCAATTAAGAATTATAAGTGCGACAGAATATTATCGATATAGAGGTATTCCTCATTTATATTAAAGTTCAGATAAAAAGAAAATTTAAGACAGTTTAGATCGAATAATGCCTGAAACAGCACCCATGTCAGCCTTGCCTGCTAATTGGCCTTTTAACACACCCATCAGCTTACCCATGTCTTGCATTGAGCTTGCGCCTGTATCAGCAATAGCTTTGTCCACAGCAGTGGTAATTTCAGCCTCTGAGAGCTGTGTTGGCATGTAATTATTAAGAATGGCAAGCTCTGCTTCTTCAACCTCGACCAAATCGCTACGACCTGCATCTTTGAATTGTGAAATTGAGTCTTTGCGCTGTTTCACCATTTTTTGAATAACGGCTAGCACTTGTGTGTCATCAAGCTCAATGCGATCATCAACTTCTTTTTGCTTGATGGCGCCTAAAATCATGCGAACGGCTTTTAAGCCTGCTTTATCTTTGGCCTTCATGGCCGACTTCATATCGTTGGTAATTTGGGCTTTAAGATCAGACATAATATTTAGTGTTTTATAAAATGATAAAAAAAATGCGGTTTAATTATAAACCGCATTTTATTTGAATTTCTAGTACATGCGTTTGCGATGAACTCTGTTTTTAGCCATCTCTTTATGAGTACGCTTAACCGCTGCTGCTTTCATGCGCTTGTTAACCCAAGTGCGTTTTTCAAAGAATTCCTTTTTACGAACATCGGTAATAACACCAGCTCTATCACATGAACGACGAAAACGTCTAAGGGCGATATCAAATGGTTCGTTCTCTCTTACTTTAATTGAAGGCATATTTTTTTCCTTTATGAATCAGTGGTATCTGCATCAGCAGAGCTATCAAAATCAACCAATTGAACAATTGCCATTGGTGCTTTATCGCCAGTACGGAAACCAGCCTTTAAAATACGGATGTAACCACCAGGGCGGTCTTTGTAAAATGGACCTAACTCGGTGAATAATTTTGCAACTGAAGCGTCATCACGTAATTTTGCAAATGCATTACGACGATTGGCAACAGAATCATTTTTAGCTTTGGTGATTAGTGGCTCAACCACACGTCTAAGCTCTTTTGCTTTAGGCAAGGTTGTTTTAATTGTTTCATGTAGAAACAATGAATTTGCCATATTTTGAAACATCGCCTTACGGTGAGGCGCATTACGGTTTAGTTGTCTACCTGACTTTCTATGTCTCATGATATTCCCTTATTCACTCATTAAGTCAACTGGTGGCCAGTTTTCAATGGCTGTGCCTAAGTCTAGGCCTTTTTCAGTTAACACTTCTTTAATTTCGTTTAATGACTTACGACCTAAATTAGGTGTTCTTAGTAAGTCTTGCTCAGATTTTTGAATTAAGTCACCAATGTAGTAGATTTGCTCTGCTTTTAGACAGTTTGCACTACGTACAGTTAACTCTAACTCATCTACTGCAGCTAATAGTTGTGGATCAAAGTCATCAGAAGTTGGTAACGCTTCTTCTTCTTCAACTAGCTCTAATTCTACAAATGAAGACAGCTGGTCTTGCAAAATAGTGGCTGCACGTTTAACCGCCACTTCAGCATCTACAGAACCGTTCGTCTCAAGTGTGATGTTTAATTTGTCAAGGTTAACCTTTTGATCAACACGAGCTGCATCTACTGTAAAGCTAACACGCTTAATTGGCGAGAAGCTTGCATCTAGCTGCATGCCACCAATGGTTGATGCCTCGTCGTCACGTGTCACTGCTGTGTCGTAACCAATGCCTGTACCAATTTTAAGTGTCATACGCATGTGACCACCAGCATTAACTGTTGCGATTACTTTATCTGCATTAAAGACTGAAATATCAGTACCATTTGCCTCAATATCACCTACTGTGATTTCACATGGGCCTTTCTTGTCGATAACCACTTCGGCAGTTTCAGCAGTATTTAGAGCAACTGATACTTCTTTGAGGTTTAATAGGATGTCTAACACATCTTCTTGAACGCCATCAATGGTTGAGAATTCGTGCATTACACCATCAATTGCCACTTCTGTGACTGCTGATCCCACCATAGAAGACAATAAAGTTCTTCTAAGAGCGTTACCTAGTGTATGACCAAAACCTCTTTCTAAAGGTTCAAGGATAATTCTGTATTCGTTGTTGCCTGTTTTTGATGATTCAACCAACTTTGGCTTTAAAAAGTCTCTTGCGTTACCTTGCATAATTAATTCCTTATTTTGAATACAATTCAACAATTAAATGCTCTTCAATCTCTGATGAAAGGTCATCACGAGCAGGAACATTTTTAAATACACCTTTAAGTGCTTTATTGTCTACATCAACCCAGTCAACTTGGCCAGCTTGCTCAGCTAACTCAACAGCCAATTGAATACGGCTTTGTTTTTTGGCTTTTTCTCTAATTGAGATTTCATCATTTGCACTAACTTGGTAAGAAGGAATGTTAACAATTGCACCATTCACCAAAATAGATTTGTGCGATACCAATTGTCTTGCTTCAGCGCGTGTTGCACCAAAACCCATACGGTATACCACGTTGTCTAGACGACACTCAAGTAGTGACAATAAGTTTTCACCCGTAGAGCCTTTCTTTTGAGAGGCTTTTTGGTAATAAAGACGAAACTGCTTTTCTAAGATGCCGTAAATACGTCTAACTTTTTGCTTTTCACGTAATTGCAAACCATACTCAGTACCTTTTTGACGACGGGCATTAGCACCGTGTACACCAGGAAGTTGAGTAATCTTACATTTAGAATCTAGTGATCTAATGCCACTTTTAAGAAATAAGTCCGTGCCTTCGCGACGTGCTAATTTACAAGTAGGTCCAGTATATCTAGCCATAATTTATCCTTATACTCTACGTTTCTTAGAAGGACGACAACCATTATGAGGGATTGGCGTTACATCTGTGATTGATTGAATTTTTAACCCTTGTGCATTAAGACCACGAATAGCAGAATCTCTACCAGGACCAGGACCTTTAACACGAACATCTAAGTTTTTCATGCCGAAAGCCAATGCTTTTTCACCACAATTACCAGCGGCTACTTGC
Organism: Gammaproteobacteria bacterium; assembly: GCA_016845205.1. Lineage (GTDB taxonomy): Bacteria > Pseudomonadota > Gammaproteobacteria > PS1 > Pseudothioglobaceae > Thioglobus_C. Next base: position 6,730 of record JAERTA010000100.1, read on the forward strand.
GCTGCAAATGGGGTTGATTTTCTAGAACCTCTAAAACCAGAGCCACCCGATGTTGCCCAACAAACTGCGTTGCCGTGACGATCGGTAATCATAACGATGGTATTGTTAAATGTTGCGTGAATATGCGCAATACCGTCAGTAATGACTTTTTTTGATTTTTTCTTTGCTGGTGCTTGAGCCATAATATCTACCTATGATTATTTAATTAAACGACGAGGACCCTTACGAGTTCTGGCATTTGTTTTAGTTCTTTGACCACGAAGTGGTAACGATTTTCTATGACGGATACCACGGTAACAACCCAAATCTTTTAAACGCTTAATATCCATTGCTACTTGACGACGAAGATCACCTTCAACTTCAAATTTTGCAACTGCATTACGAATAAGCTCCAACTGGTCTTCAGCGATGTCAGAAACCTTAGTTGATGGGTCTAATTTAAGCTCTGCACAAATTGCTTTTGCTCGTGTGTCGCCGATACCAAAGATTGACTGCAAGCCAATGACAATGTGTTTGTTTGTTGGAATGTTGATTCCCGCTATTCTAGCCATTTATATTTTCCTTATATCCTTGTTTTTTACTCTCAAATTTGTACTATTTTTCCCTCGAAAAACAACCTAAAAATCAAAACGCGAAAAACCGGCAATTATACGTTGCGAGTCTTTCGATGTCAATCTCAATTAACCTTGTCTTTGCTTATGACGAGGCTCTTTACAAATTACACGCACCACACCGTGACGCTTAATAATTTTGCAATTGTTACAAATCTTTTTTACTGATGCTCTTACTTTCATAATTCCTACCTTCTCTCTAGTTTAAACCAGCCTTTTTCATTAATGACTCGTACTGATTAGACATTAAATGAGACTGCGCTTGCGCGATAAAATCCATCACCACAACGACGATGATCAATAAACTGGTACCGCCAAAATAAAATGGCACATTCCAATATAAAATTAAAAATTCTGGCAATAAACAAACGGCTGTAATATAAACCGCGCCAGAAGCAGTTAAGCGTGATGTGACTGCGTCAATGTAATCTGCTGAATGTTGTCCTGGGCGAATACCCGGGATAAAGCCACCTGACTTACGCAAGTTATCTGCTGTGTCTTTTGCGTCAAACGTTAATGCGGTGTAGAAGAAGGTAAAGAATACAATTGCCAAACCGTAAAACATAACATATAACGGCTGCCCTGGAGAGATGCTAGCTGTTAAGTCTGCTAACCAACCCATGCCTTCTGATTGTGAAAACCAACCACCTAGAGTTGCTGGGAATAGAATAATACTAGAAGCAAAAATTGGTGGAATCACACCCGCCATGTTAATTTTAAGTGGTAAATATGAGCTTTGACCACCAACCATCTTACGGCCTTGCTGACGCTTAGCGTAGTTAACGGTAATACGGCGCTGTCCGCGCTCCATAAACACAACAAATGCGGTAACTAACAAAGTCATTGCAAAAAGAATGGCTACCAAGATAACCGTCAATTCACCAGTTGATACCAGTGATAAAGTTGAACCTAGTGCCGAAGGTAAACCAGAAACAATACCAGCAAAAATAATCATGGATATGCCGTTACCGATACCTTTTTCAGTAATTTGTTCACCTAGCCACATTAGGAATAAAGTACCTGTCGTCAGGGTAATCACTGTTACTAAACTAAAGGTAAAACCAACTTGAGTAACTAGCGCTACACCGCCAGCTGACTGTGATTGCAAGGCAATTGAAATACCATAAGACTGGAAAACTGCCAATACAACTGTGCCCAATCGTGTGTATTGTGTAATTTTACGCTTACCTGTTTCGCCTTCTTTTTTAAGTTGTTCTAGCTTTGGCACAACTGACGTCATTAACTGAATAATAATCGACGCTGAAATATAAGGCATGATGCCCAGTGTAAAGATAGATAAACGCTCTAATGCACCACCTGAGAACATGTTAAACATATCCAAAATTGTACCTTGTTGATCTTGCACGAGTGATGCCAACGCAGTTGGCGAAATAAATGGAATAGTAATATGTGTACCAAGCCTAAAAACGACTAACGCACCCAATAAAAAAAGGATGCGTCTCATTAAATCTTGTGAAAGGCCTAGGGGTGGTTGACTCATAGAATTACTCGTTGACTGAGCCCTTAGCTGCTTCAATCGCTGCTTTTGCACCTTTGGTTGCTTTGATACCCGTTAATGTAACTGCTCTAGTAATCTCACCAGAAAGCATTACTTTAACGCGCTTAATATTTTTTGTCACTAAATTGTGCTGCTTTAATACATCAACTGTAATTTCTTTTTCCTCTAGATTGTTGATCTCTGATAAAGTCACTTGCGAAGTAGTAATGGATACTCTTGATGAGAAACCTACTTTAGGCAAACGACGCTGCAATGGCATTTGACCACCTTCAAAACCAACTTTAGTAAAACCGCCAGAACGAGATTTTTGACCCTTGTGACCACGACCACAAGTCTTACCAAAACCGCTACCGATACCACGGCCAACACGCTTTCTTAATTTCTTTTCACCCTCTGCTGGTGATAATGTATTTAATTGCATAGTACTCATAATTTCTAACCTTCTACCTTAAGTAAGTAAGATACTTTATTGATCATGCCTCTCACTTCAGGTGTATCTTGTAACACAACTGTGTGATTGATTCTCTTTAAGCCTAACCCTGTTACTGTTGCACGGTGCGCTGGAAGACGGCCGTAAAAACTTTTAACCAATGTCACGCTAACTGTGTTTTTCTTAGGTGCAGCTTTTGCAGGCGCTTTCTTAGCAGCTGGTTTCTTAGCAGCTACTGTTTTCTTAGCTGGCGCTTTTTTGGCCGCTGCTTTTGCAGGCGCTTTCTTAGCTGCAGGCTTTTTAGCGGCTGGTTTTTTCGGTGCTGCTTTTTTTGCTACTTTCTTTTCTTCAGCCATTATGCTTCTCCAGTAATTTGCTCTACAGTTTTGCCACGCTTAGCAGCAACTGACTGTGGTGATGACATTGATGTTAGACCTTCAATAGTAGCACGTACAACACTAATTGGGTTACGTGTGCCATTGCATTTCGCTAAGATATTGTGAACACCAACTGCCTCTAACACACTACGCATTGGACCACCGGCAATAACACCAGTACCTTCAGATGCAGGTTGCATGTAAACTTTAGCAGCGCCAACATTAGAAGTAATCGGGTAATAAAGTGTACCGTCTTTTAAAGGCACATTTTTCATTGCTTTCTTTGCTTTGTCCATGGCTTTTTGGATTGCAGCAGGTACTTCACGTGCTTTACCCGTGCCGTAACCAACTTTACCGTTACCATCGCCAACAACAACCAGTGCTGAGAAGCCAAAAATACGACCACCTTTCACTACTTTGACAACGCGACGAATATTAACCAGTTTTTCAATGTACTCGTTATCGTCGTTATTATTTTTTTTGTTATATTCAGCCATTATTGTCGCCTATTTTTATATTTTTTTTAAAAGTCTAAACCGCCATCACGCGCTGCATCTGCTAATGCCTTTACGCGACCATGGTATTTAAAACCAGAACGATCAAACGCAACCTTTGTTACTTTCGCTTTTTTCGCTGCTTTGGCAATTTCAGTACCAATTTTAGTTGCTGCCTCAACATTGCCACCATTTTTAACTTTAACGGTTAAAGTTGATGCTGATGCCAATGTTTTCGTACCACAACCACTGATAATTTGAGCGTAAATATGTTGTGAGGTCTTGTGTACAGACAAACGTTCTACACCTTTTTCAGCATTCTTTGCTCTAAATTTAGTTGCTCTTCTTAAGCGAGCTTGTTTTTTAGACAATTTCATATCTTAATACCTTTTATTATTTCTTCTTAGCTTCTTTACGAACCACATACTCGTCAGTATAGCGAACACCTTTACCTTTGTAAGGCTCTGGCGGACGATAAGCTCTAATTTCAGCAGCCGCTTGTCCTACTTTTTGCTTGTCCATACCTTTCACAATAATTTCTGTTTGTGAAGGCGTTTCAGCCGTAATACCTTCTGGTAGATCGTACTTAACTGGGTGTGAAAAACCTAGCGTTAAATCTAGTACTTTACCCATTGCTTTCGCACGGTAACCAACACCGATTAACGTTAATTTCTTTTCCCAACCTTCTGATACACCTTGAATCAAGTTAGCAGTATTAGCTCTTGCAGTACCTGCTTGTGCCCATGCTTTCTTTTCATCTTTTTTATCAACTTTAGCAATATCAAAGGTTAATACATTTTCTGTATTAGCCACTGTAACTGATGGATGTAGATCCATCTGCATTTGGCCTAATTTACCTTTAGCAGACATTGTTGCACCATTAATAGATACCTCAACGCCAGCTGGGATTTCAATAGGTGCTTTTGCAATTCTAGACATCTTATAACTCCCTAATTAAGAAACGCTGCACAAAACTTCACCGCCAACATTTTCAGCCGCTGCGTTTTGACCAGTCATTACACCTTTAGGTGTTGAAACAATCACGATACCTAGGCCATTCATAACGCTTGGCATTTCAGTACTCTTTACATAAACACGCAAACTTGGCTTAGAGATTCTTTCTAAAGAATCGATCACCGGCTTGTCGTCGTAATATTTTAATTTGATCGTTAAAGTTTTAGCTGCGGCCTCGCCATCAACACTAAACGATTCAATGTAACCTTCTTGCTGCATCACGCTTGCGATGGCAGATTTTAAATTTGATGCTGGAATGTTGACTTCTTTTTTATCAACCATGTGCGCATTACGAATGCGAGTTAACATATCAGCAATTGGATCAGACATACTCATACTATTTTCTCCCTACCAACTTGCTTTAGATAAACCTGGCACTTCACCATTCATGGTGCGCTCTCTTAATTTTGTTCTCGCTAGACCAAACTTGCGATAAACACCATGTGGACGACCTGTTAAACCACAACGGCTACGTTGACGGGTAGGTGATGCATCACGTGGTAGTGCTTGCAACTTAATCGTTGCTTGGAAACGCTCTTCATCAGAAGAGTGTACACTTTTAATAATTTTCTTTAGCTCAAGGCGCTTAGTACGGTATTTTTCAACCAACTTAGCACGCTTAGCGTCTCTATTAATCATAGACTTTTTAGCCATTTTCCTTATCCTTTAAATGGGAAATTAAACATTGCTAATAGTTTCTTAGCGTCTTCATTGTTAGTAGCAGAAGTTGTGATAGCGATATCCATACCACGTGTTCTTGTTACTTTTTCAAAATCAATTTCTGGGAATACGATTTGCTCTGTTAAACCCATGTTGTAGTTACCACGACCATCAAATGATTTGTCGTTTAAACCACGAAAATCACGAATACGAGGCACTGCAATATTAACCAAACGATCAAGAAATTCATACATTTTTTCACGACGTAGGGTTACTTTACAACCAATAGGATTGCCTTCTCTTAACTTAAAGCTTGCCACTGATTTACGTGCATTACAAGTCATTGGTTTTTGGCCAGAAATAAGGCTCATTTCTTCCAATGCGCTTTGCAAAATTTTCTTGTCACCTAATGCGCTACCCAAACCCATGTTAATGGTGATCTTTTCGATCTTAGGTACTGCCATTGGATTTTTTGTACCTAGCTCTTTTTGTAGTGCAGGTAGAATTTCTTTTTTATATTGTTCTTGTAATCTAGACACGGTTTATTTCCTTAACTGTTTCAAACGATTGAATCGCCGTTTGACTTAAAAAATCTTTCCTTATTGCCGTCTTTGTCAGTGCGCACACCAACTCTGTCTGCTTTTTTTGTTTTTGCGTTGTAGATTGCTACATTTGAAATCGCCATTGGCATTTCAGTATCTACGATGCCGCCAGTAACGCCTGCATTTGGGTTAGCTCTTACATGCTTTTTAGCAATGTTTAAACCTTCCACCACTACTTTAGCGTCTGTTACTTTAGTGACTGTGCCAGTAGAACCTTTGTCCTTACCAGCAATAACAATCACTTCATCATTTAATTTAATCTTTTGCATTACAATACCTCTGGTGCTAATGACACAATTTTCATAAACTGTGCAGAGCGCAATTCACGTGTTACTGGGCCAAAAATACGCGTGCCAACTGGCTCAAGTTTTGTATTTAAAAGCACAACTGCGTTGCCGTCAAAACGGATACGCGAACCATCTGCGCGACGTACACCTTGTGCACTACGCACAACAACTGCATCGTAAACGTCACCTTTTTTTACTTTGCCACGCGGCGAAGCTTCTTTAATGCTCACCTTAATAACATCGCCAATATTCGCATAACGACGCTTAGAGCCGCCTAATACTTTAATACACATTGCTTTGACACCACCACTGTTGTCCGCAATATGAAGTTTTGTTTGCATTTGAATCATGTCTTATTCTCTTTAAATGTGCTATTAATTAATCAATCGCAACTGATTTCTCAACTACTTCTAACAATGCCCAGCATTTTGTCTTAGAAAATGGCTTTGCTTCAACTACTCTTACTGTATCACCTAAACCACATTCATTGTTTTCATCATGCGCATGAACCTTAGTACTACGCTTAATGTACTTTTTGTAAATCGGGTGTCTTACTTTGCGCTCAATCATAACCGCGATCGTTTTATCGCGACCGTTGCTAACAACTTTACCTGTTAATACGCGTTCTACTTTTGATTCACTCATGCTTGTTTCTCTTTGATAATTGTTTTAATTTGTGCAATTGATCTCTTAGTTTTACCTAACTTTGAAGCGTCTGCTAATTGCGCTGTTTTGTGCTGCATGCGCAACTCAAAGTGCTCTTTTAAAAGCGTCATTAACGTTTCATTCAATTGTGAGATATCTTGCTCTCTTAATTCTTTAACATCCATTACATCACCGTCCGTTTAACTACTTTTGTTTTTACTGGTAATTTAGCTGCTGCTAATGCAAAGGCTTCTCTTGCAACGGTCTCATCAACACCTTGCATTTCGAATAACATTTGACCTGGTTTAATCTGTGCTACCCAGTATTCAACACTACCTTTACCTTTACCCATACGTACTTCTAATGGCTTCTTAGTAATTGGCTTGTCTGGGAAAACACGAATCCAAATCTTACCTTGACGTTTCACATGACGTGTCATTGCACGACGTGCTGATTCGATTTGTCTAGCTGTCATACGACATCTACCAGATGCTTGCAAACCGATTTCACCAAAACTAACCTTGTGGCCAGTGGCTAGACCGCGATTACGGCCTTTCATTATTTTTCTAAATTTTGTACGTTTAGGTTGTAGCATTTTTCAGTCCTTTACTTCTTGCCTAGTTGAGTTGTTGCACCACGACGAGCAACCTCATCCAATGTTCCTTTTTTATGATCCAAGATTTCGCCTTTAAAGATCCAAACCTTAATACCAATCACACCATATTGTGTGTTTGCACCATAGTGTGCATAGTCAACGTCGGCTCTAAATGTGTGCAATGGTACACGGCCTTCACGATACCACTCAGAACGTGCAATTTCAGCACCGTTTAATCGACCACTAACCATGACCTTAATACCTTGAGCACCTAGACGTGTTGCATTACCCAATACACGCTTAACTGCTCGACGATACATCACACGCTTTTCTAATTGTTGCGCAATGTTTTCTGCCACTAGGCGTGAGTCTAACTCTGGCTTTTTAATTTCTTCAATACTAATGTGTACTGGAATACCCATCATTTCAGTAACAATGGCTTTAAGTTGTTCAATATCAGCGCCTTTCTTACCAATAACAATACCTGGACGTGCGGTATGAATCACAACTTTAGCATTAGCCGCTAGACGCTCAATTTGAATACGACTAACAGAGGCAGATTTTAATTTCTCGAATAAGAAATCTCTAACTTCGATATCAGATAACAAGTACTTAGAGTAATCTTGAGAATTTGCATACCACTTAGAATCCCAATCTTTAACGATGCCTAATCTAATACCTTTTGGATTTACTTTTTGACCCATAATTTAACCTGCACTTACGCCAACTGTAATGTGGCTTGTTCTTTTTAAAATTCGATTCGCTCTACCTTTTGCTCTAGGGCGGATTCTTTTCATTGTTGAACCTTCGTCAACATAAATACTGCTTACTTTTAATTCGTCGATGTCCAACCCATCATTGTGCTCAGCATTTGAAATCGCTGAATCCAATACTTTTTTAACTAATTTAGCCGCTCCCTTATTACTAAACGACAAAATGTTTAGCGCTTCTTCTACTGGCTTGTTACGGATTTGATCCGCAACCAATCTCACTTTAAAAGATGAGCCTTTTGCATATTTATGGATTGCTTTAACTTCTTTCATTGTTATTTACCTTTTATGTTTACGCGACGCGATCACCTGTGTGACCTTTAAAAGTTCTTGTTACCGCAAACTCACCTAATTTATGACCAATCATTTGCTCATTAATTGATACTGGTACATGTGCTCTACCATTATGGATTGCAATAGTTAGTCCAATCATTTCTGGAACAATAACACTACGACGAGACCAAGTCTTAATCGGTTTTCTATCGTTATTTTCTTGAGCGGTTAATACTTTCTTGATTAAATGCTCGTCAACAAATGGACCCTTTCTTAATGATCTAGCCATGATTACCCTTATTTATTTCTACGACGCACGATAAGCTTATCAGTACGTTTGTTACTACGTGTTTTATAACCCTTAGTTGGTGTACCCCAAGGAGAAACCGGATGACGACCACCACTAGTTTTACCTTCACCACCACCATGTGGGTGATCTACTGGATTCATCACAACACCACGAACGGTAGGTCTAACACCTCTCCAACGTGTTGCACCAGCTTTACCTAATTTTCTTAAACTGTGTTCCTTCTTAGACACTTCACCAATTGTTGCACGACATTCAGCTAATACTTTACGTACCTCACCAGAACGCAATCTAAGTGTCACATAAGTGCCTTCTTTTGCAATTAACTGTGCCGAAGTACCTGCACTACGCGCCATTTGTGCGCCTTTGCCTGGCTTAAGTTCAATACAATGAATCACACTACCTAGGGGAATGTTTGCACATGGCATTACATTGCCCGCTTGAATGGCAACTGAGCCACCTGAAACAACCGTGTCACCCACTTTTAAACCGTTTGGCGCAATAATATAAGTACGCTCACCGTCTGCATATAAAACTAACGCAATATTGGCACTACGATTAGGATCATATTCAATACGCTCCACTGTTGCAGGGATATCGTCTTTAATACGTTTAAAGTCAATTGTTCTGTAACGACGCTTATGGCCACCACCTTTGTGACGAACAGTAATTTTGCCGCGATTATTACGACCGTGGATTCTGTTTTTGCTCTGAGTTAATGGTGCATAAGGCGCACCTTTGTGTAGATCTTTATCTACAACACTAACAACAAATCTTCTGCCGGGTGAGGTTGGTTTTCTTTTAATTACTTGTGCCATAATCCTTTCTCTTTAAGATGCGCTAACGTCAATCATTTGGCCTTCAGACACTTTAACCATTGCCTTTTTCCAATCAACACGACGACCAATCTTGCCTTTAAATACTTTCTTTTTGCCTTTTACATTAGAAGTAGTAACATTCAGTACAGTCACACCAAATAATGTTTCAACCGCTGCTTTAATTTCTTTTTTATTGCTATCAGAACGCACCTTAAATGCATATTGATTATGTGCTGACAACATGGTTGTTTTCTCAGAAACAATCGGCGCTAATAAGGTTTTTAATACTTTTTCTTGATTCATAACATTGCCTCAACTTTTTTCAACGCTGCTTCTGTTATGACAACATTTTCATAACCAATTAAGCTAACTGGATCGATGCTCTGTGTATCACAAACACCAACATGATATAAATTACGTGAAGAAAGATATAAATTTTCGTCTAACTCATCTGTCATCAATAAAGCATCTTTAACATCTAGCGCCTTTAGCAATGAAGTTACGTTTTTAGTTTTTGCATCTTTAACTTCGAAATCTTTAACAACTTTTAAACGATCTGTACGAGCCAACTCAGAAAAAATAACACTGATTGCACCTTTGTACATTTTCTTGTTAACTTTTTGTACGTAAGAGCGCGGCTGTGCTGCAAATGTCACACCACCTGAACGCCAAATAGGGCCACGAGATGTACCTGCACGTGCTCGACCTGTACCTTTTTGAGCCCAAGGTTTTTTACCACCACCACTAACCGCAGCACGATTTTTTTGTGCTTTAGAGCCTTGGCGACCAGTAGACATATAAGCTGTCGTTACTTGGTGAACCAATGATTGGTTAAAGTCTCTTGCAAAAATAGTATCCGCAACTTCTGCAGAAGTGGACTTATTTGTGCTTACATTTAATACTTTTAATTTCATCTTAAAACCTTATTTATTCCGTTTCAGCCTCTGGCGTTGCTGCTGCCTTAGCCTCTTCTTCCTGTGCTATTTGCGCTTCTTTTTGCTCTTGAATTTGTTTGCTAACACCGCTATTAACTTTGTCTTTCTTAGCAGATAACATAACTTTAACAAAACCACTTTTAGCGCCAGGGATTGCACCCTTCACTAATAATAGATTTCTGTCACTGTCCACTCTAATCACCTCTAAGCATTCTTCGGTAACTTGCTCATCACCCATGTGACCCGCCATCTTCTTACCTTTAAATACTCGACCAGGCTCTTGACACTGACCAGTAGATCCAATGGCTCTATGAGAGATTGAGTTACCATGTGTTGCGTCTTGCATTGAGAAATTATGTCGCTTTACACCACCTTGATAACCTTTACCTTTTGATTGGCCTGTTACATCAATATAGTGTCCCGCACCAAACATAGACAAATCAAAACTTGTAGCATCGCCAATTTCGTCGGCGTCTGCTCTAAATTCCCAAAGCCCTAAACCGATGTCTTGTGAAGCCTTGGCATAGTGACCTTTCGTAGCTGATGAAACACGACGTACTTTAGCCTCGCCTTTTTTATTAACTTTAGCGCCAGTAGTTACTTGAACTGCACTGTAACCATCCACTTCCATTGTTCTTGTTTGAACAACACGATTAGGCTCAATTTTAATCACACTGACTGGCGTTGCTGAGCCATCGTCAGACATGATGCGTGTCATTCCTAATTTTTGTCCTACTAAACCAATTGCCATGATCTTATTCCTAAATTACTGTTTCTTTCTTAGTTAAGCTTAATTGCTACGTCTACACCTGCTGCCAAATCTAATTTCATTAGTGCATCAACTGTCTTATCTGTTGGGCTAATAACATCCATTAATCTAATGTATGTTCTTAATTCGTACTGATCTCTCGCCTTCTTATTAACATGCGGAGAAGTTAGCACAGTAAAACGTTCTTTCTTAGTCGGTAAAGGGATTGGACCTCTTACACTGGCGCCAGTGCGCTTAGCTGTTTCTACAATCTCAAGCGCTGATTTGTCGATTAATCGATGATCAAATGCTTTTAATTTAATTCTAATATTTTGATTGCTCATGTGCCTTAAATCCTATTATTTACCTATCTAACTTTTCAAACGAAAAACCGAAGATTATACAAGAAACCTTCGGTCTTAAATTAACTAATTATCTTAATCCGTCACCTTAGATACAACACCCGCACCAACAGTACGGCCACCTTCTCTAATCGCAAATCTTAAGCCATCGTCCATCGCAATCGGCGATAGAAGCTCAACATCCATTTTCACGTTATCAC
>JAERTA010000101.1 GCA_016845205.1 Gammaproteobacteria bacterium
CCACCCTAGTCGAGGCTGAGTTTGTTATCGATGATCATCTTATTGCGATTGATCGGTTGTTTGTCGATGATGATATTTTATGGATTGTTGATTTTAAAACAGCAGCGCTTTTAGATGATGAATCGCTTGATCAATTCACACGTCGTCAGCAATCACAACACGCCAAACAACTCTTGTTTTATAAAGAAGTACTGTCAAGTATTTATGACAACGAAATCAAGTGTGCGCTTTACTGCCCCGCCGTTAGTCAATTGATCGAAATCGCTTAATTTTAAAAATTTCGCAAATTTTTGCTTTTCACTATTTATAGCAGCACTAATAGGCTGTTTTTGGCTATTAAATTAGCTATTTGGTGCGTTTTAGCTATAAATATTGCCAATTTTTTAGGTAATCTATCGCCATTTTAATAATTTTTCGAAATTTCTAATAAAACAAATAGTCTTGTAAGTTGTTGACACAACAACAAAAAAGCGTTATTATCAAGTCTTTGTTTTGTTATTTTTGTACTTGAGGAGGGCGTGTGGCACTGTATTTATTGTGGCTTATCGTTAGCATATTGGCCTCACTTTTAGTGAGAAGTATTGTTAAAAACTACTATAGAAAAAAATCAATTTTTCATTCGTACCGTAGAATATCTCGAAAATGTTTTTGGTGTTCCATGGCATTATCTGCCTTCGTTGTTCCAGTCGTTTACGCCAATCTTTAATTTTTATAAATTTATGAAAAAAACAATCAAATTAATATTAGTTTCATCAATCGCTATCTTTTTAAGTGCTTGTTACCATGAAGTAGAAGAAGTGGTTAAAGCTGAAGAGGTGACTTTATCTCCCACACCTGTCTCAACGCCTGTTTTAGTTGAAACAGATATGATGCCGAGTAGCTCTAAGTAATTAATCTTTTTTTGAGTTCAAAACTGGGCTCGTTCAAGTTTATCTAAGTTTCAAGCCTAAGGCTTGAGATTTTAGTAGTTCCAAAGTTTAAACATTTCCCAATAGATTTTAGACACATTAACAAAGGCAGGTCTAGTTTTGTTTGGGCTGTTAATGACCTTGTCCAGATAGTATTTGGCCTTTGATAGATCTTTGTCAACACTTCTGCCTTCAGCATACATGATGCCTAATTCGTATTGTGCAGAGATATCGCCTTGTTCAGCTAGTAGCTCTAGCTGATGAGCACTATGATTTTGATTGTTTGCATGATTATTGGCTTGTGTAGATCCTGCAATGCTTAATAAAAAAGCCAAAGCTAATGTCATCTGTAGGCGAAGCATTTGATTCATCGAATTTATTCAGCGGATAAAAAACTCATGTTGTTTTTATTAATCATTTCTAATGCTTTATCGCCACCACTAGCAACACAAGTCAACGGATCTTCGGCGATACGCACATCAAGATTAGTCCGATCTTTTATTAGTTGATTAAGTCCTTGTAGCAGAGCACCGCCACCGGTTAACATGATGCCGCTTTTTGCGATATCAGAAGAAACTTCTGGTGGTGTTTGTTCTAAGGCAGTTCTGATAGCGCTTATTATTGTTGCTAAAGGCTCTCTTAAAGCCTCCAAAACTTGAACATTGGTCATAATAAATTCAGTTGGAAGGCCTGTCGATATGCTTCTACCAACATAGGTTTTCCTTTTGACAGCGCTAGACTTGAATGCAGAACCTATTTCTTCTTTGATCTTTTCAGCAGTATTTTCCCCAATCACAGTTCTATGTTTGCTGCGAACATATTTCGTGATACTATCATTAAAAGCGTCACCAGCAACACGTAAAGATTCAGCATAAATAACGCCGTTTAAAGACATAATGCCAATTTCAGTAGTACCACCACCAACATCAACCACCATGTGACCTGCTGATTCACCAATTTCCATGCCGGCACCAAGTGCAGCAGCAATTGGCTCATCAATTAAAAATACATTTTTTGCGCCTGCTTCAACTGCACTTTCTTTAATAGCGCGACGTTCTACTTGAGTAGCACCACAAGGGACGCAAATTAAAATATCAGGTGATGGTGAAAAGAAGCCTTGATTTAACACTTGACGAATAAAATGTTGCAACATCTTCTTGGTAATAGTGAAATCAGCAATTACACCATCTTTCATTGGTCGGATAGCCTCAATAGCGCCTGGTGTTCTACCCAGCATAGCTTTGGCTTCTTTACCAACGGCAAGCACTATTTTTTCTAAAGATCCAGGTTCGTCACGAATGGCGACAACGGACGGTTCGTTAAGAACCAGCTCACCATTCAAATAAATTAATGTATTAACGGTACCTAGATCAATCGACAAGCATCTTGGCTTAAATAGGTCAAGTGTAAACATAAAACTCCCTCAAGTTTACTTAATGTTAGTTCCTAAACCGGATATTTATTAATACCATATCTAGAAACTCAAGTATTTTGTATTCTACACACAAGTAAACACTTGAGGGGGGGGCTTTTTAGTCAGATGATTGAAATAACGCATTAATCATGGCCACAGCATCACAGCCTACATCAAATGCTTGCTGCTGATTGTCTAAGTTAATACCGCCAATGCCAACAACGGGGATAGTAAGTATTTGCTTAGCTTGTGTAACAACATCGAGTGAGCATCGAGGTGCATTGGGTTTGGTTAGTGAGGTAAATAAAGCGCCAAAAGCTACGTAGTTGGCGCCATTATTCTGTGCTGTTTTCGCCAGCTTTATATCGTTATAGCAAGACACACCAATAATAGCTTTATCGCCTAATTGCTCTCTAGCAGTAAGAATGGATGCATCATTTTTCCCTAGGTGTACACCATCAGCCCCTATTTTTTGCGCTAGGTTGATATCATCATTGATGATAAATAAAGTATTATGTCTCAAGCACAGCTGTTGTAATTGTTTGGCTTCGTTAAGCTTGATTGATGCATCAGTTGTTTTATGACGATATTGCAATAGGCTGAT
>JAERTA010000102.1 GCA_016845205.1 Gammaproteobacteria bacterium
TCAGCACCACGATGAGAGATTTCCATAACCGATGCTTTGGCATTGCCATATTCTAATAATTCCTCTTGCATTAGTTTTGTTACCTGCGCTGGCAGCATTGCAGGGCCGGCACTAAAATTGTAAACCTGACTCATCTTCACTTACTCCTAATTGATAAAATTTTTAAAAAAAATTATTTTACCTGAGTGGGCTTAATATTCGTTAAATTTTCAAAAGAAACCCTATGTGCGATGTGGGAAAAATCCTGCACATAATCTAGCGTAAAATCAGCACGCCTTACCGCCAAATAAAGCGTTCTCCATACGCCATTTTTACCTAAAGGCTTGAGACTGACCTTGAATTGTTGCTCATCCGTTAGCGCCCACTGTGGCATCGTTGCAATGCCTTGGTTGTTTAAAACGAGTTGCATCATCATTAATGGTAGCTCAACTTTACGTGTGGTTTTAGGGTTTACCTTAGCTGGCTTTAAAAAATAATTAAACACATCCAATCGGTCGTGACTCACTGGGTAAGTTAATAGTGTTTGATCTTTAACATCTTTAGGTTGTAAATATGACTTATTCGATAAAGCATTATCATGTGACATCACCATCAGCATTTGATAATCAAATAATGGTAAATATTCAAACTGCTTGTCGTCTAGCGGATCACTCGTTACCACCATATCCACATCATAATTTTTAAGCGCCTCCATTGGCTCGAAACTAAATGCGAGTGATAAATCAAAATCAACTTTTGGTTGTTTTTCTCTAAACACATCTAGTGTGGGGATTAGCCAATCAAAACAACTATGACACTCTATGGCAATATTGAGTCGCCCACCCTCAGAATGAACCAGTTGTTTTTCGGTTATTTCAATACGAGGCAACACATCATTGGCCAACTCTAACAACTTCTTGCCTTGCGGTGTTAGCTTAAAAGGATCTGAATGGCGTACAAAAATTGAGCCATCTAACAAGCTCTCTAATTTTTTAATCTGATGCGATAAAGCAGACTGGGTTACAAACAAGCTGTCTGCCGCATCAGAGACATTGCCCTGCTTATATAAAGATCGTACTAATTTTAAATGTGATATTTCAATCATGAGTAATATTAATAAATTATATTAATATTATTATATAGATTAATATTAACAAAACATTATAATATGCGCTAATTGATTATGGAAGTAGGTGTAAATCCTACGCTGTCCTCGCAACGGTATTTTTCTTAAGAGAAATCAGTCCGATACATAGTCTTTTTTTAAATCTCACGAAGGATGATCATCATGAATATTAAACAGCTGTCTTTAGCAACTGCAGTTTCAGCACTAACTTTTACAACGGCAACCAATGCAGTATTAGGCCCTATTTCTATTTATTTAAATCCTATTAAAGTAAGTTCAAATTATTTTAATAATTTAGACACTAATGCCACATTTGCCTCTGAAATATACACAGAAGAAGATATTAAAAATTCTAATTCTAACAATATTTATGACTTTCTTACCCAAAATACCTCAATTGCAATTGCACCAAGTTCAGGTAATAGATTTACCCAAAAAATTGATGTTCGTGGATATGGATTGACTGATGGATATCAAAATGTTGTTATCACACTCAATGGTAGAAGATTAAATAATATTGATACATCTATTCAAGACTTAAGCGTTATCAATATTAATAGTATTGAAAAAATTGAAATTACAAAAGGTAGTGGCTCAGTTGTATACGGCGATAGTGCAATGGCAGGTGCTATACATATTTATACCAAAAAATCTGTAGAAACTATAACAACAATTGCAGCAGGTAATTACGGCATTCAGACGGCGTCTGTTTCTGCTGGTCATAGCCAAGATAACTTTGATTTATCTATTTCAATGGATACACAAAAACAAGGTGGATTTGGTGTAGAAGACCCTCAAGGAAACAAAGATAAGGGTGAACAAACTAACAAAAAAATTGGTGTTATTTTTTATCCAAATAACTCAACAGAGATTTTGTTTGACTTAACCAAAAGCAACCTAGATACAAGATATCCTAATTACTTAACTCTTGCTCAATTTAATGAAAATCCTAGTCAAAATAGCTCGGGAAGAGTTTACACACATCAAGAAACCAACTACAGTGTTTATAATTTAAACACCAAGTCTCAAGTAAATAGCGATTTAGAAATATCTTTAAATTTATCCAAAGAAACCAAAGACAGTACTAATTCATTCTATAACTGGCAAGATATTGTTAATTACGACACACCTACAAAAAATGACTACGATTACAAAACTGCTGATTTATTATTTACCTATAAAAAAGATAATTTAAAAATTGACGGTGGTCTAACAACATTTAACGGTGAAAGAAAAGGATCAAGCGACACTACATCAAAAGACAACATAGGAGTTTTCACTCAAGGGTCATATGAAAAAGATGGTTACACATATACTGCTGGCGCTAGAAAAGAATCAGTAGATTATGCATACAATCCAAACTCTGGTACCTTCTTATCAGATAAACATAAGCTTGAGGCATACGACATAGGTTTTAATAAAAAAATTGATGAAAACACCTTTATATTTTCAAACTTTAATGTTGCTTTCCAAGCGCCATTGATTGATAGATTTTTTGACTGGGATGGATCATTTAATGGATTTATGAACCCATCGAAAAGCAAGACAATTAACATTGGCTTAAATCATTTAACCGATAAAAGTAAAACAAAAGTTACATTGTTTAGATCGAATGTAACAGATGAAATGTACTACAATAAAACCGATGGTATAAACACCAACCTTAACAAGTCGCACAAGCAAGGTATAGAGCTACAACATAAGCAGCATATAACCCCTAAATTACTGGCTAATATTAACTACGCTTACACGGATGCAATCATAGATGATGAAGATTTAGACTCAAATCCAAATGCATACAATGGAAATAAATTGCCGATGGCCTCAAAACATAATGTAACAATTTCTACAAGTTATAACATAGATGATAAATCAAAGATAACGCTAACCCAAAAACATCGTAGTAGTGCCTTTTCTGAAGAAGACTTTGCAAATGACAAGTCTCAAAAACAAAAAGAATTTAATTCTACAAATATAGGTTATTTATATAAACATGATAAAAATTTAGATCTTACTTTTGATATAGAAAATTTATTTGAAAATAAATATGGAACATGGCTAAGGGATGATATTATTTACCCATCAAGCTTTACTCGTAATATTAAAGCAGGCCTTACCTATCGTTTTTAATAGAGTATGATTAATACCATGACAGATCAAATCAATAAAACTAGAACGCTATTTGCTGTATTTATTATGGTGCTTTTAATGATCGCTACACGTGGTCATTCTAATTGGCTATCGGCCTTTGTGCATTTACCTGATTTCACTATCCCAGCTCTATTTATTGCTGG
>JAERTA010000103.1 GCA_016845205.1 Gammaproteobacteria bacterium
GCGTCTTTTGGCCTCTAGACGAGTTTCATTATCGCCTTGGGTTAATGAAAAAACTTATTTAGTTGAGCCAGATCGTATTATCGACAAAGATACTGAGTTTAGTTTGGGCGGGCATCAATTTTTAATCAATTATTTTGGCAAGGTGCATTCTAGTGGCGACATGTCGCTGCTTAATAAAACTGAACAAGTGCTGTATAGCGGTGATATTATTTTTGAAGGGCGATTGCCATTTGTGGGCGATGCTCATATTATTAATTGGGTTTCGACATTGGAACGTGTCAAAAAAATGCAGATTGAATATTTTGTGCCTGGTCATGGCAGTGCTTCCGACTTGCCTGAAGAAACTATGGATTTGACTTATCGTTACCTTAAGTTTTTATTAGACAAACTTAGTAGTGCTGTTGAAGAAATGGAACAGTTTGATAAAACTTATGAAAGTATTGATTGGTCAGAGTTTGAAGATGAAGTGCCATTTGAAGTTGCAAACCGGCAGAATGCTTACGCAGTGTATTTGTTTTTAGAAAGGACACTGGATTAGTTTTGCAGTTTTTAAGATGTTTTTAGCTTGAGAATTTTTCTTTCGATAAATAATACCAATGTCTCGACTAGCTTGAGCTAACGTATTTTTGTTTATTTGAATGTCTGGATATGGCGTCAAGATATTTTGCTGAATAGCCATTTTTGGTAATAAGCTAACACCAGAGTTCATATTAACCATTGCAATTAGGGTGGCCAAACTACTACACGAGCAGTCAGATATTTGATTTTTCTTAATTTTGCAACTAGAAATAATCTGATCTCTGAGACAGTTTCCTTGTTCAAGCAAAAGCAACTCCTGTTGCTTTACATTGGACTGCTTTCTACCTTTGTGATGAATGAAAAGTAATGGGTCTTTAAAAATTGTATATGTTTCAATGTTATTTGGTATGTCGTATGGAAACGCAAAAATAGCAAAATCAATTTCCATTGTTTGAATTTTTTTGAGCAACACTTCGCTTTTATCTTCAATAAAAGTTAGCTTTAATTTTGGGTAAGCAACCTTCAAGTTATTAATGAAATTTGGCAATAAATACGCAGAAATAGTGGGAATAATTCCAATGGTAATATGGCTATGGAAAAAATCAACTTTTGTGACATCAATTAAATCTTTCGTTGAATGAATCACGATGTTTGCCTGATTAACAACACTTAAGCCAATCTTTGTAAATTTAACTGATTTATTGCTTCGCTCTACTAGGCAAGCATCTAAATCCTGCTCTAGTTTTGTGATGCCAGCACTGAGTGTTGATTGACTAACAAAGCAGGCTTTGGCTGCTTTTGAAAAATTGAGATATTTGGACAGTGTCACTAAGTACTCTAAGTTTTTTAATGAAGGCAACATAAGATTAACTATCGTAAAATACGATTATTATAACTTAAACAATTTAATTTACTAAAACAAAAGTAAATGTTATGATAGGCACGAGTCTAATAAAAAAAGGAGAGAGTTATGTCATTACAAGGAAGTCATACCGAGCAAAATTTAAAAGATGCTTTTGCGGGTGAATCACAAGCAAACCGTCGATACTTATACTTCGCAGCAAAAGCTGATATTGAAGGTTATAACGATGTTTCAGCTGTATTTCGTTCTACTGCAGAAGGTGAAACAGGCCATGCACACGGCCATTTAGAATACTTAGAAGAAGTGGGTGATCCTGCAACAGGCCTACCAATTGGTGAAACTTCTTACAACCTTAAGGCCGCAGTTGCTGGTGAAACACATGAATATACTGACATGTACCCTGGTATGGCTAAAACAGCCAGAGAAGAAGGTTTTGACGAAATTGCAGATTGGTTTGAAACTTTAGCTAAAGCTGAACGCTCTCATGCGAACCGCTTCCAAAAAGCGTTAGATAATTTATAATTTTTTACAACATGTCATGTATTTGTTTTGATGTGTTGTAATCAATAATTCAGCTATGTCTAATTACAGAGAAGGCTCATTGGCGGCCCCTATGCGCCATCCTATTTATTGGGAGAATGAAGAGTATTACGATGAAACTTCACTCCACACTGAGATGGAGCGTGTGTTTGATGTATGCCATACTTGCCGCCGATGTGTTAATTTATGCCAGTCTTTCCCAACTTTATTTGATTTAGTTGATGAATCTCAAACCTTTGAGGTGGATGGAGTTGATAAAGCAGATTATGTTAAAGTTGTAGATCAATGCTATTTGTGTGATCTGTGTTTTATGACTAAGTGTCCTTATGTGCCACCACATGAGTGGAATATTGACTTTCCACATCTAATGCTTAGAGCTAAAGCTGTTGCATTCAAACAAGGCAAGACTAAGTTATCACATAAAATATTGACTTCACCACAAAAGGTAGGTGCTTTTTCATCTACACCAGTATTGTCTGGTGTGATTAATTGGACGAATAAATTTGAACCTTTTCGCAAAGTGTTAGAAAAAACCCTGGGTGTCCATGTCAATGCGGTTATTCCTAAGTATCATTCTAATAAACTTTCCAAGCGCTTTGTTAATCAGCAGAACGACAGTCAATATAAAGTAGCGATTTTTGGCACTTGCTATGGTGAGTTTAACGACCCAGATACTGCGCTAGATATTATTGATGTATTGAGACACAATAATGTTGAAGTCAAACTTGTGCAAAAAACCCAATGTTGTGGCATGCCAAAAATGGAGCTGGGTGATTTGGAAAGTGTTGAAGCTTACGCGCAAAAGAATATCGCACCATTACTAGAATTGGTCAAACAGGGTTATAAACTCATAGCACCCATCCCTTCTTGTGTACTAATGTTTAAGAATGAGCTGCCAATGATTATGTCAAAAAATAAAGACATTAAAGCTATTGGCGAAGCTTTTTATGACCCTTTTGAGTATTTGATGTTTTTGAATAAAGAGGGTGTTTTAAAGACTGATTTTAAGTCAATTAATCAACATATTTTGTATCATGTGGCTTGTCACCAAAGGGTGCAAAATATTGGCTTACACACCAAAAAAGTATTAAACTTGATTCCAGGCCTAGATTTAGATGTAATTCAGCGTTGTTCTGGGCATGATGGCACTTATGGAGTACGTGTTGAAACCCATACGTATGCTGTAAAGATTGGCAAGCCAATTGCTAAAAAAATATCAGAAAAAACAGATTTAGTGCTTAGTGATTGTGTAATGGCGGGAAATCATATTACACACATTTCCGAACATGAAGTGAAAGCCATACACCCAATGAGTTTAGTAAAAATAGCCTATGGACTAGATAAGGAAACAACATAATGTCAGCATTATTAACAACATCAGATTTATTATCATTAGAAAAATATGCGCTCACTAGGCAAGATTTTCGCCAACAAGTAATGAGTCTTAAGAAAAATAGACAAGTCAACCTTGGAGAACATATTCGTCTATTGTTTGAAAATCAAATGACTGTTCGTTATCAAATTCAAGAAATGTTACGCATTGAAAAAATCTTTGAAGCAGCTGAAATACAAGAAGAGTTAGATACCTATAATCCTATGATACCAACAGGGCTTAATCTAAAAGCAACCATGATGATCGAATATAACAAGGTAGAGGATCGCAAAGAAGCCCTATCAAAACTGATAGGTGTAGAGCGCAGTGTTTATATTCAAGTTGGTAAACACGAAAAAGTTTATCCTATTTGTAATGAAGATTTAGAAAGAGAAACCGAGGATAAAACATCATCCGTGCATTTTATGCGTTTTGAATTTACCCAAGCAATGGTGGACGAATTTTATAGCGATGCAAAGGTAAGTATGGGTGTTGAACATATTTATTACCCACAAAGTATTGTATTGGATCAATTAACCCAAGATGAACTGAAACAGGATTTTAATTAATTTTTAGAGGAAATATTATGGCTAACGAAGGCTATCATGAGTCAGAAGATAAATTATCACAACAAACTAAGGATATGCATAAAGCGATCGTGTCTTTGATGGAAGAGCTTGAGGCAATGGATTGGTATAATCAACGTATTGATGCCTGTGAAGATAGGGAGCTTGCCGATATCCTGGCTCATAATAGAGACGAGGAAAAAGAACATGCTAGCATGTTGTTAGAGTGGATACGTAGACAGGACTCAGTATTTGATAAAGAGTTAAAAGAATACTTATTTACCAGCGATAAAAAAATTGGCCACTAATTAGCCATTATAAACTTACTCAATCGGATCGATATCCAGATACCAGCGGACTTTATTTTTCAATTTTAAAGTATCAATATGTGCATTAAAGGTAGAAAGTATTTGATGTAGCGCTTTTCTGTTTTCCGACTGCAAGTATAAGTTGAAATAATAATAATCTGATTTTTTCTCAATAATATTGGCCACCGGCCCCCAAATCTCCACCGTATCGATTTGAATACTTTTTAGTAAGCCAGCCGCTTCACGCAAAAAGTCCTCAGCCATTTGTTTGTTCTTAGCATTGGCACACAGTAGGGCCTGATGTGAGAATGGCGGCAATAATGCACTGTTTCGTTGTTTGAGTAATTGGCTGGCAAACTGTGTGTAGCGCGATGAAAGCACATAGCTAAAAATTGGATGATCAGGGTAGCGAGTTTGGATTACCACCTCACCTTGATCAGCATTTCTTCCAGCACGGCCTGATACTTGAATTAGTAATTGCGCTAAATGCTCTGTTGCACGAAAATCTAGTGACAACAAACCCGCATCCGTATCCAAAATACCAACCATCGCCAGATTAGAAAAATCATGGCCTTTGGCCAACATTTGCGTACCAACAATAATGCAAGGCTCGCCAGAGTTGATCTGTTTTAAATGTTGGCCAAAGGCTTTTTTGCGACGCGTGGTATCGCGATCAATACGAATAATTGGCGTATCAGCAAAATGTGAGGATAAGGTTTCTTCTAGTCGTTCGGTGCCGTAACCCAACACTTCAAGGCTAGGCTGCTTACAATCTGGGCAGGTGTGCTGAGGCATTTGCTCGTCACCACAGTGGTGGCATTTGAGTCGATTAATATGGCGATGGTAAATCATGCCCGAATCACAGTGGCCGCACTCAGCCTTCCAGCCACATTCTTTGCAATAATAAACCGGCGCATAACCACGACGATTGATAAACAACATCACTTGTTTGCCACTAGATAAGTATTGCTGCATTTTTTCGATCAGTGGGGAAGACAACAAACCATCAAAATGCTGCCTCATATCAATCAAGTTCACCTTGGGTAGGGTGGCATTTCCCGCGCGTTGTGTGAGTGTAAGGCGCTCGATCTTTTTATCCATCACATTTTTTAGCGTTTCTAGTGAGGGTGTTGCTGTACCTAGTACTAGTGGAATATTAGCTTGCTTGGCGCGGATAAAGCACAAATCTCTAGCTGAATAACGAAAACTTGACTGTTGCTTGAATGAGCCGTCATGTTCCTCATCAATGATAATCAAACCCAGGCTTGGCATTGGTGCAAAGATAGCGCTTCGCGTGCCAAGTACTACGCCTGCTTCGCCATTTTTTGCCATCAGATAAGCATCGAGTTTTTGTGTTTCGTTGAGTTGTGAATGGATAGCCACAACACGAGTTTCTAGGCGTGACTCAAAGCGAGAGATCATTTGAGGTGTGAGTCCAATTTCAGGTACCAATACCAATACCTGCTTGCCTTGGTCTAATGCAGCTTGAGTAATATTAAGATAAACTTCAGTCTTGCCACTGCCGGTGACACCATGTAGTAAAAATCCATGATAACTATTGTGGGATTTGGTAATTTCATTAATTGCATGAGATTGTTCATCGGTAATCTCGTAATCTGGTTTTTCTGTTTCTATAGATAACCCAGTGACTTTTTTGATTTTTGCTTCTTTGCCAAGACGTAGGTTTTTTGGTAGCGCGGCGCAGATAACTTCGCCAATTGGGTGATGGTAATATTGAGCTGACCAAAACAAAAAATCAAGAATACTTTGGTCTAGTATTGGCTCATCATCCAGTATTTCTTCGACCGGTTTGAGCTTGTCAAAATCGCTCTTATCTTTATTGCCTAGCACAATACCTACTACTTTTTTACGGATAAACGGCACTCTGACGCGCGTACCAACCCCCACTTCGACATCACATAGATAATCAAATGTTTTGTTTAACGGTACAGGTATTGCAACTTCAACGATCGCCATTAAGGGGTAAATTTATATGGGTAAAATAAAAATCATTTTATTCTAATTTTTTGAGTATGGTTGTTATTCAAAACGCTATTAATGATGTTCCGATCAATGAGCAAAAGCTCAAAGACACTTTGCAAAAAATCATCACTGATTTGGACAAGGGTGAGAGTGAATTACTCATTCGAATAGTGGATGAAGCCGAGATTCAAGATCTTAATAAAACCTATCGAGATAAAGATCAAGTAACCAATGTTTTGTCTTTCCCAAGTGATCTACCAGTTGAAATTGATGAATTAATTTTAGGTGATGTGGTTATTTGCACCAGCGTGGTAGCTAGCGAGGCTATAGCGCAAAACAAAACGTTTGATAATCATTTAACCCACATGGCCATTCACGGCACACTACACTTGCTCGGCTTTGATCATATCAAAGAATCTGATGCTAATGAGATGGAAGCTTTAGAAATAAAAATTTTGGAAAAAATTAAAATCGCCAACCCTTACGAGTAGTTAGACATTAATCGGCGTGTTCCATGCGCCCGAGTCGCTCCATGGCGCGTAATTCATCGTCAATATAGTACATTTTTAATGAATTTCGCTCCCAAGGCGGGATATTGGCATCTTGTAAGACTTTTTTGAGTGATTGAGAGTGTTTTTTACCCGGTAATTTGATGCGCTGGCCTTCAGTACGATAACGGATAGAAAAATTTGGCAAATTTTCAAATTCTGCGTGGAATGGGCAATTATTTGGTTTTTGCTGTGTTTGATTGTCAATAAAATACAACTCATCTTGATAACGGCGAATTTCGAAGTTATCCCAGCTGACTAAAGGTTGTGCGTCTTCTCTAGCGCGCAATAAATCAATAATTTGATCCATTACTTTGTCACTAGGCGCTAAAAACTTCATTAAGCTCAAATGGTGGCGTAAGATATTCTTAATTCGGTGAATTTCTAATTTTTTTAAAGCGCTAATGTTAATTCTGCCACTGTTGTTAATAATAGGGTGGGCATTGATGTCAATGTTGGCCAGCTCACGTGTGAGTTTTAAGGCTTCAGATTGGTGTTTGGCGCTTCGAGTTAAGGTTTTTGCCAAATTTTTATAAACAGTTTCTAGCTTTGGAATAATATCAAGTCGTAAGAAATTACGTCGAAAATTAGTATTAGCATTACTGTCATCTTCCACCCAAGACAAGTGATGATCTTTGGCATATTGAATAATGTCGGATTTTTCAATATTAAGCATTGGCCGATAATGTATGCCTTTGCCCAAGGGTTTTGATTTTGGCATGGCGGCTAAGCCCGCGACACCACTACCACGGAAGAGTTGCAGTAAGAGCGTTTCAGCTTGGTCATTTTGATGGTGTGCTGTACACAATACTTCGCCTTCTTCTAAATTAG
>JAERTA010000104.1 GCA_016845205.1 Gammaproteobacteria bacterium
GGATTGGCAATGGTTGCTTGGAAAGGGTAGAGATTAACCACAACCAAATCAATTGGGTTAATGTCGTTTTGTTTCATTACTTCTTCATCAAGGCCACGACGCGCCAAAATACCACCATGAATTTTTGGATTTAGGGTTTTAACACGACCCGCCATCATCTCTGGAAAGCCGGTATAGTCTGAAACTTCAATCACAGGAATGTTGTTATCGGCTAGGAGCTTAGCAGTACCACCTGTTGAGAGGATTTCGATGTTTTTTGCCGCTAAAGCCTCAGCAAGTTCAATAACACCAGTTTTGTCAGAAACACTGATTAGAGCGCGTTTTATAGCCATTTTATTCCTTTGAGAGAAGTGTGATAATTACAAAAGGTAATTATAAAGTTTTAGAGTTTATAAAGTTCGATTTTTTTCTTTAAAGTGCCACGATTCATGCCTAAGATTCTAGCAGCTTCACTTTGATTTTGCTCCACCTTGTCTAAAACAAACTTGATGGTAGCTGATTCGGTTTCTTGCAAGACCATTTTGAATACACCAGATGCTGACTCGCCTTTGAGTTGCTCAAAGTAGCGATCAAGTTTTGCATTAATGCAAGCCGGAAGATCAGTCATAACGATTGTAAAAACTCCTCAAGTAATTGGTATTGCAGTTTGTGGTCGGTGATTTTATTCACTTTTTTCCAAAAGGATTGACCACTTTGTTTGTCAAGGTGAGTAGCATACCAAAAAATATGCTTTCTGGATAACTGAGTGCCTAATTTTTCACCATAAAAGACATGAATTTGAGCAATATGATCCAAAATCGTTTGTTTTTTTACTTCAAGTGGGATTTGTGGTGCGTTTTTTCCATTTTTTAAGAAATAATCAATTTCATGAATAATCCAAGGATTGCCTTGGGTGGCTCTGCCCACCATGACTCCATCGGCTGATGTGTAATCAAGCACTTGCTTGGCTTTTTCAGCTGAAGTGATATCGCCATTGGCAATCACTGGAATACTGACCTGTGATTTAACGGTATTAATGGTGTCGTATTCTGCCATGCCGCTGTATTTATCTTCACGCGTTCGCCCATGAACACTGAGCATTTTTATGCCGGCATCTTGTGCTATTTTGGCAATGGTTGGGGCATTTTTGTTGGTTATGTTCCAACCCGTGCGCATTTTTAATGTCACCGGAATATCAACCGCATTGACCACTGAATTAAGAATGTCTTTAACCAGATCTTCACCTTGCATAAGAGCCGATCCTGCAGCTTTGTTGCATACTTTTTTTGCAGGGCAGCCCATGTTAATGTCAATAATGTCAGCGCCAAAAGTTAGGGCTTGCTGGGCTGAATGCGCTAGCTCGTCAGCTTCTGACCCCGCGATTTGAATGCTAATGGGTGCAGGCTCACCAGTGAAATCAAGCCGATGTTTAGATTTGTTGGTATTGAGTAAATGATGCTGAATAACCACCATTTCAGAGGTGGTGAGTGCTGCACCTTGTGCACGACAAATACTTCTAAATGGCTTGTCACTAGTGCCTGCCATTGGCGCAAGTAAGACTTGTGATTTTAATTGGTAATCACCAATTTGAATAGACACGAACTAACCTTTGATTGCTTTTTTGGTTTTTTCTAGTAGGCGTTTTTGTTTGAGCTTGGATAGATGATCAACAAATAAAATACCATTTAAGTGGTCAATTTCATGTTGGATGCAAACACCCAAAAGCTCATCTGCTTCTAGTTCAAAAGATTCGCCTTTTTCATTAAGTGCGCGTACTTTAATGTGGTTAGAACGTTTCACACATTGGTAATAATTTGGCACTGAAAGACAACCTTCTTCCCAATCAATCTCGCCGTCTTTTTCAATAATTTCTGGGTTGATTAAGCATAGTGGTTGGTTCTTTTCTTCGGAAAGATCAATTACAATAATTCGTTGATGATGATCAACTTGTGTGGCCGCTAACCCAATACCTGGTGCATCGTACATGGTTTCAAACATGTCTTTGACCAGTGTTTTGATTGTGTCATCCACTACTTCAACTGCTTTGGCGACAGTGCGCAGGCGAGAATCAGGGTAGTGAAGAATTGGTAGAATCATAACGTTATTATAGTGTCTTTTGCCTGATTAGAAGTATCAGGATAGTCTTCGTTATAATGTAGGCCACGGCTTTCTTTCCTTAAGATGGCTGATTTAACAATCAATTGAGCAGTCGCTACTAGATTCCTAAGCTCGATCAAATCACTTGATATTAAGTAAAGACGATAGTACTCATCCACTTCATTTTGAATTTGTGTCAGGCGCATTTGTGCAGAATTTAAGCGCTTATTGCTACGCACGATACCAACAAAGTTCCACATGATACGTCTGACTTCATCCCATAGATGTGTCACCATTACTTTTTCTTTAGATAAACTTACTCTGGATGCGTCCCAGTTGTCAAAGCTTGGGTATTTGGATGTTAGTACTTGTTGGTTAATATGATTGGCGCAAGCCTTAGCAAAGACAATGCACTCTAATAATGAATTACTGGCCATACGATTAGCGCCATGTACACCAGCGTGAGCAACCTCGCCAATGGCGTATAGGTTGTTAATATTGCTGTGTGCATTAATGTCAGTTTGGATACCGCCACAAGTGTAATGAGCGGCCGGTACAACTGGGATTGGCTCTTGAGACATATCAATACCAAAGGAGGCGCATTTTTTATAAATAGTAGGAAAATGTGATTTAATCCAATCTTTGTCTTTGAATGAAATATCTAAATATACACAGTCAAAACCGTGAGTTTTCATTTCTGAATCAATGGCTCTAGCAACGATATCACGTGGTGCAAGTTCGGCCCGCTCATCATATTTTTGCATAAAGGCTTTGCCTGTTGGCAAGATTAGTTTAGCACCTTCGCCACGCAAGGCTTCAGAAATCAAAAATGATTTGGCATGCGGATGGTACAAACAAGTCGGGTGGAATTGGGTGAATTCCATATTAACAATATGACAGCCACCACGATAAGCCATGGCAATACCGTCGCCAGTTGAAGTGTCTGGATTAGAGGTATAAAGATAAGCCTTGGAGGCGCCACCAGTTGCAATAATGGTTTTGTGCGCGATAAAGCTTTCAACTTCATTGGTTGATTTGTTTAGAATGTAGGCGCCATGACATTGTTGATTTTTTATGAGTAAATCAATGGCAATAAAGTTTTCAAATAGAGTAATGTTGTTTTTTTCTTTGGCGCTATCAAGTAAATTGGTTTGAATAGACTGACCAGTCTTATCAGCAACATGAGCAACACGTCGATGACTGTGGCCACCTTCAGTGGTTAAATGATACTGACCTTGTTGTTGGGTAAAAATAACCCCAGCTCGCTCTAGAGATTTGATGGCAGAAGGCGCTTGTTCAGTCATAAAGCGCACAGCGGTTTCATCGGCTAAATCCACACCAGTGGATAGGGTGTCTTTAATGTGTGATTCAAAATTATCGTTTTCATCAAGTACGGCTGATATGCCACCTTGTGCATAGTAAGAGCTACCTTCAAGGATTTTGTCTTTGGCGATTAGAGCAATGGACAAATTTTCAGACAATTGTAGAGCGCTCATTAATCCAGCACTACCAGTGCCAATAATAAGAACATCAAAATGGTGTTGTGCTGACATTGTTAAATAATGCTGAAATTAAGCTAGATTTTTGGCTTAACCATTAAGATGAGCTTTGGCAATAAAGTCAGGTTGGCTAACAAGGCGCTTAGCATTGCAATGGCAGTGAATACACCAAAATAAATACTTGGAATAAAGTTAGATAAAGCCAAGATTAAGAAGCCTAATGTCACCGTAATAGAAGTATAAAACATCGCCAAACCGATTGACCCATGTGAGCGATACATAGTAGCCATGTAATCCCCGTCTTTTTGAAACTCTGCCTTAAAGCGGTGAATATAGTGAATAGCATTATCAACACCGATACCAATGGCAATCGCAGAAATGGTGATGGTCATTAAATCGAGTGGAATATTCATTAGCCCCATAATGCCAAGAATAAATAGCGATGGCAA
>JAERTA010000105.1 GCA_016845205.1 Gammaproteobacteria bacterium
GCGTCTTTTGGCCTCTAGACGAGTTTCATTATCGCCTTGGGTTAATGAAAAAACTTATTTAGTTGAGCCAGATCGTATTATCGACAAAGATACTGAGTTTAGTTTGGGCGGGCATCAATTTTTAATCAATTATTTTGGCAAAGTTCATTCAAGTGGTGACATGTCGCTGTTTAACCAAACTGAGCAAGTGCTTTATAGTGGAGATATTATTTTTGAAGGGCGATTACCGTTTGTGGGCGATGCTAATATTATTAGTTGGGTTGAGACACTAGATCGTGTGAAACAAATGCAAATAGAATATTTTGTACCGGGGCATGGTAGTGCTTCTGAGCAGGTTGAAGAAACGATCGATCTGACTTATCGATACTTAAAATTCTTATTAGAAAAGCTAAGTTATGCGGTTGAAGAAATGGAGCCTTTTGGGCAAACTTACGATGCGATAGACTGGTCAGAATTTGAAGATGAAGTGCCCTTTGAGGTCGCTAATCGAGGCAATGCTTATTCGGTTTATCTGTTCTTAGAGCGTACGCTAGATTAGTGTTGTTGACTCAGATAACGCGTCTTTTATTATTTGCCTTACTCTTTAACTACGCCCCACTCGCTTTTGCTAAAGAAATACAAATAGGAGTTTTGGCTTTCTCCGGCAAAGATTATGCGCTAAATTCTTGGCAGCCTACCATTGATTATCTAAATGAACAAATTGCTGAGCATGAGTTTTCTTTGGTTGCAGTTGAACCAAACAACATTGAGCAATTAGATCAATTAGTCCAACAGCAACAATTAGATTTTGTCATTACACAGCCTGTAACTTTTATCGAGCTACAGGTTAAATATAGTGCTAGTAGTGTTTTGACATTGGCTGATGAATCTCAAGCAGATAAATTTGGCTCAGTAATATTTGTTAGGTCTGATAGTTCAATTGAACAACTACCCCACCTTAAAGGCAGAAGCATAGCAGGCGCCAATCCAAAAGGCTTAGGTGGTTGGTTGATTGGTTATAACGAGATAATCAATCAGGGTGTAGATGCGTTTGATGAGTCCATGGTTTCTTTTTTAGGTGTTCAAGAGAATATTGTAAATGCAGTGCTTGCAGGAGATGTTGATGTGGGTATTGTGCGCACCGGTGTTTTAGAAAGGCTGGCAAACAGCAGAGCAATTAACCTTTCGGATTTAAAAGTATTGAATGCAAAGCAGGTTGCTGATTTTCCTTATTTGCTGAGTACTGATCTTTACCCTGAGTGGGTATTAGTAAAGTCAAGCCACACCCCTAAAACTATTGCTAAAAAAATAGCCTCAGCATTGTTGTCGATGGCGCCAAATTCTCATGCCGCTAAAGCGCGTGGCTATTGGGAGTGGGTTACGCCTGTTGACTATCAGCCGATTCGTGAATTGATGCAAAAATTACGTATCGGTGTATATCAAGATTACGGCAAAGTCAGTTTGTTGCAATATGTGAAGGACAATCTTGTTTTATCAAGCTTATTATTAACAGTATTACTCATCTTGATGGTGACTGGTTTGTTGGTTTTAAAGCTTAACAAACGCCTAAAGGCGGTAAATTATTTTGTTGAGCAACAAAATAATATGATTTTAGATTCTGTATCAGAAGGGATTTATGGCGTTGATTTGAATGGCAACTGTACTTTTATTAATCGCGCATTAACCAAATTAACGGGTTGGAATAAAAGCGACATGCTGGGCAAATTTCAACACGAAATACTACATCATACGCATGCAGATGGCTCTCCCCATTTAAGTGAAGATTGCCCCGTTTATCAAACTTTTGTTGATGGCGAGCCGAAGTATATCAAGGGCGATGTTTTTTGGAAGAAAAATGGCGAGCGTATTTTTGTTGAATACAACGCAACACCGATTAAAGATAAGTTTGATAAGATCGTAGGTAGTGTGGTTGTTTTTAGAGATATTACCCAACAAATCCAATTGCAAGAAGCACAACAACAGCATGAAAGGGATGTTGAGCATGTGGCCAGGCTTAATACCATGGGTGAGATTGTCACCGGTATTGCGCATGAGCTTAATCAACCTTTAACGGTGATCTCCACATTGGCTTTCTCTGGGGCAAAGTTGTTAGAATCTGACAAGTATCAAACGAAAAAATTATTAGAAATTTTTGAAACACTGCTTAAACAATCTGAGCACGCAGCCAATGTAATTAAGCATATGCGCAAAATGAGTGACAAAGACCGTTCAGATTTTTCACTGGCCAGTTTGAATGATAGAATCCAAGCTGTACTGGTACTACTTGATGCAACAATTAAAGATAAGCAAATTACACTCGTCACAAACCTAGATCCATTGCTGCCAAAAACCTCTATTCAAACCGTGCAGATTGACCAAGTTTTGCTCAACCTTTGTAAAAATGCTATTGATGCAATGCATACGAGATCACAAGTCAAAACTTTGACTATTAGTACAAAATTGGTAGAATCCTATATTGAAGTTTTAGTTGAAGACACCGGAAGTGGCGTCGATCAATCCATTATTGATCGTTTGTTTGATCCTTTTTCAAGTAAAAAGAAAAATGGTATGGGTATAGGCTTGTCAATAAGTCGCAGTATTATTGAGCGACATTATGGCAGTCTAACCCTAGATAAGACTTCTGAGTCTGGCACGCGTTTTAAATTTGTATTACCTATTGAGACCAAATCATGAGCGATACAACCATTTTTATTATTGATGACGACCAACAAGTGAGAGAAGCTCTAAGCTTATTAATGAAGTCTGTAGGCTGGAAAGTGGCGTTATTTTCTGATGCTAATGCTTATCTAGAGCAGTTTGATAGCACAATCCCTGGTTGTTTGATTACCGATATTCGCATGCCTATGATGAGCGGGCTGGATTTGCAGAAAAAGCTAAAAGACTACGCTATTTCACCGCCAGTACTTATTATTACCGGGCATGGCGATGTATCAATGGCAGTGCGTGCTATCAAAGAGGGGGCGCTTGACTTTATTGAAAAGCCATTTAATAATCAATATTTATTAGACCAAGTGCATCGTGCAATCGAGCTTGATAGGAACAATCGACAAGCGCAACAAACCATTAACCAAGTTAAGGAAAAATATCAGTTGCTCACTGAAAAAGAGGTGCAAGTGTTTGAGCTAATTATTCAAGGTGACTTAAGTAAGCAAATTGCAGATAAGGTTTGTGTGAGTCAATCTGCAGTAGAGGCAAGACGCGCAAAAATTATGGAAAAAATGGGCGCGAATAATCTATCAGATTTGATGAAAATGGCTGTGACAATGCAAATGATCAAGCCTTAAGGTTAGTTAAAATCTGCACAACACCTGTATTGAGAAGAATAAACATCAGTATATGGAGTATACAAACGCTATGCAGAAAAAGGCCTTCAATTTAAGGTTTTAGATAAGAAAAACCTCGCCCTTGAAGATGGGCAACTTCTGCCACACCACTTGGAACAATATCGGATTCGTCCGCATCGTAGAGTTGGTCAATTTGAATTTTTTTACCTCTTAAGGTATTAGCGCACACTTTAAAAGCAACACCTTGGCTTTTAAGATGAGAGATTGTTGACTGTTGTTTGTCATTCGCATTGCCGTTTTTTAGTTTGGTATTTTCAGCTTCATCTGGTAGCAGTAGCATAGATAAACCTTTACCGTGCATAATCACTCTTAGATCGAGCTTGTCTTCGCCAACAGCATTGATATGGTTTTGAATATTTCGTAACGCACCTGTTTGTCGCTTGGCGTCATCATAGTTAACATGGTAGGCGACTTTTTGCATGCCATAAGCAGCATTAACATTAGTTGTTAAGCCTAATAAAACACTGATTGTGGCCAAAAAAGCCAGTATATTTACTCTATTCATCTTATTTTTCCTCAAAAGTTTTGTTATTAAAAACATTGATATAAATCAATGTAGGAACATTGTATACAGGATTAATTAGAGTCTCTATTGGTGCTTATACCAATATTGTTAGTAGTTTATTCAATTGGGTCAATATCCAAATACCAGCGTACTTTATTTTTGAGTTGTAGTTGATCAACATACTGGTTAAAGGTTGAGAACATTTGATGCAGGCGTTTTCTATTGTTAGATTGTAGATATAGATTGAATATTTTGTGCCTGGTCATGGCAGTGCTTCCGACTTGCCTGAAGAAACTATGGATTTGACTTATCGTTACCTTAAGTTTTTATTAGACA
>JAERTA010000106.1 GCA_016845205.1 Gammaproteobacteria bacterium
TGACCAGAAATATTTAACACATCATCAACACGGCCTGTGATCCAATAATAGCCATCAGCATCACGCTTTACACCATCGCCAGCAAAATACTTACCTGGAAAGGTTGAGAAGTAGGCTTCCATAAAGCGCTCATGGTTGTTATAAAGTGTACGCATTTGCCCCGGCCACGATCTGGCCAAAACTAAAATACCCTCTGCTTCACCTTCTAAGATATCGCCTTTTTCGTTAACAACCTGTGGCTCAATACCAAAAAATGGCATACTGGCAGAACCTGGTTTTAAGGCTGTAGCATAAGGCAACGGTGTAATCATGTGTCCGCCTGTTTCTGTTTGCCACCAAGTATCAACAATTGGACAACGCTCTTGCCCTACCACATGATAATACCACTCCCAAGCTTCAGGATTAATCGGCTCACCTACAGTACCTAAGATAGTAAGACTAGACCTTGAAGTAGAATTAACAAATTCATCCCCCGCACCCATTAGGGCACGAATTGCAGTTGGTGCTGTATAAAATGTATTAACTTGGTGCTTATCAATCACCTGCCAAAAACGTGATGCATCAGGGTAAGTCGGCACCCCTTCAAACATTAAAGTTGTTGCACCATTCGCCAACGGCCCGTAAACAATATATGAATGCCCAGTCACCCAACCAACATCAGCAGTACACCAATAAATATCACCCTCTTGGTAGTCAAAAGTATATTTGTGCGTTATTGCTGCATACAGCAAATAACCACCCGTTGTATGTAACACCCCTTTTGGTTTTCCCGTTGAACCGGACGTATAAAGAATAAATAATGGTGTTTCTGCATCAAATGGCTCGCACGGACATTCGCTCGGCACGTCACTAACTAGATCGTGATACCAGATATCTCTAGAAGACCAATCAATCTCACCTTTTGTGCGCTCAACTACAACAACATTGTTGACGCAATCACAATCTTTAATTGCAGTATCAACATTCGCTTTAAGTGGGGTTGCTCTACCGCCACGCACACCTTCATCTGCTGTAATCACAACTTTACACTCAGAATCTAGAATTCGATCTTTGAGTGCCTCTGGCGAAAACCCACCAAATACAACTGAATGAATAGCACCAATACGTGCACAGGCCAACATTGCATAGCTCGCCTCAAGAATCATCGGCATATAGATACAAACACGATCACCTTTTGCGACGCCTAATTTTTTTAGGCCATTGGCTAATTTAGAAACTTCATCATGTAACTGCTGATAAGTAATATTTTTACTATCATTGGGATCGTCACCCTCCCAAATAATTGCTGTTTGTTTTGCACGCTTTGGTAAGTGTCGATCAATACAATTATAAGCAACGTTTAGCTCGCCACCCTTAAACCACTCAATTTGCCCATCACGATAATCAACATTAGAAACTTGATCCCAGTTTTTATCCCAATGTAGAAATTCATTCGCTTGTTTAGCCCAAAATCCATCTGAATCGGCAATAGATTCGGCATACATTGATTGGTACTGTTGCTCGTCAATTAGTGGCTTTCTGTTGGTTTGGACAATTGGATACATAGCGCAATAATAATGTGAATAAAATGAATAGATAATACCTAAATACTACCTTTCTAGAAAGCATTTTTTTAATTTAATTGCTTTAATTTGATGGTGTTCTTGCCACCCAAATGCTCTACTTGCGCCAAAAATAACTCGGCCGTTGAAATAGCATCTTGCAAGGCATTATGCGCTTTGTATCGAGGCAAGTTATAATGATCTCGTAAAGCATATAACCTTAAACTCTCTTGTTTAATATAAGAATGCGTATATCGCACTTTGTTTTGCTCAATCTTGAGTGTATCAAGCATCTTCATAGGTAGCGAATTAATGTGATAGAAGCGATTACAAGCTTGATTAATAAAATTTTTTTCAATATGGTCAAAATGCACAACAACCACCCTGCCTGTCATCTCGTAAAGTAACTGCTCTAACGCTAAATCCAGCGTAACACCAGATTTTAGTTCATTATCAGTAATTTGATGAATACCAACATTTTCTTCAGTGAGTTGTTGTTTTGGGTTAACTAGAAGATGGGTTGAGGAAGCAGGCAACAAATGCAGGTTTTTTATCACCACATAACCCAAACTAATAATGTTGTCAGTCTTTACATCAAGCCCAGTTGTTTCAAAGTCTAACACCAAAAACTCTAAATCTTTAATCAGACTATTTTCTGAAATTGAAGTTTGAGATAAATACTGACTGATTGCATTCGAAGACTTGACTTGTTGGAGGCATTGTTTTCGCCGATAATCAAAAAGGAAATCTTTGATAAAGGCCATTACAAAATAGAGGTTTGATATTGTGAGCTCATTGCAGATTGCAAATCAGAAACAATCATAAATGCATCTTTTAAATGCTTTTTATCTAACGAAGAAATTTCTTTTGTTAGAACATAGTTATCTGCCGAAGCCCCTGATTTAATTTGAGCCCTTTGATGCTTAATACGAATATAGTTAATAAATTTATACGCTTCGATTAGATCGCTTGCACCGGTTTGACTCAAACCACCCATCTCAGATAACATTTGCAGTCTATCTTGTGTATTAACCGGTCTAATTCCATTAGATAAGGCATAAACTCTAGCAACATCAATAATTGGCACAACGCCCTTTTTCTTTAAATCAAGGGCATTTTGATCAATGCCATTTTTATCTAAAATAAAATTCCTAAAAAAGCCCAACGGGGGCGTATAGTGCAACGCATTAGCCGCCATATGTGATTGGAATATAGTATTTTTAATTGTTTTTTGTAAAACACCTGAGAGCAATTCATCGAGCAAGTCTGAATCTCCATGAATACATTTAAGATCAAAAAATATACTGGCATACATCAGCGCTTTAGGTTTAGGCGCTTCAATCCAATTTTTAAAATAAGATTGCCAAATTGCAAGCGGTTGACGCCACTTATCATTGCTTGCCATCACCTCACCTGGACAATAAACATAACCGCAAGCATTTAATCCGTTGCTCACATAATCTGCCAATTGAACAAAATACTCACCATGTAGCGCTTGCTGATAATCGTTTGATAAAATAATTAAATTATCCTGGTCAGAATGTGCGATTTGCTCCGACCTAGCCAGCGAACCAGCCACTACCCAGGCGTATGCAATTGGCGGTTCTCCTAATAGCTCTTCTGCTTGTTTTAATAATTGTTGATTTATAGCTCGACCCACTGCACTCACAGAATAAGCAATATCATGCTCATCTAGATTTGACTCATAGCTGTGTTGCAATAAAAACGGCACCTGCTTAGA
>JAERTA010000107.1 GCA_016845205.1 Gammaproteobacteria bacterium
ATTCTAGAAAAACGACCATTGCCATCATCAAGTGGGTGGATAGTGACAAAGTAAAACTTTGCAATTGCTGCTTTAATATAGCCAGAGCCTATATTGTTAGATTGTAGCCAATTTAGAAATGCATTCATTTCATCATCAACACATTGATAATCAAGACAAGGTGCTTCAAAATGAATTTGCTCCTTACCGTATCTACCTGAAACCACTTTCATCTGTGTATTTCGATATTCACCAATAATTAAATTATCAAGAATTGGCTTGTCAAAAAACATCATCCTGTGCCATTTGAATAAATCTTCTTTGGTTAAGATGCTTGATGAGCTTCTGATAGATTCAAGCAAGACATCAATAAAGGCTGCAGAATTTCTAGACATTTGTCCTACTTTGCCAATGCCTAGTCTATTGGCGATGCTTGACCTTACAGAATCACGGTCTAGAATTTCACCTTCAATTTTTGCACTTGATAATGCTTCATCTAGTAATGATTTGGATTCTAGTGCAAGTTTTTTATCTTGGTCTAGCTCATTAGCTAAAAGCATTAATGGTGCAACATGGCCGACTGCATCGGACAGTGCTGGCATTACTATCTCAGCATTATATTCAAAGTTTGGCCAATTGTTTTGTTGCCATATCCACATTTTTTTACCTTGCGAATGAAATGATTAGAGTTATAATAATATCATATTTTGATACGAATAATGAATTAATCATATCATACTACTTTATTAGTTTCATCCTTCGCCTCTTCCTTAATATGAGGGTCAACCTGAGGCATATACTCATCATCATCCGTCATTAGCCACTGCGAATATTCTGGAAACAATGAGCATAGTTTTTTTGCAATTTTGTAATTGGGAAAAACTTTGCCGTATTCATAACTTACGCAATCAATTTAATAAGACGCTTATCAAAACATAATTGATCACTATATTCAGACTGTTAAATAGTTTTTGATAAAGACAAAATCGCATTCTGAATTTGTCTTTTGTGTCGATGTTTTAAGTATAATTTTTTGTTTTATAGTATTTGGTTTTTTAGCTATTAAAGTATTGTTTTTTTGTGTAAAAAAGTTTGCCAACATTTTGCCAACATGCTTCACAAAATGCACTAAATTAGACCATTTACATTTTTTAATTTCCTTTAGTGTAGCGGTTTAGTGGCTTATGGTGGTTTCCAAACAGAATTCGAGTCTCTCCTTCCGCACCATAATTCTATTTAGGTTATGAAAACAATCATTCTACACAGTACTGATTTAGAGATTGCTACTAGTGTTTCAGCAACTTACCATTGCGATATCAAACCTTACAATAGCCATATTCGTCTTTATGCCGATCAAGCAATCGATCTTGACGAGTTAAGACAAACATATTCAACTGATTTTAATTATCTACCTGAGATCGATTTTTCACAAATAAAATTATTTGTCAGTGACATGGACTCAACTTTAATTAATATTGAGTGCATTGATGAGATTGCTGATTTTGCCAATATCAAGCCTCAAGTGGCCGCTATTACTGAGCGTGCCATGCAAGGAGAGCTAGATTTTAATGCGTCATTAATTGAACGAGTGGCATTATTAAAAGGGTTGGATGTTGCGGTATTAAATCAAGTTTACACCGAGCGATTACAAGTCAATCCTGGTGGCAAGGATTTAATTCAATTTTTTAAAAGTCAGAATATTTATAGCGCGGTTGTTTCTGGCGGGTTTACTTATTTTACAAATCAACTGGCTAAAGACATTGGGCTTGACCATGCTCGTGCAAATGAATTGGATATTGAAAATAACCAATTGACAGGTATTACCCAAGGCTCGATTATTAATGCCAGTGCTAAGGCTGAGTTCGTTAAAGAGTTATGCCAACAATACAATATTTCTACTGAGCAAGTCATTGTTGCTGGTGACGGGGCAAATGATTTGGCTATGATGAAAGTGGCAGGCCTATCTGTTGCTTATCACGCAAAACCCTCAGTATTGGCGCAGGCAAATATTGTCATTAGTTTTGGTGGCTTAGATAAAATAAGAGATTTCTTTGATGAGTAAGCTATTGTGTTAATTGAAATCGGACATTTTGCATTGGTCTTGGCGCTAGTGTTTGCTATGCTGCAAGTGTTTTTGCCAGCATTGGGCTTGATTCGAGCAAATTTTTCCTTGTCTCAACTGTCTAGACCTTTACTGTGGATGCAATTTTTTTGGATTATTGTGTCATTTGCAGTGTTAATGAATGCCTTTATTGTTGATGATTTTTCAGTTAAATATGTGGCTAATAATTCCAATACCGAGCTGCCTACTATTTTTAAAATGTCCGCTGTTTGGGGTGCACATGAAGGTTCATTACTATTGTGGGCATTAATTCTAGCTGCTTGGAGTGTGGCAGTATCGGTTTTTTCTAAACGCCTTCCTGCTGAAGTGCTAAATCATATTTTGATTATTTTAGGTTTGATTAGTGTCGGGTTTTTATTGTTTTTATTGCTAACTTCTAATCCATTTGAGCGCTTAGAGAATATCCCATTACAAGGCCGAGAACTTAATCCTTTACTACAAGATTTCGGCCTAATTATTCACCCACCAATGTTGTACATGGGTTATGTTGGGTTGGCTGTTCCTTTTGCTTTCGTTTTGTCTTCGCTGGTGCGTGGGCAACTAGACTCTACTTGGCTCCGATGGTCCCGTCCTTGGACTTTGGTGGCTTGGGCTTTTTTAACTTTTGGTATTGTGCTTGGTTCTTGGTGGGCATATTACGAATTAGGTTGGGGCGGCTGGTGGTTTTGGGATCCGGTGGAGAATGCCTCATTTATGCCATGGTTAGTAGCAACTGCATTGGTGCACTCTTTAAGTGTAAGTGAGAAGCGAGGTGCGTTTAAACATTGGACTGTATTGTTGGCAATTTCTGGCTTTTCCTTAAGTCTATTAGGTACATTTTTAGTGCGCTCTGGCATTTTAACCTCAGTACATTCTTTTGCTTCAGATCCTGAGAGAGGCTTGTTTATTCTTATTTTCTTAATGATGGTTATTGGAGGTTCGTTAATATTGTACGCATGGCGTGCGACCTTAATGCGTAGTAGTAATAAGTTTTCACCTTTATCAAGAGAGAGTGGATTGCTAATTAACAATATATTGCTAGTGGCAGCAATGCTCAGCGTATTTTTAGGCACTTTGTATCCATTGTTATTGGACTCATTAGGTTTGGGCAAGATCTCTGTCGGCGCACCTTATTTTGACGCTGTGTTTATTCCAATTATGATTCCAGCAGTATTGGTAATGGCAATAGGGCCATTTTTACGCTGGAAAAAAGACACTACTCAAAGAGTGGGTCGGTTATTGAAGGGTAGTTGGATCGGTGTAACTGCGTTATTTTTTGTTGCTTTATATTTAACAGATAATATTTTTGTATTATTGGCTGTCTTATTATTTATTTGGATTGTATTACATTCTTTAGTATTACTTGTTCAACGACTACAACAAAAGGGTAAGCCGAGTGCTGCATTTTTTGGCATGATTTTGGCGCATATCGGTATTGCTGTATTTTTGCTTGGTGCAACAGTGACCACACAATACGGCATAGAAAAAGATTTAAAAATGACACTTAATGAAACCGTTGATATTAAAGGCTATAAGTTTATTTTTAAAGGCGTTGATAACTTTAGTTCACAAAATTATCGTGGCCACAAAGGTGTCGTTGATGTGATGTATCAGGGCAACAAAGTAACAACTTTAAAACCTGAAAAACGCCAATATGTTACTGGTATGCCGATGACTGAGGCCGCTATTGATCCTTCGCTATATCGTGACTTATATGTATCTTTGGGTGAGGAGCTAGACGATAAGTCTTGGAGTTTAAGAATTTATTACAAGCCCTTAATTCGTTTGATTTGGCTAGGTGGTATTTTTATTTCTCTGGGTGCTTTATTGGCAGCATTTGATCGCCGATATAAATTACTTTCCCAGAGAGCTGTTGTTAATCGCCGGAGAGTTAGATGATGAGTTTGTATTTTTGGCTTAGCTTGATGGTTGTTATTTCTAGTATTTGGCTAGTTTGGTTCATATATCGACCATTAAAAAGTAATGCGTTTAATCTTGAAAAATCTAATATCGCTTTAGGCAAGCAAAAACAAGCAGAATTAGAACGAGATTTACAACAAAATTTGATTGATGAAGAAGTATTTAAGCAAGCGAAAGATGAGATTACACAAACCTTAGCAATAGAGTTAAATCAAACGACTGACTCCCCTGTCAATACTCAACAGCCCGTTTCTTTATGGTTGAGCGGTTTAGCAGTGGTTTTTTTATCTGTCACTTCTTTAGGTGTTTATCAGTTTTTAATGCCAAAAGATGCGCCAGTAGTGCAGGCTAAACAGGCAGTACAAGCACCAAGCTTAGAACAAAGCACGGTCGAACTTAAACAATATTTAGAAAAAAATCCCAATGACTTTGGAGCTTGGCAAACATTAGGTTTGGTGTTGTTTGAGCTAGATGATATTGATGGATCATTAAAGGCTTATGAGCGATCTTATCAGTTAAATTCAAAAAATGTTTCAATGTTGGTTGAGTATGCATCTGCTATCGCAACATCTCAAAATGATCAATTCACAGGTCGCGCATCGACCTTGGTTAGAGAGGCGCTAGAAATTAATCCTGATGCACCTGATGCACTGTACTTAGCAGGCTTAGTAGCTGTCAACGCAGGCCAGTTTGATTTGTCTCGTCAATTGTGGAAAAAAGCATTATCATTATTAACTCAAGACCACCCAGATCGTCCAATCTTGGAAGATATGTTAGTTGAATTGGCGCAAATACAAGGTGAAGCAATGCCTGAGTATCAAGTCGTAATTAACGTTGATTTATCTGATCGATTGCGTCAGGATGAATTTAAAAATCACTATTTAATGATTTATGTAAAAGCTGCCCAAGGTAGACCAATGCCAGTCGCCATTCAAAAAATTCAGATTAAAGACTTTACTGGCATGGTGACGTTAACGGATAAAAATTCAGTGATGCCAAGCAGAAAATTATCACAATCAAGACAAGTAATTGCCGTTGTTCGTTTAAGTCAATCTGGTGCTGCCGTGAGGCAAACAGGTGATATGCAAGTATTGAGTAAGGTGATTGATGTTAGAGACAATCCAATCGTGCATTTGCAGGTAGAATAAGCACTCATATGAGCAACACACTACAATTAGCGAAAGATTTAATTTCCCGAGATTCTATAACGCCTGAAGACAAAGGTTGTCAGCAGTTGATGAGTGAGCGCTTACAAAAAATTGGCTTCGAGATTAGTCATTTAAAATTTGGTGAAGTAGATAACTTTTGGGCGCTTCATGGTAACGCTGGACCCGTATTCGTTTTCGCAGGGCATACTGATGTTGTGCCAGTTGGTGAGAATTGGCAAACAGACCCGTTCGTGCCTACTATTAAAGATGAACTATTGTATGGTAGAGGTGCGGCTGATATGAAGGGTTCGCTTGCAGCAATGGTAGTTGCAACTGAGCGCTTTGTTAAAGATTTTCCAGATCACCAAGGTTCAATTGGTTTCTTAATTACCTCTGATGAAGAAGGTCCTGCAGTTGATGGCACGGTTAAAGTCTGCGAGCATTTAAAGAGTGTTAATCAGACAGTTGATTATTGCTTAGTCGGCGAACCATCTTCGACCAATC
Organism: Gammaproteobacteria bacterium; assembly: GCA_016845205.1. GTDB lineage: Bacteria > Pseudomonadota > Gammaproteobacteria > PS1 > Pseudothioglobaceae > Thioglobus_C. The sequence goes on from JAERTA010000107.1 coordinate 5,653, forward strand.
AATTGGGCGATGTGATTAAAAATGGTCGTCGAGGTTCACTTAATGGTCGTTTAACCATTATCGGTAAGCAAGGTCATATAGCTTATCCGCATTTGGCTAATAACCCAATTCATTTAGGCGTGCCAGCGCTGAATGATCTGTGCAATGAGTTGTGGGATGATGGGAACGAGTACTTTCCGGCAACCAGTTTTCAAATTTCTAACATTCATGCTGGTACTGGCGTAACCAATGTTATTCCTGGCGATACTGAAGTTATTTTTAACTTTAGATATTCAACCGAATCTACTCATGAGGGTTTAAAACAAAGAGTGCTAGACATTTTAGATAAACACAATCTTGAGTATAAACTTGATTGGGAGCATTCAGGTTATCCATTCTTAACCCCTAAAGGCGATTTAGTTAGTAGCTGTTTAAAGGCTATTAAAATTGTTAAGGGTGTTGATGCAGAATTATCCACTTCAGGTGGCACTTCTGATGGTCGTTTCATTGCGCCGATGCTAGATGCTCAAGTAGTTGAGCTAGGCCCTTTAAATGCAACCATTCATCAAGTTGATGAATGCGTTAGCGTGCAAGATTTAGACGATCTAACTGATATTTACTATCAAATACTTAAAAATATACTAGCGTAAGAAAATGCGTTTTGATGTCATCACCTTATTCCCTGAAATGTTTTCGGCGATTAAAGATGAAGGCGTGATTGCGCGCGGTATTAAAAAATCATTATTGTCTATTAATACCTGGCAACTGAGGGATTTTAGCGACAACAAACATCGTAACATTGATGATGCGCCGTATGGCGGTGGCGCTGGTATGGTGATGCAGGTTAAGCCAATACGTGATTGCATTAATAAAATTAAGCAGGACCATCCCAAGACAAAAGTTATTTACCTATCACCTCAAGGTGAAAAGCTAACCCATAATTTAGCCAAAGAATTATCAAAATCAGATTCACTGACTTTATTGTGTGGGCGTTATGAAGGTGTGGATGAGCGTGTAATTGAGCATGACATTGATATGGAAATATCCATCGGTGATTATGTGATTAGTGGTGGTGAGTTGGGCGCAATGGTTTTAATTGATGCGGTCAGTCGGCAAATACCAGATGTGCTTGGCAATCAAGATTCATTAAATGATTCATTTGCAGAAGGTTTATTGGATTACCCATATTACACACGTCCAGAGACGATTGATGGTCAATCAGTGCCAACAGTTTTACTTAGTGGTCATCAAGCCAATATTGATGCTTGGCGCCAAGATCAAGCAATAAAAAATACTCAAAAAAAACGTAAAGATTTATTGAAAAATCAATAATTTGCTTTTTTATTATAAGCCCCTATAATAAGGTCAATTATTTTTTACAATGGCGTAAAAGATAAAATCAAGCATTGCTGCTTTACAAGTTGCCACGATGGCGTTTTTGTTCCATTTTTGTAGGTTAATGAAAACTTACAATGATTAAGGGAGAGTAGTATGAAGTTTGTAACAGCAATTCTTCGACCGCATCAATTAGACGATGTGAGAGAAGCTTTATCAGACACCGGTGTATCCGGTATTACCGTTACTGAAGTTAAAGGTTTCGGTCGTCAAAAAGGCCACACAGAAATGTATCGTGGCGCAGAGTATCAAATTGATTTTTTACCTAAAGTCAAACTAGAAATTGCAGTATCCGCCTCTAAATTAGATGGCGTAATCGAAGCAATTACCAGTGTTGCCAATTCTGGCAAAGTGGGCGATGGCAAAATTTTTGTCACCAATCTAGAAAAAGTTGTTCGTATTCGCACAGGCGAAACCGATCAAGACGCACTTTAAGGAGTAAAAAACATGAAAAAAATATTAAGTTTATTGGCTTTAATGCCAATGGTTGCGTTCGCAGAAGGTTTGGATGGTGCTAACACCTCTTGGATCCTAACGTCAACTGCACTGGTTTTGTTTATGACCTTACCAGGCTTGGCGCTGTTTTATGGTGGACTAGTTCGCAGTAAAAATATTCTGTCAGTCTTGATGCAATGTTTTGCCATTGCTGGTATTGTATCGGTGCTTTGGCTGATTGTAGGTTACAGTATCGCTTTTGCTGATGGCAATGCATATTTTGGTAGTTTATCAAAATTCATGCTAGCAGGAGTGTTAGAAGGTTCGTTGAGTGGCGACATTCCTGAAAGCTTGTTTGTACTTTTTCAAATGACCTTTGCTATTATCACACCAGCATTGATTGTGGGCGGTTTCGCTGAGAGAATGAAATTTTCAGCAGTTGTGCTATTTAGTGCGATTTGGCTGATTGTGGTTTATGCGCCGGTTACCCACTGGGTATGGGGTGGCGGCTGGCTTGGTGAGATGGGGCTGTTGGACTTTGCAGGAGGTACAGTTGTGCATATTACCGCAGGTGTGGCCGCTTTAGTGGCAGCTATTGTCATCGGCCCTCGTAATGGTTTTCCTAATAAACCAATGCCACCACACAATATGACCATGACCATCACTGGTGCAGGTATGTTGTGGGTTGGCTGGTTTGGCTTTAATGGTGGCTCTGCGCTGGCAGCTAATGGCGACGCGGCGATGGCAATGTTGGTAACCCATATCTCTGCAGCAACAGGTGCGATGACCTGGATGTTTTATGAGTGGGTTAAGTTTGGCAAGCCAACTGCATTAGGTGCTGTTACAGGTTTGATTGCTGGTCTAGGTACAATTACACCGGCATCAGGTTTTGTTGGGCCGGCCGGCGCATTAGTGATCGGATTTTTAGCGGGAGTCGTTTGTTTTAATGCTGTGATTTGGATTAAACAAAAATTAAAAATTGATGATTCTTTAGACGTTTTTCCTGTGCATGGTGTGGGCGGTATTTTGGGTACGATTCTAGCGGGTATTTTTGCCTCTGACCAGTTGGGTATTTTCTCTGGTCAGGGTTTGGCCGAAGGTATGACAATTGCCTCTCAGGTTAATGTTCAGCTGATTGGTGTGATCTCAACCTTTGTTTATACGGCAGTGGCTACTTATATCATTTTGAAGATAGTTGATATGATTACCGGCTTAAGAGTAAGTGCTGAAGAAGAGCAGCAAGGCTTGGATATCGTTTCTCATGAAGAAAGAGGCTATGATTTGTAAATTAAATCTTGCCTAATAAAAACCCGCTAAAAGCTTTGTTTTTAGCGGGTTTTTTTATGCCTAAAAAATAGGTTTCGTATATAATTCTAATCATTATTAGTAATATTTAATTTGATGCGTATTAATCACCCTTTAACTGGCTCAATGGTAGCCCTAATTACCCCGATGTTTAAAGATGGATCGGTGGATTTTTCTGCGCTTGAAGCTTTGATTGAATTCCACATTGACCAAGGTACTAACGCCATTATCTCTATGGGTACAACAGGCGAGTCTGCAACACTTAACCATGTTGAACATGTTGAAGTTATGCGTAAAACCGTTGAATTTTCAAAAGGCCGTATTCCGGTGATTGCGGGTACAGGGGCTAATTCAACAACTGAGGCAATTGCACTCACGCAAGCTGCAAAAGAAATCGGCGCAGATGCTTGCCTTTTGGTAACACCGTATTACAATAAACCAACACAAGAAGGGCTTTATCAGCATTATAAAGCCATTGCACAAGCAGTTGATATTGATCAAATATTGTACAACGTACCTGGCAGAACAGCGGTGGATTTATCGGTAGAAACAGCCGTGCGTTTGTCTAAGATTGATAATATTATTGGCATTAAAGACGCAACGGGTGACTTGAACGTTGCACAAGCTTTAATTGATAGTTGTCCAGAAGATTTTTTACTCTATAGTGGTGACGACGCAACTGCAGTTGAATTTATTTTAATGGGCGGCCATGGTGGTATTTCTGTGAGTGCTAATGTCGCCCCTAAGCAAGTATCTGAAGCTTATAATGCTGCTATGGACGGTGATCGAAATTCAGCAGAAATGATTAATTCAGCATTAACTGGTTTACATCAACATTTATTTGTTGAATCCAATCCAATTCCAGTTAAATGGGCATTGTATAAAATGCAAAAATGTGAAGACGGTATTCGTTTACCACTCACCAAACTATCACAACAAGCTCAAGTAGAACTAGAGCAAGATCTATTATCATTGGGGGTTATATAAAATGTTAGCTAAATTATCCATACTTTTCTTGGCGCTGTCTTTAGGTGGCTGTATTTCACTGGGTGATGACGACAAAGAAGAGCAGCAAATTGGTCTTGGTGAAAGAGACATTAAGTATTATTCAAATAAAACAGTGACTTCGTTAGAAATTCCACCGGATTTAACCAAGCCCAGTTCTCAAAATGCATTTAAGTTAAGTGAGTACGTGTCCAATGTCCAAGAAGATACGATTAGTTTTTCTGATAAAGACAATGCTATTAAGGAGGCTTCAAGTATTTTAAGAACACCATCTAGTATTGAAGTTAAAAAATCAGGCAATCGTCGCTGGTTGTTGGTTGATAAAAAACCTGACTCAGTTTGGAATTTATCTAAAAGTTTCTTTAAATCACACGGCTTTGCGATTAAAAAAACCAATAAAAAAATTGGTTTAATGGAAACAGATTTCCTAGAGAATCATCCCGAGATTCCTGATCAGTCTTTAGGTGTTATTCGTTCTATGTTGAAAAAAGCAATTGCAGCAAGATACGCACTGCCAATTGTGGATAAATACCGTATTCGTATTGAGCCCACAGACAATGGTGATAAATCTGAAGTCTATTTATCTTTAACTTCTATGGAAGAAGTGCTGACTAAAGCAGGCAGTGATGATGAAAATACCATTTGGCAATCTCGCCCTAAAGATCAGGCACTAGAAACAGAAATGCTATATCGTTTAATGACATTCTTGGGTAGTGATCATGCGGTTGCAAGAGAGAAAATCATACAAGCTAAAGAAGAACAAAAGCTGACAGTGTCTTTATCTAAGGGTGTAAATGGCTATGCTAAATTAACTTTCTCACTTAATCAGTACGACACTTGGGACAACATGGGTTGGGCGTTAGATCAGTTAAATATCGATGTTGAAGACAAAGATGTTAAAGAGGGTAGTTTCTACATCAATGTTGCTAGAACTGAAGATCAGGGCATTTGGTCGCGTATGTTTGGCGATGATGCGATTAAAAAATCTTTCCAGATCTTGGTTAGACAAACATCAGATGATGAAACAGAAGTGTATTTCAACGACATTTCTGAAGAGAACGAACAGGCAACCATTGACTTTAGTCATGAATTCTTAGGAAGTATTGCTAAGCAGTTCTAAAGCCTAAATGGCATTGTCATCATCAATTATCAATCAAATCATTCAGCAAGAAATATTGTTGGATGATTTGTCAGATGATGATTTAGCGGATTTTTGCCAGACTGCTAATCTTGCCTATCGATCGGGCAATCCGATTATTAGTGATCAAGAGTATGATTTCACCTATTTGCCCGCATTAAAACAAAGACTGCCAAAGCACGCCTTATTTCAATCAATAGAACCAGAAGGCCAAGGGTTTTCTGAAGAAAAAGTATTGTTGCCTGAGGTTATGCTTTCTACTGATAAGGCTTATTCCTGGGAAGAAATCAGCAAATGGATAGAACGGCTAGAAAAATCAGCTGTTGAAATTGATTTAGATTTGTCTTTAATTCAAATAAAAGCTACACCTAAATTAGACGGCTTTGCTGGGTTTGATGATGGCGAGCGCTTGTATACGCGAGGAGATGGCAAAAAAGGTAGTGACATTACTCGTGTATTTGATCGAGGTTTGCAGGTTTATAATGATTCTGGGCGTGGTCAAGGCGCAGGCGAGATTGTGGTTAAAAAAAGTTACTTTGAAGCGTACTTATCACAAGATTTTGAATATCCACGCAATTTCCAAGCCAGCTTAATTAAAGAAAAAGCACTAGATGAAAAAGCACAGCAGGCTGTTAACGACAAGGCGGCACTTTTTGTGCCTTTTGTTCAATTGCCAACTTGGTCTGGCAGTATTGGTGAATTAAGAACCCAGTTTGAGAAAGTGGTTAATGAAATACTAAGTGCTGTTGATTTTGATGTGGATGGTGTCGTGTTTGAAGTAACAAATGAAGACTTAAAAACACAGATGGGCGCCAATCGAAAATTTCATCGTTGGCAAATTGCCTTTAAAGAGAATAAAGACAAAGCGCAGGTAAAAGTATTATCAGTGACACCTCAAGTGGGACGTACCGGCAAGATTACGCCTGTGGCAGAATTAGAGCCAACCTTGTTGAGTGGTGCGACAATAGTGCGAGCAACAGGGCATCACTACGGCCTAGTAAAAGAGCAAGGGTTAGGTGTAGGCAGTGTGATTGAACTGACTCGATCTGGTTTGGTGATCCCTAAAATTAATCAAGTGTTAAAACCAGCACCTGTGCAAATCCCCGAGCAGTGTCCGAGTTGTGGTGAAACCCTAGAATGGGAATCTGATTTTTTAATGTGTTTAAATCATGTTAATTGTCCAGCCCAAGTGATGGGAAAAATGGAGTATTTTTTCAAAATATTGGCCAATAATGATGGCTTTGGTATTGCTACCATTGAAAAACTTTATGAGCACGGCATTCGCAAGACTTCACAGATTTACGCTTTAAATGCTGATGATTTGAGCAAGATGGGATTTGGTGAAAAAACCAGTGTTAATTTAATCAATCAACTTAAGCGCTCAAGTAGTGAGCAGATTGAAGACTGGCGTTTTTTAGCAGCCTTTGGTGTTGCAAGGATGGGTATGGGGAATTGTGAGAACCTACTTAAATCTTATTCAATAAACGAAATATTTGATTTAGACTTAGAGCAAATATCAGCCATTGACGGCTTTGCAGAATTAACAGCCCAAATGATTGTTTCTGGGCTTAACTCAATCAAGTTAGAATTTGATTTATTAAGCCGATATCGTTTTAATTTAGAATTGACACCATTACAAAAAGATTTACCAGATTTTACTCATGGTCTTAGTGGCAAAAAAATTATCTTCACAGGCAAAATGAGTGGCTCTAGAGAGGAAATGAAAAAGCACGCTAAATCTATTGGCATCCAGGTGGCTAGTAGTGTGAGTGCTAAAACTGATTATCTGGTGATTGGGGAAAAAGTAGGACAAAAAAAGATTGAAAGTGCGCAAAAATTTAATGTTGAAATCTTAAAAGAAGAAGATTATCTAGCATTGATTAAATGACAAATAATAAAAAATAGTTTACAATTAACCAAAATTATCTAAAGTTGGGTAGTTTTCGGCATAGAGGCCTAATAACAAAGTTCTTTTTTAAAAGTGGTTTGTTATTAGGCTTTTTTATTGAGTTTTATTAAAGTATTTAAGAGGCAAGTAATGCAGATTTCAGCATTAATTAATAAACAAAAAGATTTTTTGAGTTATGAATTAGAAGGTGGCTTTAGGCAATTAGCACAACAGTGCGCGCACGCAATGGATAATGCAAAAAGCTTAAATGATCTTGATGATTTACTACATACGCATATGAAAAAATGTAGGTATGCAAATCTGACTTACGTACTTGATCGGTTTGGTGTACAGCTGAGCGCTAATATTGACAAAACCCAAATATTAACTGATTTTCAAGGGCAAGACTTATCAGCCAGACCATTTTTTAATAAAGTTAGTGTTGATCATCCTTTTTATTTATCAGATGCTTATATATCAGGCGTTACTTTAAAACCTTGTATTAGTGCGGTGCATGCTATTTGTGTTGATGATGCATTAATTGGTATGCTGGTGTTTGACTTGGAGTTAAACAAGCTGCCATTACTTGAGCAAAAAATTGGCAATGACGATTTTCGTCAGATTAAAGGCGACCCCGAAATTCGATCGAATTTATTCAATCAAAATCGAGTGTCTTCTGCGATGGATCAATCAATTGATACAGTGCACAATATTGCCACTGAGTTATTGTGTGAGTTAGGGGTTTTTCATATTAAGCTTCACTATGCTTCATCTAGAGCAACTGTTTGGACCTATGACGATCCTTATAATTATCGACTTCATGTGCTAGATGAAATTATCAGCCCTAATATTTGTCTTTTGTATCCAAAGAAACCTTATCCATGCTCAGCCAAAGTGCCTCATGAGCAAATAAAGCAAGTGTTAGACCGTTTTAAAATAATGCGTTTTATGGATGAGAATTTATATTTAAAAACCGGCAGTTTAAATATTATGAACGGCATAGTCGGGCTTAGTTTTTCTTGTGATGGTAATCACTATTTATCGGTAGAAGATTTTTTAGCTAATTTTGATAAAATTTATGCTTAATTAAAAAATAATGACAAAAGACCTTGCGCATTATCATTTTTTAGATATAATTTAAAACTAGTTAATTCCCAAAGATGGGAAATTAACAAAGAACACTGACGTTTATTTAAGCCTTTTTTGATTAAGGGGGTTAAATAAGCGTTTTTTTTCGCCAGTTTCAAGATGGAACTAAAAATAATGGTATAGAAGCCAGTAGTTGAGTTTGTCTATTTGACAAACGTGACTGCTGGCTTTTTTAGTTTTTAAACAAGGAGAATATTAAATGAAAATGGTAACAGCAATTATTAAGCCTTTTAAGCTTGATGATGTAAGAGAAGCCCTTTCTGAAATTGGAGTTTCAGGAATTACAGCAACAGAGGTAAAAGGTTTTGGCCGTCAAAAAGGCCATACAGAACTTTATCGTGGTGCAGAGTACACGGTAGATTTTTTACCCAAGGTTAAATTAGAGATTGCAATTGCAGCTGATCAAGTCGACGGTGTTATTGAGACAATCAGTTCATCAGCCAAGTCTGATGACGATGGCAAGATCGGCGATGGCAAGATCTTTGTTTCAAGTTTAGAAGAAGTGGTCCGCATCCGTACGGGTGAGACTGGTTCAGTAGCGCTATAAGGAGGTAACATGGAAAATACAATTTTAGAAATGCAATTTGCCCTAGATACTTTTTACTTTTTAGTAATGGGTGCTTTGGTGATGTGGATGGCAGCAGGTTTCTCAATGTTAGAAGCCGGCCTTGTTAGAAGTAAAAATACAGCGGAGATTCTAACTAAGAATGTTGGCTTATTTGCAATTGCTTGTACGATGTACATGATTTATGGCTATGACTTGATGTACGGTGGCGGTGTTATGCTAGAAGGAATTGAAGTGGTTGCAAAAGACGCAACTTATGCAGCACCGTCTGACTTTTATTTCCAAGTGGTGTTTGTTGCAACAGCAATGTCAATTGTGTCTGGTGCAGTGGCTGAGCGTATGAAGCTATTTTCATTTTTCGCTTTTGCGATTGTTTTTACCGGTTTTATTTACCCAATGGAAGGTGCGTGGACGTGGAATGGTGAGTCAGTATTTGGTTTATTTGTATTAGGTGACTTAGGGTTTTCAGACTTTGCAGGCTCAGGTATTGTACACATGGCTGGTGCAGCAGCAGCTTTGGCAGGTGTTATTGTATTAGGTGCTCGTAAGGGTAAATACAATAAAGATGGTTCGTCAAATGCGATTCCAGGTGCAAATATGCCTCTAGCTACGTTAGGCACATTTATCTTATGGATGGGCTGGTTTGGTTTTAATGGCGGTTCGGTATTAGCAATGGCAAGTAAAGAGAGTGCTAACGCAGTAGCAATGGTATTTTTGAATACCAATGCAGCGGCAGCAGGTGGTGTAATTGCGGCGCTAATTTTGGTTAAGCTACTATGGGGCAAGGCAGACTTAACAATGGCTTTAAACGGTGCATTAGCAGGTCTAGTGGCGATTACGGCAGGTCCAGATACGCCAACGGCTTTAGAAGCAACATTAATCGGTGCTGTGGGCGGTGTGTTAGTGGTATTTTCAATCGATATTTTAGATAGAGTGTTTAAGATTGATGATCCAGTAGGTGCAATCTCTGTACATGGTGTGGTTGGTTTATGGGGTTTATTAGCTGTACCATTGACTAACTCAGGTGTGTCATTGAGTGGCCAGTTAGCTGGCGCAGGTACAATCTTTGTTTGGGTATTTGGTACCTCAATGATATTGTGGTTATTGCTTAAAGCCATCATGGGTATCCGAGTTTCTGATCAAGAAGAATCAGAAGGTGTGGATATTGCAGAATGTGGTTTAGCTGCTTACCCAGAGTTTACAAAATAACTCCCCCAAGAAAACTCACTTGAGTTTTAAGCCCCGCACACACGGGGCTTTTTTATTGTCAGATAATTGAATTAAAGGTAAAATACCCGCTTATGAATACAGCACTAAAAATCATCTTAGTTGATGAAAATACCGGTCGTTCAGCAATGCTACGTCGTGCCTTACAAGACAAAGGCCATGAAGTGATTTGTCGAATGGACAGCAGTACCAACCTACAAGACAGCAATGAAATGACACATGCAGATGTGGTGATTGTGAATGCGGATATTCCTGATAATGAAGTATTCGCTAATTTAACAGATGTAAATAAAACCAAACCAAAACCAATCGTAATGTTTACCGAAGAGTCTAATTCTGAAATGGCAAGTTCGGCGATCAAATCAGGGGTTAATGCTTATATTGTTGATGGTCTTGAAGAGAACAGAGTGCAGCCTATTATTGATGTGGCAATGGCACGCTTTAGAGAGTTTCAGGCTCTAAAAGATGAGCTTGATGCAACACGAAGTCAGCTTTCAGAGCGTAAAGCAGTTGAAAAAGCCAAAGGTTTATTAATGAAGCACAAAGACATTAATGAAGATGATGCTTATCAGTCTCTGCGTAAGATGGCAATGGATAAAAATAAGCGTATTGTTGATGTGGCCGAAAGTGTAATTAACGCTTTTGAATTGTTAGGCTAATTTAGTCTTTTTCTAATTTATTAAATTCTTCGTCAATCTTATCCATTTCAGCATCTAGCGCCTCATCATCCCAATCTTCATCATCTGATTCGTCAGTATTGGAGTCATTCTTTTTTGAGCCCGCCGAAGGCTTGGCTGGGTCATTATTGTCTGTAGGCTGATCTGGTTTCTGTCTTTTGAACATTGGCGCAAAAATAAGTCCCGCTTCAAATAACAACCACATTGGTATAGCAATTAGAGTTTGAGAGATAATATCAGGTGGTGTGAGCAACATACCCAGTACAAAAGCGCCAATAATTACATAAGGTCGATTGCTTTTAAGTTTTTCAACTGTTGTGGCTCCGAACATGATTAGCAAAATAGTAGCAATAGGCACCTCAAAAGCTACACCAAAAGCAAACGACACCTTGAGTGCAAAATCCCAATAATTTTGCATATCGGGGGCAAATGTAACAATATCAGGGCCAACACTAGAAAGGAATCCAAAGATAACAGGAAAAACAATATAAAAAGAAAACACCAGTCCTGTATAGAATAAGATGCTTGACGATATGACTAAAGGTGCAATCATTTGTTTTTCATGCTTATAGAGTGCAGGTGCAATAAATGACCATCCTTGATATAGCAAGTAGGGCATAACAATATAAACTGAAAGGATTAATGACATCTTTAACGGTGTTAAAAAAGGCGAAATAACACCAGTGGCAATAAGATTAGATCCAGCGGGCAGTGTATTGATAATAGGGGCAGCTACAAAAGAATAAACTTCGTTGGCAAAAGGAAACAATCCTAAAAAAATTACAAATATAGCAATGACTGAACGTAGCAAGATGTCGCGCAGTTCAATCATGTGTTGAACAAAAGTCATTTCTTCTTTGTTATGCTTTGAAGTCATGATTATTTTTTGTCAGCGTCTTGTTTTATTTCGTCTAAAGATTTTTTAGTCTCTTCAAAAATTTCAACAATATTAGAGTCTTCGTCTTCTAAGCTTAGATGCTCTTTGAGTTTGTCTGCTTCAAACTCGTCATCAATATCTTCTTTTATTTTAGAGACAAATTTTTTGGCCTTGCCGATGTAGCGCCCAGTCTTTTTAGCGATCGCCGGCATTCTTTCAGGGCCAACTACAATCAGAGTAATGACACCAATTAAGGCAAACTCCCAAAAACCAACATCAAACATAGGCTGGGGTTATTTAGTTTTTTCTTCTTCTTTAACGACTTTAGCTTCAATAACATCATCTTTACTATCGATTTTGTCACCTTCACCTTCTTTCATCGATTTTTTAAAGCCTTTAATGGCGCCACCAAGGTCGCCACCAATATTCTTTAAACGCTTCCCGCCAAATACCAGTAATACAATTACCAGTATGATGAGTAATTCAGGTATTCCAAATCCCATGTCTATCTCCTATTGTTTAATTATTTCTATTGGCTTTTTCTTCTAAACCCGATAAGCCAAATCGTGATGATAATTCATCTTGTATTTTAGACACTTCGATATCTTCGTGTCGTAGTAATACAAGCGTGTGAAACCATAAGTCAGCAACTTCGTAGATGATTTTATTTTTATCGGCATCTTTAGCAGCCATCACCACTTCTGTAGACTCTTCTCCAATCTTTTTTAAGATTTCATCTAAGCCCTTGGCATATAAAGAAGACACATAAGATTCATCCGATTTGGCGGATTTTCTGTCTTCAAGTATTTGCTCTAATTTGTTTAATATATCATCCATAAATGTCTTTTGGGTCTTTTAGTCTCTTGGTCATTTTTTTCCAATTGTTATCTTCTAGCTTTTGAAAAAAACATGATTGTCTGCCGGTGTGGCAAGCAATACCACCAATTTGCTCTACTTTAAGCAGGATAACATCATTATCACAATCTGTATAGATTTCTTTGATTAATTGTGTGTGTCCTGACTCTTCGCCTTTAAACCAAAGTTTTTTTCTAGAGCGAGAATAATAAACCGCCTGTTGCTTTTCAATCGTAAGTGCTAAAGATTTTTCATTCATCCATGCAAACATTAAGATTTCCCCTGTTTTAAAATCTTGGGCGATTGCTGGAATTAATCCATTACTATCAAATTGTATTTGTTCTAAAGCACTCACGTTGTACGATAGTCTTATAAAATCATTGATTTTACCGCTAGTACTTGTCTACATGAAATTATTTACTTTATGCCTGTTGTTATCCATAAACACTTTGGCTAGCCCAGGAGATTTCACATTAAACAGTGAAAAAACACTCTATATTGTGGATGGTGATAGCATTAGTATGCAAATGCGTATCCAAGGCATCGACACTCCAGAGATGCGTCAAAAATGCAGAAAAACAAAATTTAAAACGATTAATTGTGGTCAATTATCCAAAGACTATTTAAAACAATCCTTAAAAAATATACCTGGAAAATTATTGATTGAACCGGTCGGTATTGATCATTACCAACGTATTTTAGTTAAAGTTTATAAAGGCGATACTGATATTGGCAAGCTTATGGTCGAGGCAGGCATGGCGTATTCTTATAAAAGCACTTATCAGCAAGAAGAAGATTTAGCCAGGGCAGAGAAATTAGGGTTTTGGGGTTTTCACACACCACCTATTCAGCCATACAAATGGCGTAAGTTAAATCGACGCTGACTACCTTAATGTCACCAATTCTTCGGCACTTGATGGATGAATCGCTACTGTATCATCAAATTGTTTTTTAGTCGCGCCCATTTTAATCGCTACTGCAAAACCCTGTAGCATCTCATCAGCACCATGACCCATAATATGACAGCCAACTATTTTTTCGTTATCACCCACACACACCAGTTTTAGTGCTGTGGTGGTTTTATGGTTAAGCAGTGCATCAGCCATTGGTGTGAATTCTGATTTATAGATTTTTACTTTATCAAACCTTTTATTAGCCTCGTCTTCAGTGAAACCGATAGTGCCAATTGGCGGATGCGAGAAAACAACCGTTGGAATGTTTTTATAATTAAGGTGGCGGTTTTTCATGCCATTATAAAGCCGATCGGACAATCGCCTCCCAGCGGCGATTGCAACAGGTGTGAGTGGAGTCCTTCCAGTAGCATCACCTAAGGCAAAGATGTTGTTAACATTAGTTTTTTGAAACTTATTGGTAGGAATAAAACCCCGTTGATCGGATTTCACGCCGGCATTTTCCAAGCCTAAATGTTGGGTCATCGGGGTGCGTCCAACCGCCCAAATGATTTGATCAAAGTTCGAAAATTCACCATTATTGGTGATTAAGGTTTTGTCTTGCGTAACTTTTTGAATTTGACAACCGTGGTGAATTTTAATACCGTGCGCTGTATAGTCTTTATCTAGCGCAGTTTGAATCATTGAGTCAAACCCCTTAAGTAGCGTATCAGCACGACCAAATATTTCTACTTCTGAGCCTAAGGCATTTAGTACACCAGCAAGCTCTACGCCAATATAGCCACCACCAATCACCGCTACTTTTTTAGGTAAATCTTCCAATTCGAAGAAACCATCTGAAGTAATACCGTATTGAGCGCCTTCAATATGAGGGATGGTTGGTTCGCCGCCTGGAGATAGCACAATGTGATCAGCGGTGTAAGTTTCACCATTAACAGACACTGTATTTTTATCAACCAATTTACCAAAGCCATGAAGGTAATCAATGCCTAAGTCTTGCAAATAGCCATCATACCAATTGGTGATGCCTTTGATGTAGTTATCACGACCCTCTTTAAGTTTTTTCCATGAAAAATCTTTTAATTCGACATTAAATCCAAATCCTTGGGCACTATTAATTTGAGTGGCTGTATTAGCTGCAAACCACATGACCTTTTTGGGAACACAGCCTACATTAACACAAGTACCACCAATGGTTTTTACCTCAATAACAGCACATTTTTTGCCATACTCACTGGCGCGTTCTACTGCTGATAATCCGCCTGACCCGGCACCAATTGCAATCATGTCGTAATGTGTTGTCATTAAAATTTCCTTATTATTATGGTTTTTTAGTGGTCAATTATTGGTTTGTCGCTGAATAAATAATCGCCTAACTCTTTATCAAATCTTGAATCTTTACGTCGAATCCATTCAAGCAACATAGCAGCATGTTCTTTTTCTTCATCGCGATTATGACTTAGAATTTGACTTAAATCTTTATCTTTACAAGCATCTATTCGTTGATTATACCAATCAACAGCTTCCAATTCTTCCATCAAAGACACAATCGCCTTGTGCATATCTTTAGTTTGTTGTGTTAAAGACACCTATTTTTCGTGATAACCTTCATTTGCCATTGCTTCCCCTTATTTGAAATATTGTTCAAGTTCGTTGGCGCCGCCTATGTATTTGCCACCAATAAATATTTGTGGCGTTGTGCTTTTGCCGCTCACAGCTCTTAACGATCTTGAGGTCACACCATTTCCAAGTTCAACAATTTCAGTATAAATGTTATTTTTAGCCAGTAGATCAATTGCCTTTTGACAGTGTGGACAACCTTTTCTACTAAACATGGTTGCAGACTTTGGAATAATCGCATTTGGATTGATATAGTTGAGCATGGTGTCGGCATCTGAGACTTCAAACGGGTCTCCTTCAACTTCAGGCTCAATAAACATTTTTTCAATAATTTTGTTTTTAACTAACATTGAATAACGCCAAGAACGCTTTCCAAACCCCAGGCTTGTTTTGTCTACTAGCATACCCATAGCCTCGGTAAATTCAGCATTTCCATCAGGAATCATAGTAATGTTTTCAGCTTCTTGATCTTTTTTCCATTCATTCATAACAAATGTGTCGTTAACAGAAATACAAATAATTTCATCAACACCATGTTGTCTAAATACGGGTGCGAGTTCGTTAAATCTAGGTAAATGCGATGAAGAACACGTTGGCGTATAGGCACCTGGTAGTGAAAATACGATAACCGTTTTGTTGTTAAAAATCTTATCTGTGTCGATATCAGCCCAAGTATTGTTTTCTTGAACACGAAAAGTAATAGATGGCACTTGTTGAGTTGATTTGTCTTTTAGCATTATTTGCTCCTGGTTTATTGAAATAAGTGTGTATTCTAATAAACTTTAATATATTAGTAAAGCGAATATAATTGTATATAATGTTTGAAAAATTCGAATATAAAAAAATATGCTTCCTTCTTTAAAAAATCTTCAATATTTGTCAGCATTAGAAAAAACTATGCATTTTTCACGTGCTGCAAAGTTATGCTATGTTAGTGCGTCAACTTTTAGTGCTGGTATTGCCAAATTAGAGCAAGACTTGCAAGTTCAACTGGTTGAGAGAACTAACAAAACGGTTGTTTTTACAAGCCTTGGCAAACAAATTGTAAAGCAGGCAAACTTGATTATTGATAATGCCAAAGGATTGGTAGAGTTATCGAAACTTGATTTTTTTGAGTCTGAGCTGACGATTGGCGTGATACCAACTATATCAACGTATTTACTGCCAAACTATTTAAAAAATATGACTAAGAAATATCCTAAATTAAAAGTTTCATTTATAGAAAATACTAGCGAAAATTTAATTAAGATGTTAGACGAATCTACAATTGATTTTGCAATTTTTGCTTTCCCTTTTGATTTGCCAACTCATATTGAAAGTATGCAAGTGTTTTGCGATCCTCTATACTATATCAAACATGCTAAGCATCAAGGTGGTCAAGTAGGTAAGGGTGAGTTATTGTTATTGGAGCAGGGCCATTGTTTGCGCTCACACATTCTAAGCAGCCAGTCAATTTCTACTGCTCAAATTTCTGATTTTTCCTGCAGTAGTATCTCTACATTAATTGCTATGGTTGATATGGATATAGGTGTAAGTTTTTTACCAAAATTAGCCGTTGATTTTGGGGTGTTATCAAATTATCCAAATATTGTTGTCAATACGAATCATCAGCATTTAGTCAGAGATATAGGCGTGGTTTATCGAAAAACAAACCTACAAAAAACAAATATTCAGACCTTAGCTAAGATGCTAATACCCAGCCTTTAAGCTGGCCTCAATAAATTTGTCTAAGTTGCCGTCTAATACATCTTGTGTATTGGACGATTCTACACCGGTGCGTAAATCCTTAATACGAGATTGATCAAGCACATAAGAGCGAATTTGATGCCCCCAACCAATATCTGATTTTGCATCTTCTAATTCTTGATTTTCACTATTACGTTTTTGCATTTCAAGCTCATACAGTTTTGATTTTAACTGTTTCATTGCTTGATCTTTGTTGGCGTGTTGCGAGCGGCCATCTTGACATTGAACCACAGTATTACTCGGTAGGTGGGTAATGCGCACTGCTGAATCAGTTTTGTTTACATGCTGTCCGCCAGCACCACTGGCACGATAAGTGTCAATACGAATATCAGCTTTATTGATGTCTATGTCGATATTATCATCCACTTCAGGGGAAACAAACACAGATGAAAAAGAAGTGTGGCGTTTGCCATTGGCATTAAAAGGTGATTTTCTAAC
>JAERTA010000108.1 GCA_016845205.1 Gammaproteobacteria bacterium
AAGAAAAAATTTCATCCTTCTTTTTTGAAACAATATTGTATTGAATATCTTGAAAGGCAAATGACAAGTGATTAGCATGAAGCATCAGTCGCTTTGCGCCAGTTAGTTTAATTCTATCTTTTTCTGACAAGGTTTTTTTCAAACATTGATCAGCCACTTGATCATCAACCCCGTAGATTGGATCACCCAAAATCGTATGTCCAATTGAATCTAAATGCACTCTGATTTGATGTTGCCTACCGCTAATAGGCATGGCTTTGACTAAGGTCGTGTTGTCTTTTTGGTTAATTGCTAAAGGCTGAATGTGAGTGGTGGAGGCTTTGCCTTGCTCAATTTCACAAGTCATTCTGATAGTGATAGTGCTGTTTGACTTTGATATGGGCTTATCGATAGTAACATCATTCTTTAACTGGCCTTTGACAATCGCTAAATATTCTTTGGCGCATTCTCTATTTTCAAACAGGGTTTTGAGTTTTGCACTTGCTTGCTTGTTTTTAGCCACTAAAACCAAGCCTGAGGTTTCAGCATCTATTCGATGTGCCAAATCTCCTTGATCACCAAAATGATGTCTGACTTCATCAAGCAAACTGTAAGCTGTGGTTTTGCGAGTTGGGTGAACCATCAGCCCAGATGGCTTATCAAATACAGCGAAGTCATCGACCTCAAATATAGGCTTTAAGCCTCTTGTATGGCCTTCAAATACAGCGACTTCTACATACTCACCGTTTAGTATTTGGCCATTTTTTAAAGCATTGCCCTGGTCATCAAACACCCTATTTTTAGCCAATAATTTTTGAGAGACTGGCAAGGATAAACCTGCCTCATCTAGTAAAAATTGCTGAATTTTTCTACCTTTAACGGCGTTAAATTTCTTAAGTACAAAAGGCATTAAGGTGGGTTTATTAAATGACCAATGAAGCCAAACCCAAGAAAGCCACAAAACCAATCACATCGGTAATGGTGGTAAGGATCACGCCGCCTGCAAGGGCTGGATCAATTTTAAGTTTGGTCAATAATGATGGCAGGAGTGCGCCAGAAAAAGCCGCAAAGATTAAATTAACAATAATAGCTGAAGCAATCACGAAGCTTAATGTCATATCTTCAAACCAAGCGTAAGTCGCCAGTCCAATCACTAAAGCCCAAACCACACCGTTTAAAAAGCCAATAGCCACTTCTTTGTTCATCAACACCTTAAGATTGGAAGTAGTCACCCTACCTGTGGCAATACCACGTGTAACTAAAATAAGCGTTTGCGTGCCAGCAATGCCGCCCATCGATGCCACCACGGGCATTAAGATTGCCAAAGCAATTTTCTCTTGTAATGTGGCTTCAAATAATCCGATAAAAAATACCGCAATAAAAACAGTGACCAAGTTAACACCCAGCCAAACACTGCGACGTTTAGAACTTTGCATGACTGGTGCAAATACATCTTCCTCTTCATCTAAACCTGCCATCGACATCACTGAGTGCTCAGCTTCATCACGAATCACGTCAACCACATCATCAATGGTGATACGGCCAATTAGCTGATTGTTTTCATCAATAACCGGCGCTGAAATCAAATCACGTTGCTCAAATAAATTGGCCACTTCGTTTTCAGGCGTATCTGCAGGGATGGGTTTGAGTGTTTTATTAATCAAAGGGTTGATGTTCTGTTCAGCCTCATTGGTTAATAAAGTTGAAATATGAATTGAGCCCAAATACTTGTAAGAGCGATCAACCACAAACACCTGATCAGTATCGATTGGCATTTCTTTTAGCAAGCGTAAATAACGAATCACCGTGCGCACATTAACATCATCACGCACCGTGATAATATCAATATTCATCAGTCCACCTGCAGAGTCTTCAGGGTAGGATAAAACACGTTTTAAGTGGTCTCGATGCTTATGATCTAGCGTTAATAATAGATTATGCAAAGCTGACTCAGGCAGGTCAGGCACAATGTCTGCTAAGTCGTCCATGTCTAAGCCTTCAGTGGCTTTTACAATGGCCTCGACATCCATTTCACTTAAGAGTTGAGATTGAACATCTTCACTAAGATCTTTAAGAATATCGCCCTGTGTACTTGCATCAATATTAGACCAAAGCTGGGTTCTATCTTTGGGCGGAACACCTTCTAATAGGCGAGCAATTTCAGCCGAATGTAAATTGGCAAGTTGAGCAGTGGCCTCTTCATACAAAGACGCCTCCAGAGACGTCATTAGTTTCTGCAGGCAGGCTTCGAAAGAAGTGTTTTCAACTTCTGACATTGAATTAATGTTCCTTTATAACCAACCCAAGATTTGATTGACTTAGGTTGGGCGACCTTTAGTTTCTTCTATGGTCGTTTAATTTTTCTTTGTGCTTACGAATTTGTGAATCTAGCTTATTAACCATTTGGTCAATAGAAGCGTACATATCGCCGCTTTCAGCTTTAGCAAATAAATCTGCCCCACTTACGTGAATCGTTGCCTCGGCTTTTTGCACATCCTTTTCGACTTCTAAGATCATGTTGATATTAATCAAGTGATCAAAGTGGTGTTTAATTTTAGATAATTTTTCAATAGAATGTTGCTTGATTGCCTCGGTGATATCGAGATGGTGACCAGAAATACTTAATTGCATAAACGCTCCTTATCAGATTAAAAAATATTCAATTTAATTGTGACATAAACTTAGACAGAATGTAAAGTATTTATTGCAATTCATAGTAAATAATAAACACCACAAAACCTAATTTAAGGTTATAATTACTCTTTTTTACTTATTCTACATTTAGGAGATAAACATGGACGCAGTTAGTCAAGAATCTAATGAATTAAGCGCAAAAAGAATTGCATTACAAAACTCTTTCAAAGAGTACAACGAAGCGAATGGTTTTTCATACGAAGATTGGGTAAACCCACCAGCAGGTTCTTTCTATGAAGGCTATAAAAAAGAGCTAGACGAAATTAACAACCAAATGGCACCGCCTTTGCAATACCAATCATAATCAATATTCTGATTGGTAATAAAAGCCCCATTTTGGGGCTTTTTTGTTTAGTGGCCAATTTAAAAACACACTAAAAAACTTATGTCTTATTTAATGTCAAATTATGCACCGCTAGAAGTTACCTTTGTTAAAGGTGAAGGTTGCCACCTGACGGACACTAAAGGTGATCAATATCTAGATGCCTTATCTGGTGTTGGCGTTGTCGGGCTTGGCCATTGCCACAAAGACATTACAGCTGCTATCCAAACACAAGCAAGTGAGCTACTACATACCAGCAACTGGTACCGCATTGAGCATCAAGAAACCTTAGCTGAAAAATTATGCCAATTGGCCAATATGGATGCTGCCTTTTTTGGCAACTCAGGCGCTGAAGCCAATGAGGCTGCTATTAAAATTGCACGCTTACACGGGCATGCTAATAATATTAACAACCCAGTTATCTTAACGGCCAATCAAAGTTTTCATGGTCGCACCATGGCAACCCTTTCCGCTACTGGCAATATAAAAGTACAAAATGGCTTTGCACCTTTAGTCAGTGAATTTATTCATATTGACTTTAATGATGTTGATGCCATTAAAGCGCATACCAACAACGCGAATGTTGTTGCGGTGATGCTAGAGCCCATCCAAGGTGAAAGTGGCGTTATTATTCCGGCTGATGATTATCTGAACCAAGTGCAAGCAATTTGCCAAGCCAATAACTGGCTACTAATACTAGACGAAGTGCAAACGGGCATTGGCCGTACTGGTAAGTTATTTGCTCATGAATATAACAGCATCACACCCGATGTTTTAACCTTGGCCAAAGGCTTGGGCAATGGTGTGCCTATTGGTGCTTGTTTGGCTAAAGGCAAAGCAGCTGGCTTATTTCAACCAGGCTCACACGGATCTACCTTTGGCGGTAATCCTTTGGTGTGTCAAACAGCACTCAGCGTGCTCAAAGTGATTGAAAAAGACGACATTCTTAGTAATGCCATACAAATGGGTAAATATTTAGCAACTGGCTTTAAATCTAAATTAGCGGATTCAAATAAAGTATTAGAAATACGCGCCAAAGGCTTAATGTTGGCCATTGAGCTTAATCAAGACTGTACTAGCTTATTAAACGCAGCACTTGATAAAAAATTACTGATTAACATTACCGGACAATCGATTCGTCTATTGCCGCCCCTTATTATTAATAAAGCTGAAGCTGATACAATTATCAACACAGTTTGTGAACTAATCGATACCGTATAGACGGGAGATCAACATGACAAAACACTTTATTAACTTAGATGACTTACCCAATGATGATTTACAACAAATCATTGATCAGGCTATTGCGTTAAAAAAACAACATAAAGCAGGTGAAATTTCCAATGCTTTAAAAAACAAAACGTTGGCAATGATTTTTGATAAATCGTCTACACGTACTCGTGTTTCATTTGAAGCAGGTATGACACAACTTGGTGGTCATGCTTTGTTTTTATCAGATAAAGATATTCAGCTAGGTCGTGGTGAACCTATCACCGATAGTGCGGTTGTCATTAGCTCTATGGTTGATTGTGTTATGTTGCGTATTTCTTCGCATAAAGATATTAACGTTTTTGCAAATCACTCATCTGTGCCAATTATTAACGCCCTATCTGATGAGTCTCATCCATGTCAACTCTTGGCTGACATGATGACCTACCAAGAACACAATGGTTCGATCAAAGGCAAAACAGTCGCTTGGATTGGTGATGGCAACAACATGTGTCATACCTATATGCAAGCAGCCAAAGCATTTGGATTTACACTTAATATTGCCACACCTAAAGACTATGAGCCAGATCAAAACTTTATTGATCAGTATGCTGAGCATGTTAATTTATGTGCAGATGCAAACAGTGCTTGCAAAGATTCAGACTTAGTAGTGACTGATGTTTGGGCTAGTATGGGTCAAGAAGCTGAACAGAAAAAACGCGAACTGGATTTTGAAGATTTCCAAGTTAATACAAACTTAATGTCTCAAGCTAAATCAGATGCGGTATTTATGCATTGTCTGCCGGCTCACCGTGGTGAAGAAGTCAGTGCTGATGTGATTGATGGCAAGCAAAGTTTAGTATGGAGCGAAGCTGAAAATCGCCTGCACGCACAAAAGGCGTTACTACTATACTTGCTAAGCTAACCTTTAGTTTGGACAGATAATTTGTCCATGGCTTCTTGGTAAAACTTGACACCGCGTTCAACTTTTTCTCGACCCCTAGACACTCGCCAACGATTAGTATCGCGCAGTGAATACACGCAACCACAATATTCTTGTTGATAAAATTCTTCTCGTTTGGAAACTTCAAGCATTCTAGAAGAACCACCCTGCTTACGCCAATTAAAATCCCAATAGGCGATATCATCAAATGCTTGTGTTGCTCTTTCACCACAGCCATTGATTTGATTCATGTCTTTCCAACGAGAGATACCTAACGTTGAAGAAATAAGATTAAAATCGTGATCTTTGGCATATTGTGCAGTGACTTCAAAACGCATATCAAAGCATGTGGTACAGCGCTCACCACGCTCAGGTTCATTTTCTTGACCTTTGGTACGATCAAACCAATTATCTCGATCATAATCTGCGTCGACAAAAGGCATGCCGAGTTTTTGAGCAAAACGAATATTTTCCTCTTTGCGCAACTCGTACTCTTCAACCGGATGAATGTTTGGATTGTAAAAGAAAATCGTCGTATTGATATCTGACGCCGCCAATGCCTCCATAATCTCGCCTGCACAAGGGGCGCAACAAGAATGCATTAACAGTTTTTTTTCACCATTAGGAGTGGAGAGCTTAGGGCGCTCATAACCTTTTAATGTGTAATCTACTTTAGACATGTTTTTATCTTTTTCAAAACCTCCCAAACTTCGCGTTTGAGTTGTTCATTCATTAAGATTTCACTTGGATGATGCGCGACAAAATGCTGATCAGAAGATGGATTTAAACCTTTACTCATCAGTAATACTGTTTTGGCATTATATTGCCCAAGCGTTCGGCTTAAGTCATCAGCGCTAATACTAATACAATGAATATCTTGCTGCTGCAAATCAATAGCGCCCAACATTTTTAATAAAAAATCTTGGTATTTACCAGGCTGACAAAAAGATCGTGAATTTTGAGTTTCAATAACCAAACACTGTGTGTTGATTTTTTGTTCGTCAATATTTTCAGGTTCGACTTGAGTATATAAAAACTCCGGCACACCTAAAGCCTCTAAATATCGCGATCTTAGCGCCTCACTCATACTTGAGGGTGCGCCCTATCAGTAGCTGCCATAATTTTATTCAAGCCATGAATATAAGCTTTGGCACTGGCGGTAATAATATCTGTATCCGCACCTTGTCCATTGATAATACGGCCATCATGCTCTAAACGCACATTAACCTCACCCAGTGCATCGGTACCTTGGGTCACATTAGAAACCGAATACAATTGCAGGTTGATTTCAAAATCCACCAATGAGTTAATGGCACTAAAAGTAGCGTCAACAGCACCTGAGGTTTTTGCAGTGGCAGTTTGCTCCTTACCATCAATAGAAAGTACAACAGTTGCAGTATTTTCTTCACCAGTTTCAGTACAGACTTTTAAAGAAACCAACTTAATGACTTCGCTTGATTCAGTTTGAGCCTCTGACACTAAGGCCTGCAAGTCTTCATCAAAAATTTCATGTTTTTTATCAGCCAATTCTTTAAATCGTCTAAACGCATCGTTTAAATTTTCTTCAGAGTCAAATTCTACGCCAAGCTCAGATAATCTAACTTTAAAAGCATTACGGCCCGAGTGCTTACCCAGAACCAGTTGATTGGCATTCCAACCAACGTCTTCTGCGCGCATAATTTCATAAGTTTCACGGTGTTTTAAAACGCCATCCTGATGAATACCTGCTTCATGAGCAAAGGCATTAGCACCAACAATGGCTTTATTTGGCTGCACAATAAATCCAGTTACACTAGAAACTAGACGCGAAGCTTGTAAGATATGCGTGGTATCAATATTCGTATCACACTCAAAAATATCTTGACGTGTTCTAACCGCCATCACCAACTCTTCCAAAGAGGTATTACCAGCGCGCTCACCCAAACCATTAATGGTGCACTCTACTTGTCTGGCACCATTGAGTACAGCTGATAGAGAGTTAGCAACCGCTAAGCCTAAATCATTATGACAATGTGCTGAAAAAATAGCCTTATCAGAATTAGGAATACGCTCAATCAGTGATTTCATGGTAGCACCAAATTGATGTGGAATGTTATAACCGACTGTATCAGGAATATTAATTGTAGTTGCACCTGCTTCAATCGTTGCCTCAATAATACGACAAAGGAAATCTTCATCTGATCTGCCTGCATCTTCAGGTGAAAACTCAACATTGTCCGTATATTGTCTAGCGCGTTTAACAGCGCGAACCGCCTGTTCTACCACTTGGTCTGGCGTCATATTTAACTTCATTTTCATGTGAATATCACTGGTCGCAATAAAGGTGTGAATGCGCGCAGAATTGGTATTTTTTAATGCCTCGCCTGCTCGATCAATATCTTTATCCAGTGCTCTAGCAAGAGAACAAATAGTTGAATCTTGTACGGCATTAGCCACCGCTTGTACCGCTTCAAAGTCACCTGGTGATGCAATGGCAAAACCCGCCTCAATCACATCTACTTTCATTTTTTCTAATACTTTGGCAATACGTACTTTTTCGTCTTTGGTCATTGACGCACCAGGTGATTGCTCACCATCACGAAGAGT
Organism: Gammaproteobacteria bacterium; assembly: GCA_016845205.1. Classification (GTDB taxonomy): domain Bacteria; phylum Pseudomonadota; class Gammaproteobacteria; order PS1; family Pseudothioglobaceae; genus Thioglobus_C. The sequence goes on from JAERTA010000108.1 coordinate 7,734, forward strand.
TGTATCAAAAATAATTAGTTTGTCAGACATTTAAGTCTCCTATGTTTTGTTTGTTGTATTTAATTTTAGGTGCAGGACTTTTCAATCATGCGAGTGATAATTTGCCTTACGGCAATAATCGTAACAAAGCTAAGAGATTGCTTTGTGAAAATGCATAAATTGTAACTTGGTGACTCATAATGCGCATTATAAAGCAATATTAAGCGTTTTTTGCTCGTTTTTTAATTTGACGTTTTTTTCTAACTTCAATCATCGTCATAATCAACCCTGATAAAGCATAGGCAAAAAAGAAAACAAATAAAATTGCACTTGGCCATAGTGTTGTCACAATAATGATTAGCGTAGCAATGAGTAATAATTTAAAAGAAGACCTGCCTTTTAGGTTAATTTCTTTAAAACTATAGTAGCGAATATTGCTCACCATCAATACACCAGCACCCACTAAGATAACCCAACTAACCAGTGTTAGATATTGATCATAATCAGTCACACCAATGCTTTGTTTAGTCCAAACCATACCGGCAATTAACGCAGCTGCAGCAGGTGAAGGTAGCCCTTGAAAATAGCGTTTATCTTCAACACCAATCTGGGTGTTGAATCGTGCTAAACGTAATGCGCCAGCAGCAGCGTACACAAATGCACCCAGCCAGCCTACCTTGCCCAAATCAGAAAATTGCCAAAAATACATTAACAATGCTGGCGCCACACAAAACGAAAGCATATCTGCCATTGAATCATATTGCTCACCAAATGAACTCTGAGTATTGGTTAGCCGTGCAACACGGCCATCTAGTCCGTCAAATATCATGGCAACAAAAATAGCAATAGCGGCGTCACCGTATTGCCCTTTAGTGGCAAGAATAATAGAAAAGAATCCAGCAAACAACCCAAAGGTTGTTAGGACATTGGGTAGTAAGTAAACCCCTCTCTTTGCTTTTTTAACAGTCATGTTGAGATTATAGCGCTATATAGTTCTGCCTGGATAAATAAAAACGCCCAACTGAGTTGGGCGTTTAGCGAATGAAAAGTCTATTTAGTTTTTATCCTGATCGACAATTTTATTAATCCAAGGCATCATTGATCTGAGTGATTCACCCACTTGCTCAATTTTGTGTTGACGCTGAACCTCGCGACGTGCTGGTAAGTCACCAACATTAGCCACAAATTCTTTAGCAAATGAACCGTCTTGGATTTCACCTAAGATTTTCTTCATTTCTGCTTTAGTATCATCGGTAATAACACGTGGGCCACGGGTTACATCACCATATTCTGCCGTGTTTGAAATTGAATAACGCATGTTAGCAATACCACCTTCATACATTAAATCAACAATCAGTTTTAGCTCGTGCAAACACTCAAAGTATGCCATTTCTGGCTCGTAACCTGCTTCTACAAGTGTCTCGAAACCTGCTTGAACTAGCGCTGTTGTTCCGCCACATAAAACTACTTGCTCACCAAATAAATCAGTTTCTGTTTCTTCTCTAAACGTTGTTTCTAAAATACCAGTACGGCCACCGCCAATCGCTGATGCGTAAGACAATGCAATGTCTTTTGCAGTGCCAGATACGTCTTGCTGTACCGCGATTAAGTCAGGAATACCGCCGCCTTTCTCAAATTCTGAACGCACTGTATGGCCTGGCGCCTTAGGGGCAACCATAATAATATTTAGATCAGCCCTTGGTGTAATCATCTCATAATGAATATTCAAGCCATGTGCAAACGCCAATGTTGCGCCTTCTTTAAGATTTGGCTCGATATTATCAGTATAAATCTTAGCTTGGAATTCATCCGGCGCTAAAATCATAACTAAATCTGCCCAAGCAGTTGCGTCTTCAATTGACTTAACTGCTAAACCAGCACCTGTTGCTTTTTTCTCACTAGCAGAGCCTGAGCGCAAACCAACTACAACTTCTACACCAGAATCTTGTAAATTATTTGCATGGGCATGGCCTTGTGAACCATAACCAATAATAGCAACTTTCATGCCTTTAATGATGTTTAAATCTGCATCTTTATCGTAATATCTATTCATTTTTTCCTCTTTATGTTATTAACCTTCTCTTCTTTGACAAACGCCAGTCACGCCTGTTCTAGAAACCTCTAAAATTTTAGATGCATCTAGTGCATCTAAAAAATCATTAATTTTCTTACTTTGCCCTGCAAGCTCAATTAAGTAAGTGTCTTCTGATACATCAACAATCTTGGCTGAAAATTGATCAATTTGTCGGTCAATGTCAGCTTGCGTATTTGGATTAACATCAACTTTAACCAATAAAAGCTCACGTTCGATATGCTCTGTTGCCGTTAAATCAGTGACTTTAACCACATCAATAAGTTTTTCAAGCTGTTTCACAATTTGCTCAATAATGCCATCATCGCCCACGCTTACAATCGTCATACGAGATAGCGTTTCATCGTTAGTTGCTGCCACAGTTAGTGACTCAATATTAAAACCACGCGCCGAGAAAAGCCCTGCAACTCTTGACAAGGCACCAGCTTCATTTTCTAATAATACTGAAATAATATGTCTCATAGTTATACTAGGTTAAGGCCTTCATCATTGGTTGAAGCCATTTCATCACGACCGGCTAACAACATTTCATTATGTCCTGCACCTGATGGAATCATCGGGAATACATTTTCACTTGGATCAGTCATAATATCTAAAAACACAGTGCGATCTTTTTGCTTGAAAGCTTCGATTAATGCCGGCTTAAGATCTTCTTCCTTTTCTACTTTAATACCCACATGGCCGTAGCTTTCAGCTAACTTAACAAAATCAGGCAAGGCATCCATGTATGACATGGCATAACGCTTTTCATAGAAGAACTCTTGCCATTGACGTACCATGCCTAAATAACCATTGTTTAGGTTAATAATTTTTACTGGGGTGTTGTACTGCAACATTGTTGAAAGCTCTTGTAACATCATTTGAATACTACCCTCACCTGTCACACAAGCAACATCTAAGTTGGGCTCTGCAAGTTTGGCGCCCATTGCTGCTGGCAAACCAAAACCCATCGTACCCAAACCGCCTGAGTTTATCCAACGACGCGGTTCATCAAAATGATAATATTGTGCTGCCCACATCTGGTGCTGGCCCACATCACTGGTTACAATAGCTTTGCCCTCAGTAACCTCATATAATGCTTCAATAACAGATTGTGGCTTGATAACACCCTCTTTAGTTTGATAAGCTAATGAGTCAACACTACGCCATTCGTTAATTTGAGACCACCAAGAAGAAATATCAGCAGTTTTCTTTCCTTTTAATGCTTGAATCAAATCTTTTAACACTGATTTAACTTCACCTACAATTGGCACATCAACGGCAACATTTTTACCAATGGAAGACGGGTCAATATCAATATGAATAATCTTAGCTGTTGGACAGAATTTTGATAGATTTGCCGTAATTCTATCATCAAACCTTGCGCCTACCGCAATTACACAGTCTGAATCGTGCATAGCCATGTTGGCTTCGTAAGTGCCATGCATGCCAAGCATGCCAACAAACAGATTATCTTTAGCTGGATAAGCACCCAAACCCATTAATGTCTGAGTAATCGGGAAACTTAATTGGCGAGTAAATTCTCTAAGCTCTTGATCTGCATTTCCAATCACACAACCGCCACCTGCATAAATGATTGGTTGCTTTGAAGATAAAATTAACTCAGCCGCTTTAGTAATTTGCTCTGGGTTGCCATCAACAATTGGCTGGTATGAACGCATATCAATTGTATCAACATACGCAGGCTCGTCAATCTGTGTGATAGTGACATCTTTAGGAATATCGATCAATACTGGCCCAGGACGTCCCGTGCTAGCAATATGGAAAGCTTTTTTAATGGTTGAAGAAATTTGATTAATATCTTTAATTAAGAAATTGTGCTTAACACATGAGCGCGTAATACCAACAGCATCCACCTCTTGAAAAGCGTCATTGCCAATCAAAGCTGAAGGCACTTGACCAGAAATAACCACCATAGGGATAGAATCCATATGTGCAGTCGCAATACCAGTAACCGCATTGGTAATGCCCGGACCTGAAGTCACTAACACCACACCCGGTTTGCCACTGGTTCTTGCATAGCCATCCGCTGCATGGGTGGCACCTTGCTCATGACGAACCAAAATATGCTTGATATCATCTTGCGCATCTAATGCATCATAAATATGCAATACGGCACCGCCTGGGTATCCAAAGATGTGATCTACACCTTCGTTCTTTAGGCTTTGTACCAATATTTTCGCACCATTTAACTTCATCGCTTGTTTGAAAGAATAAAAACCCTCAGATTATACCTAAGGTGTGTTTGGTATAACCAGCAGTTTATAAGGAATTTTGCCAGTCTTCAGAGTAGAATTGGATAGGAGAATTTTCAGATTCAAATGTTTCAATTGACCAGGTATCTGGTCGCTCAAGAATGGCTGATAACAACTGGTCATTTAATAAGTGACCTGTCTTATA
>JAERTA010000109.1 GCA_016845205.1 Gammaproteobacteria bacterium
TCTTCTCGTAAGAGTAATCGATACTCAGCACGTGAAGTAAACATACGGTATGGCTCATTCGTTCCTTTGGTAATTAAATAATCTACCATTACCCCAATATAACTCTCGTCACGTTTTGGGTGCCAAGCATTTTTTCTTGTACGCTACAAGCTGCATTAACGCCTGCCAACAAACCTTGAGCCGCCGCTTCTTCATAACCGGTGGTGCCATTGATTTGCTCGGCAAAATACAGGCCTGCTATCTTCTTAACTTCTAGTGTTTGCTTTAGACCTCTAGGGTCAAAAAAATCATATTCAATCGCATAGCCAGGACGGACAATTTGTGCATTCTCAAAACCTTTAATCGAGTGAATAAAATCAACTTGAACTTCATAGGGTAGTGAGGTAGACACACCATTTGGGTAAACCTCATTAGTGGTTAGACCTTCAGGTTCTACAAAAATCTGGTGCGAATCACGTTCACTAAAACGCACCACTTTATCTTCAATAGATGGACAATATCGTGGACCAATGCCTTCAATATTGCCGGTATACATCGGTGAATCCTTTAAGCCCTCACGAATAAAATCATGCGTTTTCTCATTGGTATGAGTAATGTAACAAGGAATCTGTTGAGGATGATCAGATGCTTTACCCATAAAAGAAAAAGTTGGTAGTGGAGTGTCTCCTGGTTGTGGTTGTAGTACATTAAAATCAATACTTCTGCCATCTAGCCTTGGTGGTGTGCCAGTCTTTAACCGACCCACGCCCAAGTCGTAGGCTCTAAGCGTTCTTGATAATGCATTTGATGGCGCGTCACCGGCTCTGCCACCTTCAAAATTAGACTGACCAATGTGGATCACACCCCCCAAAAATGTGCCTGAAGTCAAAATCACTTTGTCAGCCAGAAAGCTTAAACCCATTTGGGTTTTGACGCCTTTAATCACATCGTTCTCAATAATAAGATCATCAACTGCTTGCTGGAATAAAGACAAGTTGTTTTGGTTCTCTAAGATATAACGGATCGCTGCTTTATACAAAACACGATCTGCCTGTGCTCGAGTCGCACGAACCGCTGGCCCTTTAGAAGCATTTAGAGTTCTAAATTGAATACCAGCTTTGTCGATGGCTATTGCCATTGCACCACCCATGGCGTCAATTTCTTTCACTAAATGACCTTTGCCAATCCCACCAATCGCAGGATTGCAACTCATCTGACCAAGTGTTTCAATATTATGCGTAACTAATAGCGTACTCACACCCATCCGTGCAGAAGCCAAGGCAGCTTCTGTACCAGCATGGCCACCACCAATTACGATTACTGAGTAATGCTTATTAATTTGCATGATTTATTGTATCATCTGAAAACAAAAAAGGCCCGTTATAAAACGAGCCTTTCAAGCTTGATGTTTAAAAGCTTACTTAACGTTCGCGTCTAACTCACCTGAAGCGTATCTTTGACTCATAGTATCTAATGAAGACACTTTAATCTTATCTGCTTGGCCCGCTGAACCAAACGCTTCAAAACGTGCTGCACAAATTTCACTCATTGCTACTGTAGACTCTTTTAAGAATTTACGTGGGTCAAAGTTTGATGTGTTTTCAATTAAGTGCTTACGAATTGCACCGGTTGAAGCCATGCGTAAGTCAGTATCAATATTAACTTTACGTACACCATTCTTAATGCCTTCTTGAATTTCAGATACCGGAACACCATAAGTTTGGCCCATATCGCCACCATGCGAGTTAATGATTTCTAACCAATCTTGTGGCACTGAAGAAGAACCATGCATTACCAAGTGTGTATTTGGTAGACGCTCATGAATCTCTTTAATACGATCAATACGTAAGATTTCACCATCTGGTTCTTTAGTAAATTTGTAAGCACCGTGTGAAGTACCAATCGCAATCGCTAAAGCATCAACATTGGTTGCTTTTACGAAGTCTGCTGCTTCTTCAACAGAAGTTAATAACATATCAAGGTCTAATTTACCTTCAGCACCGTGGCCGTCTTCTTCACCCATTTCACCCGTTTCAAGTGAACCTAAACAACCCAATTCGCCCTCAACAGAAACACCGCCTGCGTGCGCCATTTTAACCACTTCTTTGGTAACAGCTACATTGTATTCAAATGATGCCGGTGTTTTACAATCAGCCTCTAAAGAGCCGTCCATCATCACTGATGAAAAACCTGACTGAATCGAACGCAAACATACTGCAGGTTCTGAACCGTGGTCTTGGTGCATTACTACTGGAATATGTGGGTACATTTCAGTTGCCGCACTGATTAAGTGACGTAAGAATGGCTCGCCTGCATAACCTCTAGCACCTGCAGAACCCTGCATGATAACAGGTGAGTTTGTCTTATCTGCAGCTTCCATGATTGCATGAACCTGCTCCATATTGTTAACGTTAAACGCAGGCATACCGTAACCATTCTCTGCTGCGTGATCTAATAATTCCCTTAATGAAATCAACATATCTTTCTCCTTTCTTGTTTTACTATTTTAATAATTGGTATCACCCACATGAAGGATCTTCATCATGTTGGTTCCACCTGATTTATCTTTATACATTCCTTTGGTCAATACTACCAAATCTCCATCTTTTACAACCTCGTTTTTTGTCAGTGTTTCAATCACTGTTTCATTTACTTGAGACCAATCATCAGCACTGGCCTTTTCAATGCCGCATGGATAAACACCACGATATAACGTTACTTTACGTAAAGTTTGCACATTGTCACTCATTGCAAAAATTGAAATATTTGAACTCATTCTTGACATCCACATGGCTGTTTTTCCAGTTTCTGTCAATGCTACCACGACTCTAACACCTAGGTGGTTGGCTGCATACATGGTGCTCATCGCAATAGTTTCATCAATCGCTTGGAAATTCTCATGCAAGCGATGATGAGAAGTCTTGGCAATTGGGTTTTTTTCAGTTTCTAAGCAAACATCATGCATGGTTTTGACTGCATTTTCAGGGTAGTCACCTGCTGCTGTTTCTGCTGATAACATCACCGCATCGGTGCCATCTAATACAGCATTCGCCACATCAAATACTTCAGCACGGGTTGGAATTGGATTGGTAATCATTGATTCCAGCATTTGTGTTGCTGTAATCACAATACGATCATTTGATCTGGCCAATTTAATTAAACGCTTTTGCTGTGCTGGCAATTGTGGGTCGCCAATTTCAACACCGAGGTCACCACGAGCCACCATAATGCCAGCTGACTCTTCGATAATATCTAAAATAATATCATTGGCTAGAGATTCAGCCCGCTCAATCTTAGAAATAACGCCAGCATGCGCACCTGCTGCTGCCAATAGAGTTTTGGTTTCACGCACGTCGTCACCATTCACTGGAAATGATAACGCCACATAATCAGCCTTGGCTTTGGCTGCAATTAAAATGTCTTTTTTGTCTTTTTCAGTCAGTGCATTCGCTGATAGGCCGCCGCCGCGAAGGTTAATGCCCTTCTTGTCTGACAAAGGCCCGCCCTGAGTAACTATCGTATTAATCTTGTTCCCTTCAACACTGCTCACTTCCAAAACAACCTTGCCATCATCCAACAATAACACATTACCAGGTTTAACTTCTTGAGGTAGTGTCTTATAAGCAATACCAACAGACTTTTGGTTGCCAGAATTTTCATCCATGTCAGCATCCAAGGCAAAAGAGTCACCATTATTAAGCTGGATCTTTATGCCATCTTTGAACGAAGCAATACGAATTTTTGGACCTTGTAGATCCATCAAAACACCAACATACGTATGATTAGCTTGCGCCCATTCACGTACCGCTTTTACACGGCCCAAGTGTTCTTCTTCACTGCCGTGTGAAAAGTTAATGCGAACCACATTCACGCCCGCGGCCAGAATGCTTTCTAATACACCTTCTTTATCCGTTGCCGGACCGAGTGTTGCTAATATTTTGGTTCTTCTTGCCAAGTTTTACTCCGCTGCTCTTTGCTCTAAAATTTCTACTGCTGGTAATTTTTTGCCTTCTAAAAATTCTAAGAATGCACCACCGCCAGTTGAGATATAACTCACTTTACTTTCGATATCATACTTATCAACCGCTGCTAATGTGTCGCCACCACCAGCAATTGAAAATGCATCAGATTCGGCAATCGCCATACCCAATGTTTTAGTGCCATCTGCAAATTGATCGAATTCAAACACACCGACTGGGCCATTCCAAACAATGGTACCTGCATTTTTCATAATGTCTGCTAGCTGTGCTGCTGACTCAGGGCCAACGTCAAAAATCATATCATCATCAGACACCTCTGAACTGGCCATCGTTGTCGCCTGTGCAGTTTCTGAAAACTCCTTGCCACAAACCACATCAGTTGGTACTGGAATTTCACAATCTTCCATTAATTTTTTCGCTGTTGGGATTAAATCATCTTCGCAAAGTGATTTACCAACATTATGACCTTGTGCTGCAATAAAAGTATTAGCAATACCGCCACCAACAACCAACTGATCAACAATCTTAGATAAAGATTCTAATACGGTTAATTTGGTTGATACTTTAGAGCCACCAACAATCGCTACCATTGGGCGTTTAGGGTTGTCTAATGCTTTGCCTAATGCTTCTAACTCGCCTGATAATAATGGACCAGAACAAGCAACTGGTGCATACTTAGCCACACCATGAGTTGACGCTTGTGCACGGTGCGCCGTACCAAAGGCATCCATGGCAAAAATATCGCACATTGCCGCCATACGCTTAGATAAGTCGTCGTCATTTGACATCTCGCCTACATTGAAACGGACATTTTCACAAAGCACAACGTCACCGTCATTCATATCAACTCCGTCTAACCAGTTAGTTTCTAAACGCACATTAATGCCTAATAGCTCTGTTAAACGATCAGCAACGGGCTGCAAAGTAAATTCATCACTCGCCTCGCCCTCAACTGGACGACCGCGGTGTGACATTAACATTACTTTAGCGCCTTGCTTCATCGCCATCTCAATGGTTGGCAATGAAGCTTTAATTCGCTTATCACTAGTAACCACGCCATCTTTAATTGGCACGTTAAGATCCTGACGAATTAATACTCTTTTTGAGCTTAAATCTAGATCTGATAAATTGATAACTGACATAATAATTCTCCTACTTGTTTATAGTTACTTACACAATAGACTGATCAATAATTTTAATCAGACTTTGTTCAACTGGTTCGATTAGTGACGACAAGTCATCAACATCTGACAGCTGAGTAATATGTTTAGAGGGTAGTGCTAATCCAACCTTGGTAACACCATCCTGTGTAAATACCGAAATTCGGCATGGCAATATCGTTGCCAAATTCATATCCTTTTCTAGGATATCTTTTGCAACCTTTGGGTTACAAACTTCAAACACATGACACGCTTGAGTCAATTCATGGCCTTTACCAGCCAGTGTTTGTTTAATATCGTAAGAATGCAAAATTCCAAACTGATTGTTTGGAACGGCTTCTTTTATTTTTTCTATAACTTCATCAACACTTAGTTGTGAATCTCGAATATATAAATCTGACATAAAAACACGGCCCGCATTGCGAGCCGTAATTTTTTATTAATTAAGCTATATGCTGAACTAAACGAAGCATGTTACAAGTGTAACCATATTCGTTATCGTACCAAGACACTAACTTAACAAATGTATCATCTAAAGCAATACCTGCATCTGCATCAAAGATTGATGAATTGCTAATACCACGGAAATCAGAAGATACAACCATATCTTCAGTGTATCCAAGTGTACCAGCCATTGATCCTTCTGAAGCTTCTTTAATAGCTGCACAGATTTCTTCATATGTTGCAGGCTTGTCTAACTCACAAGTTAAATCAACCACTGAAACGTCAACTGAAGGAATGCGGAAAGCCATACCTGTTAGTTTGCCGTTAAGCTCAGGCAAAACCACACCTACTGCTTTAGCAGCACCTGTTGATGAAGGAATGATGTTTTCAAATACTGCACGACCACCTCTCCAATCTTTCATTGAAGGACCGTCAACCGTTTTTTGTGTTGCCGTTGATGCGTGAACGGTTGTCATTAAACCACGCTTTAAGCCCCAGTTATCATTGATAACTTTAGCAATTGGCGCTAAACAGTTAGTTGTACATGATGCTGCTGAAATGATTGATTGGCCAGCGTACTCTTCGTGGTTTACACCGTATACAAACATTGGTGTGCCGTCTTTAGAAGGTGCTGATTGAACTACCTTCTTAGCGCCAGCGTCAATGTGTGCTTGACAAGACTCTTCAGTTAAGAAGAAACCAGTACAGTCGATTGCTACATCTACATCGATATCACCCCATGCTAAATCTGCAGGGTTGCGCTCAGCTGAAAGACGAATCTTTTTGCCATCGATTACAAAATTGTCACCTTCTACTGCTACCTCACCGTCAAAACGACCGTGTGCTGTGTCATACTTAAGCATATATGCTAAGTAATCGTTGTCTAATAAGTCGTTAATACCGACTACTTCTAGCTCTGGGAAATCTTTTGAAATTGCACGAAATACCATGCGACCAATACGACCAAAACCGTTAATACCTACTTTAATTGCCATTTTTTCTTACTCCTATTTACTTTTATTACGATTACATCAAGAGGATGTAATTTTTATTAAAACATAAGTGTTGCGCACAACACTTATGTTCAATTCTTTATTTAGCCGATAACTGACTTAGCTGTTGCAACAACGTTGTCTACCGTGAAACCAAATTCTTTAAACAACTCACCTGCTGGTGCAGATTCACCGAATGACTTCATACAAACAACACCGCCATCTAATCCAATGTACTTATACCAAGATTGGTCAACGCCTGCCTCAATTGCAACACGCTTAACACCTGGTGTTAATACTGAATCTTTATAAGCTTGGTCTTGCGCGTCATAAGCATCACATGATGGCATTGAAACCACACGTACATTTTCATCCATTGCATCAGCTGCTTCCACTGCTAAACCAACTTCAGAACCCGTGGCAATCAAGATAACATCTGCATCACCATCACAGTCTCTAAGAACATAACCACCTTTTTCAATGTTAGCTACTTGCTCTGCACTACGCTCCATTGGCGTTAGGTTTTGACGTGAGAATACTAATGCTGTTGGTGCATCAGATCTTAACATTGCCATCTTCCATGATACTGCTGACTCAACTGCATCACAACCTCTCCATGTTTGGAAATTTGGAATAACGCGCATTGTTGCTAGTTGTTCAACTGCTTGGTGTGTAGGACCATCTTCACCTAGACCGATTGAATCATGCGTGTAAACATAAATTGTGCCAATCTTCATTAATGCCGACATACGCAAAGCATTACGCATGAATTCCATAAACATAAAGAATGTTGCACCATAAACCTTAAATCCACCGTGAAGAACCATACCGTTCATCATGTGCGCCATACCAAATTCACGCACACCCCATGACAAGTAATTACCATTAGCGTTATCTGCGTTTACTTTGACCGTACCTGACCAGTTAGTTAAGTTTGAACCTGTTAAGTCGGCAGAACCACCAAACATTTCTGGTAGTAATGGACCCATTGCCTCAATAGCTCTTTGAGAAGCTTGACGTGATGCAATATTTGGCATTTCTTCTTGTGTTTTAGCAATAAACTTATCCATTTCAACTTCAAAGTTTGCTGGTAAATCGCCTGCCATACGACGTTCAAACTCTGCTGCCTCTGCAGGGAATTCACCCTTATAAGCTGCAAATACGTCATTCCAAGCTGATTCATCAGAAGCGCCTTTCTCTTTATGATCCCAGCCTGCGTATACATCAGCAGGAATTTCAAATGGTGCATGATCCCAACCTAGCTCTTTACGTGTTGCTGCAATTTCTTCGTCGCCTAATGGTGCACCGTGGCAATCGTGCGTACCAGCAAGATTCGGCGAACCAAAGCCAATCGTTGTTTTACAACAAATTAAACTTGGTTTATCTGTTACCGCTTTAGCTTCATTGATTGCATTGTTAATGGCATCTGCATCGTGACCATCAACGGCAATTACGTGCCAATCGTATGAATTAAAACGCCCTGGAACGCCACGCTCCATCCAATCGCCAATATGGCCATCGATAGAAATATCATTGTCATCCCAAAAAGCAATCAACTTGCCCAAACCTAACGCACCGGCCATGGCACATGATTCATGTGATAAACCTTCCATTAAACAACCATCACCCATAAATACATAAGTGTTGTGATCAACAATTGTATGACCTGGCTTGTTGAATTGTGCACCCAATGTACGCTCAGCAATCGCCATACCAACTGCGTTAGTTATGCCTTGTCCTAATGGACCTGTTGTTGTTTCAATACCGTCTGCGTAACCATATTCCGGATGGCCTGCAGTCTTTGAGTGTAACTGACGGAAATCCTTAATGTCATCCATACTAAGATCAAAACCGGTCAAATGCAATAATGAATAAATAAGCATTGAGCCATGGCCGTTTGACAAGACAAAACGATCACGATCTGCCCAGTTAGCGCTTGTAGGGTTGTACTTCATGTGATCGTTCCAAAGTACTTCAGCAATATCTGCCATACCCATTGGTGCACCTGGGTGGCCTGAATTTGCTTTTTGAACTGCATCCATGCTTAAAGCACGAATTGCGTTTGCTAGATCTCTGCGTGATGGCATATAATTTCCTCGAACAAAAACTGAACAATTATACGTAAAAAATACACTCCAATCAAGCCACTTGATAGCACCCATTGCAATAAGGAATTCGATGGTGGTTGTAAGCGACCTCAGCATTCATAATGCTGCACGCTATCTAGTTGCGAAAGAAACAGGCGAAACCCAGTTCTTAGATAATTATTAGAGTTTGCGAGTCAAAACAATTTTATTCTTGGGTTTTTGTAATTCATTTCTTCTCGGGCTTTCTTTGCAGCATTACTGATCTCGTTATCGCCATTTTTATAGGCTTTTTTGAGCCAAAATTCTGCTTGAGAGCGACTCTTGTCAATACCATCGCCGTTCATATACATGATGCCCATGAGGTATTGAGCACTTGGCAGGTGTTTTTTGGCTACCTTTAACATTCTCCTGGCCGCTTCTTCGCGATCTTTTGGCACACCAGTGCCCTTATAAAACATCATAGCAATATTATATTCAGCACCATAATGACCTTGATCTGAAGCTACACACCACCACTTAATCGCTTGATCGTAATCCTGCTTAACACCTTTACCATTTTCATACATTGTGCCTAGATTATATTGAGCTCTCGAATGGGATTGATCAGCTGCTTTTTTAAACCATTTTAGCGCTTGAATATCATCCTGTTCAACGCCAACGCCATGATAGTACATATCACCTAAATCAGCCTGAGCAAAAGCATTACCCTTCTCTGCCTCTGATTTGTACTCAATAAAGGCAGTTTCATAATCGCCTTCCATAAAAGCTTGAAAGCCCTCTGGATATCCAGCCTGAACTAACGTAGAAATAAACAACAATAGGGTTAATGTAGGATAACGCATAACAGTATTGTATACATTAGTTTGCAAGAAGTGTGGATTAAAACGATAAACCCCAATTCAGCACTTCGGTGTAACTCAATTTGATGGAAATAGCCAATATCACATTAAGCGCACCTATTTTTTATGCAAATATTTTTTTCTTGAACAAGGCACACAACAGAGCGAACGCGGGAATATAGATAGACTATATGACCAAGTGAGTGACAAGTGTAACGCAGTGCAAGGAAAAAAGATGAAGCGGAAAAATGGTGGTTATGGGTGGACTTGAACCACCGACCCCAGCATTATGAATGCTGTGCTCTAACCAGCTGAGCTACATAACCAAAAGAGCGTGTATTATCGGGAGATTTGCAGATAAAGTCAATAGGCAACAAATAATATATTGTTATCGTTGCCTATGATTATCAAAATAATCAGTCATATAAAACCCTAACTAATATCTCGTCAGACTAGTTGACGTTTGTATCATCGTCTTTAAATCGATCAAAATAATGGCGGACAATCGCACTGGTAGGTTTGTTCTCAATCTTGGAAAAGATAACGTAATTAATAATAGCATGGAGCACCAGTGTAACTATAAGGCCTTCAAAAATACCAATCTTAAAAACCAAGGCGCCACACAAAGAGCCGAGTAGTAGTGCATACGGGCCGAACTGCGCCACATGAAGCAAACCCAATATCATTTTAATACCCACAAACGTCATAATAATTGCCAACGCAAAGTAAGGCAGGTGGTCAAGATAATGAGAGTTAAGTACAAAAAATGTAATTACCAGACCAATCACTAAAACAGATAGTTTGGTGTAGGCGCCCGCCAATCTATTTGTTGAACTCTTGGCTAAACCATCAAGGTTAGTCATTCCGCCAAAGAAACTTGCACCCATATTAGATACCCAAATAGAAAGCAAACTGTTGTTACTATTACAAGGTCTTTCTAGTGGATCAATTTTTTCAATCGCTGCGTTACTCATCACCTGCTCGATTACATCGACGACCGCAAGCATTAACGCAAAGAAGATTGCATACATCCACATATAAGCGGTATCAAAATCAGGAATCGGCAAACCGAGCGCAAAATCAACATCCTCAACTTTTAACATCTTAACTTCAACGAACTGTGCAGCAACAATACCTAGGATTATTAACGCAAAATATGGCATCGCAGGTTTAGTATCTTTGTATATTTTAAATAATGTTAGGAAAATCGCCGCACCTGCAATTGAAAGCACAACAACAGTGATACGATCTGCATTCCAAAACTCTTCTGGCGCCGCCATACCGACAGGTAGCATCCATAAAAACGGTAAAAATTTAAGCGCAATTTTTAAACCAATACCAGCCAATAAGCCTTCAACTAGATAGGTTGGGACAGCCTGAAGTAAATAGCGTTGCCAATCAAACTTCCATATGATTGCTTGGAAAGTGGCAGTCATAAAAATAATAAAAGCCATGTTCTCAATCCCGAACGTGGCAACACCCATGGCCAAAATAGGCGCCAAGCCTGCTGCAATACCGGGCGCACCAATAAAGTTACCAGGTCGGAACAGTGCGAATAAGAAACCAATAAATGAAGCAAAAGCAACTGTTGCTAGACCCACTTGAATTGGGTAATCAGACATTAGCGCAATACCAATTGACAATGGGATCGCCATTGTCGCGGTAATGACACCAGCTTGTAAATCTCTACCTACATATTCTTTCCTGAAAGCAGCAGAACCGTGGTCTTGAAGGTCGCTATTTTTAATTTCACTCATATCTTATAAATCCTTAAAACTATATCAAATAATAGAAATTTGATGAATTATCTAAAAGTTTAACAATTCTGTCAAGTATTACACAAAAAAAATAATACATTTTTTTATAGTAATTGCTAGAATACATAACTATGAATTCCATAAAAATTGCACTCACTGGCGGTATTGCTTGCGGTAAGTCTAGTGTTAGCCAAGTTTTTAAAAAAATAGGTCTGCCCGTTATCGATCTTGATGTGATTGCACGAGAAGTTGTTAAACCGAATTCTCAAGGCTTGTCAGAACTGGTGGCACACTTTGGCGATGGCATTCTGAAGCAGGATCAATCGCTTGATCGAGAAGCATTGCGCCAGAAACTATTTACAAATAAGGACAATCAACAAATTATTGAACAAATCTTGCATCCAAAAATATTGAAAAAAATGCAAATGGACATCAAAAAACTGGGTAAGCCGTTGGTTATCATTGAAGTGCCGTTATTGGTTGAGCAAAATCTATCTCATTTGTTCGATCGGGCCGTTGTGGTGGATTGTAGTGAGCAAAATCAGCTAAAAAGACTGTTAAAACGTGAAAATATTAACGAAAAATCGGCAAAAACCATGATATCAGCACAAGCTAGCCGAAAACAACACCTAGATCTGGCAAAAAAATTACCGACCGATATTATTGAAAATAATTCGCAAATTTTCGAAATGGAACAAAAAGCACAAGATTTGGCAGAAAAACTACTTAATTTGTAGTCGTTTTACTGCATTGCCACCCATCAAATGCTCGGTGATGATTTCATCAATATCATCTTCATCAATATATTGATACCAAACATCATCAGGATACACTACTGCTACTGGGCCGTGCTCACATCGCCCTAAACAACGCGACTCACTCACACCAATTTTTCCCTCACCAAGCATACCTTGATCACGGCACTTGTCTTTAGCATATCGATACATTTGTTTGGCGCCGAGCTGTGAGCAACAAGGCTTGTTATCCTTGCGAACATTGTTACAAAAAAAGATATGGCGAGTGTAATGGTTCATAAATTCAGAGTTTTTTGATAGCAAGTTTTTTTATCGATGTTGGTAATTTTAGCAGCAATTTTAGCGGCTTTTGAGGCGCTCATTTCCGCTAGTAAAATTGGCAATATTTTGTCCAATTGCGCCTCACCTTCGATTCTGTCTTGCTTGTCTACGCCAGAAATCAATATCACAAACTCACCTTTTTGGTGTGTATCGTCTGCTTGCAGATAATCAATCAAATTAGGCAATGTATCAGTTTTAATGGTTTCAAATGACTTGGTGATTTCTTTGGCTAAGCAAACCACGCGCTCATCGCCCAATACCGATTGACAATCCAGCAAGCTGGCCAAAACGCGTTTGGGGGATTCATAAAAAATAGCCGTTTCATCTAAATGCGCACTGGCTTGTATGGTTTTGAGTCGTGCGGTTTGTTTGGCAGGTAAAAAACCAAAAAAACTAAAGCGATCACTGGCAATGCCAGCAACAGACAAAGCGCTAATAATAGCACTTGGGCCAGGGATTGGTACCACATCAACATCTACTTTTTTGGCCTCACTTACCAGTACATAACCAGGGTCACTAATCAATGGCGTACCCGCATCACTAATCAGCGCTATATTTTTACCACTGAGTAATTCATCAATAACAGTGGCTGTCTTATGAGTTTCATTGTGCTCATGAAATGCACGCATTGGGGTAGCAATATTATAATGATCAAGCAATCGTTTACTATGGCGGGTGTCTTCAGCCAAAATAACATCAACAGTTTTTAGTATTTCAATCGCCCTAAAGGTGATATCATCTAAATTTCCAATCGGTGTGGCAACAATATATAACGACATAGATTATGTTTAGCTTCAAACGACAAACTGGCAATCAAGCAGAAAACTTGGCACTGGCCCATTTACAAGAAAATGGCTTGCAACTGATCGAACAAAACTATTTAACTAAATGTGGTGAAATAGATATTATTATGCTTGATAAATCAGAGCAAACATTAGTTTTTGTTGAAGTTCGTTATCGTCAAAATAATCAATTTGGCTCAGCTACTGACACGGTTG
This sequence comes from Gammaproteobacteria bacterium, assembly GCA_016845205.1. Taxonomy (GTDB): domain Bacteria; phylum Pseudomonadota; class Gammaproteobacteria; order PS1; family Pseudothioglobaceae; genus Thioglobus_C. The sequence continues at coordinate 13,313 of JAERTA010000109.1, forward strand.
ATCAGCACAAACAAAACAAGCTTATTCGCACGGCACAGTACTACCTTCAACAACATTCAGGGTATCAAGAATTTATCTGTCGGTTTGATGTTGTTGGTGTCGAATCTGATTTAAAATATCCTACAATTAACTGGATAAAAAATGCTTTCGAGGCTTAACCCATGATGAAAAAAACACGCTTTCTAACAATATTTATCTTAAGCTTAGGCATTTTAAGTGGTTGTGTAACCACCACCTCTACAGTAACAACTGCAATCACCGTAGCTAATGAACGACGTACAACAGGTGAAGTTTTAGATGATAAAACTGTAAACTTCAGACTGACAACCTGGGCGTTTGAAGATGAAAAACTTAGTGATGCACACCTTAACTTTATGTCATTCGACAGAAAAGTATTGGTAACTGGTGAAGCCCCTAATAACAGTATCAAAAACTATATTGTCAAGCAAATTAAAATTGTTGACCCTAAAGTTAAGCAAGTATACAACGAAATCATAATTAGCCCTAAAACAAGTTATCTAAGTCGAATCAAAGACGCAGCTATCACAACACAAATAGAGGCTTTATTCTTAGATCAAGAGGTGTTTCACCCAACGCATATTAAAGTTATGACCGAAAACCAAGTGGTTTATCTTATGGGTAAAGTCACTAAACGAGAAGCAGAAAAAGCTACAAAAATTGCAACAAGCACAAAAGGTGTAAATGTAAAAAAAGTGGTTAAGTTATTTGACTATTTAAAAACCCGACCTGCCGCTGAAATTGAACGCGATAGAGCCCGTGAATTGCAAGCTCAAAAAGCGGCAGAGCTTAAAAAACAACAGGCTGAACTTGATGCCAAAAAAGCTGAGTTAAAAAGACAGCTTAGAGCCTTAGGCGGTAATACCGAAGGCACGCCGTTTTAATCCACTAGCTTTTTAATAGGGGCAAATGAA
>JAERTA010000110.1 GCA_016845205.1 Gammaproteobacteria bacterium
AACCCAAGTGTTTCGCCCGATTATGAACAGCTCTCAAATCTTAGGCGCAGTCGGTATTTTGCAGTTTGATGTGGTGGCGCATCGCCTTAAATATGAATACGGGGTTGACTGTCAGTTTGAAACCATTGCCATTGCCACAGCGCGTTGGGTAACGGGCAGCGATAAAGACATTGAACAACTCAAAGCCAAATCTGGCAACAATGTGGCGATTGATTCTGCCGGCATGCTAACTTACTTAGCCCCATCAATGGTTAATCTTCAGCTCACCATGGAGCGTCATCCTAATTTAGTGTTCTCCGCTACTCGAGAACACTAATCTTATCCAACCAATATACCAACACCCCAGCCAACTCCAAATAAAATACTCATTAAAATCCCTTGCAATGGAAGTGAAGATAAAATTACTTTCCAATAAACACCTCTCTCTTTAGCCACCTTCGCTTTATGTTTAGGATAATGAGCACCTATAAATGTTGCTACTACTGTAGTAGGTATCAATACCCATGGTGAAATATTTAAGTATCCAAAAATTACTACGCCAACCAATAAAGCTGTGCCTAACATATTTTATTCTCCACTCTAATTTCATTCATTTTTACTATCTGGCTTATGAGCTCCACAATATTCATCAAGAAATACGTATTCCCAACAATCAGGGTGGCGGCATTTAAAGGCTGTTGTTGGATATTCATGATCACAACTTGAACAATACCATGAATCCATATCCATTGGCCATGAATTATCAGCACCACAAACAGGGCATACGGATGTTTTTGGTACTATGTGTTTATTTTTCACTTATACACCTGATGATGCTTATATAACTAATTATTATTACCACAATCATGCCTTTTTTTTAAAAAATTTTTCACTCATGACTACTTAACTCTAAACGCCCAAACGGCTAACAATCCTGTTGCTATAAAAGCAAGATAAGAAATGTATATAGGCACCACTTGCCCATTGACAGTGACTGCCCATCCATCAACAATTCTAAGTAAATGTGTAAATGCCACAATGGCAAAAATTGAGCCTGATATTGCAATATAGTTTTTCATTTTCTACTTTATTGCTTCTACGATTAAAGTCGTGCTGTCTGTGTCAACCACTTTAACTTTTTGTCCAACAACCATATCAGTTCCTGTGGCAAGCCAAAGCGAATCGCCCACTTGAACCTTAGTACCATTATTAGTAACCTCTGCCACGGTATAAATGTTACCAATATGTCTAGATGACCTTTCATTGAGTTGCGCATCAACAGTTTCAACTTTGAAGAACTTCTTGGCAATGTAAATAGTAGATACCGATAAAAATGCAAAAATTAGTAACTGTGTATTGCCACTAAGATCAGGATTTACCTTAAGTAGAGCGCCTACTATAATTGCAGAAACACCCATCCACAGAAAAAATGTTGACCATGCAAATATTTCAATAATAATCAACACTGATCCAAAAATTAGCCAATGCCAAAAATCAATATTTGTAAATAGCATCTCCATAAATACCCCTAAGTAGATTTAGATTTATTACCAATAACACCTTTAGCTAATTCGCTAATACCGCCAAGTGAGCCCAATAATGAGCTTGCCTCAAGTGGCATAAGTACTAATTTTTCATTTTCAGAAGTTGCAATTTCTTGTAGTGCTTCTGTGTATTTTGTTGCTACGAAATAATTAAGCGCCTGAACATCGCCGTCTTTAACAGCATCCGAAACCATTTTAGTTGCATTAGCTTCCGCTTCAGCCAACCTTTCCCTAGCTTCAGCATCTCTAAATGCCGCTTCTTTCCGCCCTTCTGCATCAAGGATAGCACCTTGTTTTTCGCCTTCAGCTCTTAAAATTTCTGCTTGTCTACTACCTTCAGCCTCTAGAATATCAGCACGTTTTTGGCGTTCAGCTTTCATTTGTCTACTCATCGCTTCAACCAAATCTAATGGTGGCTCTAAATCTTTAATTTCAATACGAGTAACCTTAATCCCCCAAGGGTTAGTAGCTTGATCAATGACACTTAAAAGATGAGAGTTGATTTCATCACGATTAGACAGCATTTGATCTAATGACATCGACCCTAACACTGTTCTTATGTTTGTTAAACATAGATTTCTCATTGCATTGAACAAATCATTAACCTCATAGGTAGCCTTAGCAGCATCTACAACTTGAAAGAATACAACACCATCTGACTGAACAACTGCATTATCTTTAGAAATAACACTTTGTTTTTCAATATCAAGCACTTGTTCACGCATATTAACTTTATTGCTTATACTGTCAATTATTGGAACAATAAGATTAAGTCCAGGTTTAAGTGTTTTTGTATATTTTCCAAAACGCTCAATGGTGTATTCCGCCCCTTGTGGCACAGTTTTAACACCTTTAAAAATCAAAAATACCGCTAAAACAACTAGAACAATAATAAATACATCCATCAGAACCTCCTGAAAATATAAATAACTTAGTTCAATTCTACACTAATAAAAAAATCTACGACCTGTAAAAAGGATAAGTTTAGCTTTAAGATATTCAAATAATAATTACAAAGAAACAGGGAATGGGGCAAGCTGATTTATTACATTAATAATCTAATAAATCTAAAAATTTAGCAAAAGAAATGAAAAAAACCTTTAAACAAAACAAGACTATACTCTTTATTAATTAAGAATCAATAAAACCAAGTACGGAACCATTACAAACACAAAAATTAAAAGTTTATACAGACCAATTCCGCCGTAATGAATCGTAGAAAACGCTTGCTTGGTAATTGGCACCCAATAATTATGTAATTTGTAGATTGGGCTGGGCGCCCATTTTAAAAGCATTGCCCATACAAGTAAAATACTCCAATGG
>JAERTA010000111.1 GCA_016845205.1 Gammaproteobacteria bacterium
TTCGTGTTCATAAATATGACCAGAAGCCGGCAGGGTCTCAACGGTGGTGTTTGACAAACCACGATCCACTAAAGACTGCTCAGAAAACCATTGTTGATAATCAACGCCAAATTCTGACAAATCGGCCTTGATACCGCCCAAGATATGGTTAATTGCCAAATCAAATATCGCTTTGTAGTTATCGCCCAACTGAGTTTTGCAGTTAGCAATTAAGTAATCAATATGCTTCTCTTTATCGCCACCCTCTTTTTCATCTTTACAGACGCCATAAAAAATATCTAACTTATCAATACCATTAATTTTCTTAGCAATATCAACAATATAATCACCTTGGTAGCCATTGTCTGGGAAGCAATCTGTTTCAACATAACGTAGATAAACTGATGTGGCTAAAATATCCATTTGACGCCCGGCATCATTCACATAATATTCATTATCTACTTCAAAGCCAACTGCTCGCAACAAATTAGCCACGGTAGCACCATAAGCCGCACCTCGACCATGCCCAACATGTAGTGGCCCCGTTGGGTTAGCCGATACAAACTCAAGCAATACGCGTTGCTTAGCGCCTATATCAGACAAGCCAAAAGCTTTTCCTTGATCGATAATTTGGCTCACCACTGAAGCATTCGAGCCTTGTGACATGAAAAAATTAATAAAGCCTGGGCCTGCAATTTCTGTCTTGTCTATTTCTGATGAATCTGGCAAATTGTCAAGAATTTGCTGTGCTAAATCACGTGGGGAGCACTTAGCCTGCTTGGACAACACCATGGCAATATTAGAGGCAAAATCACCTTGTGCTTTATCCTTAGAGTGGTCAATACGGATATTATCAGGTACCTCACTAAGCACGCCGCTAGCGACTAAGGCTTCTAAACTTTGGGTTAATAGGGTTTGTAATTGTTCTTTCATAACTTCTAGTGTGCCTGTTGCCAAGAATCGCCAATACCCACATCAACCACCAGCGGAATGTCTAATGGATAAGTATCACTCATCAGTGTTTGTATTTTATGTGCAAATTCATCTGCCTTTGAAGCTTTCACCTCAAAAACCAACTCATCATGTACTTGCATGATCATTTTAATATCTGAGTTATCATCACCAATCCACTGATCAACATCGAGCATGGCTTTTTTAATAATGTCGGCTGAAGAGCCTTGCATTGGTGCATTAATTGCGGTGCGTAGGGCGTGTTGTTGTAGCATTTTATTCTTCGCATTAATTTGTGGCAAGTACAAACGCCTGCCCATCACAGTCTCAACATAACCCTGTGCCTTGGCTGTTTCTCTGATGTTATCCATATAATTCAAAACGCCAGGGTAGTTTTCAAAATAAGCATCAATATAAGCTTTAGCTTCTGTTCTAGAAACATCAATTTGCTTTGCCAAACCAAAAGCACTCATGCCATAAATCAAACCAAAATTAATGGCCTTAGCATTACGACGATGATCTTTTGTTACCTCATCAAGTGGCACATTAAACATCATTGATGCAGTGGCACTATGCACGTCTACATTGTTATTAAACGCCTCTAACAAGTGCTCATCTTTTGAAATATGCGCCATAATTCTTAACTCAATTTGAGAATAGTCTGCCGCAATAACAACACTACCCTTACTGGCAATAAAGGCGCCTCTAATACGTGCGCCTTGCTCAGATCGAATAGGGATGTTTTGCAAATTTGGATTGGAAGAAGACAATCGCCCTGTTGCGGTTACTGCCTGATGATAAGAAGTGTGCAGACGCCCAGTTTTAAGGTCAATTTGCTTAGGCAGGGCTTCCAAATAAGTCGAGTTCAATTTGGTTAGTGTGCGGTAGCTTAGAATCAAGTCCACCAACGGATGATCTAGCAACTTTAACGCTTCCTCATTGGTAGAAGGTGCACCTTTAGGTGTTTTCTTTTTGGCTTCTAACCCCAAGCCATCTTCAGAAAACAAAATTTGCTGAATTTGTTTGGGCGACTCTAAATTAAACACATCGCCAGCCAACTCATATGCTTGCGACTCAATGGCTTTCATTTGTGACGCAATGTCTAACTGTTGTGCGCTTAGGGCATTAACATCTAGTTCTACACCATTGCGCTCCATACGTACCAACACTTCGATTAATGGCACTTCTAAGGTTTGATACAATTTAGCCAATTTAGGATATTGTGCCAAATCAGCGTCCAATACCTGATTAAGCGCTTGAGTGACAATCACATCTTCACAAGCGTACGGAAATGCTTGATCTAGACCAACCTGATTAAAGGTAATTTGCTTTTTACCTTTACCCGCCACATCAGAAAAATGAATGGTTTGATGATTAAGATAGTGCTCAGCCAAATCATCCATGTTATGTCGCGTTGCCACCGAATTTAGGCAATAAGACTTCACCATGGTGTCGTCACGAATGCCTTTTAACACAATGTCATAATTGGCCAAAACATGGGTATCGTATTTGAGATTTTGCCCTATCTTGCCAACGGCAGTATTCTCTAAAATAGGCTTTAGTTTATTTAAAACATCTTCAAAATTTAATTGTTTTGGCGCATCTAAATAATCATGTGCAACCGGCACGTAAAAACTGTCTTTATCAACCAAAAATACCCAGCCGACAATTTGGGCATTCATATAATCTAATGATGTTGTTTCTAGATCAAAAACAAAAGCACTACTCTGCTCTAATCTTTGCACCATAGATTCAAAAGTTTGCTTCTCTAATACGAGCGTTTGAGAGTAGTCAGCCATAAAATCATGAGTTGGTGCGCTATTGGTTGTTTCAACCACGACTTCATTTTCCACAGGCGCTATCGGCGCTGATGCAGGCGGCTCATGAGTAGCATTTAGCTGTTTTAGCCACATTGAAAACCCATATTGCTGAAACAAACTGGCCAACTTGGCATTGTCTGGGCCAGGCTCATCTGTCAAAATATCACAAGGCAAATCAACATCAAATTTAAGCTGTACTAATTGATAAGACAAGTCTAATAAATCAAAACTGTCACGTAATTTTTCACCAACTTTACCATTAACTTGATCAGCATTAGCTTTAATACCTTCGATATTTTCAAACTGAGCAAGCCATTTGATTGCTGTTTTTGGACCAACACTTGGCACGCCTGGAATGTTATCTGCGCTATCGCCAGTCAACGCCAACAAGTCTAAGATTTGATTAGGGCGTACACCCATTTTTTCTACCACGCCTGCTTGGTCAAACAGCTCACCCTTCATATTAAGCTGAACAATGTTGTCACTCACCAATTGCATCAAGTCTTTATCGCCACTAGCAATAATGGTTTTTAACTTGTTTTCATCGGCGCAACGACTCAACGTGGCAATCACATCATCTGCCTCAACACCAGGCACACACATAAAATGAAAACCCATGGCACGAATAATTTCATACAATGGCTCAATCTGCATAATTAACTCATCATCGGCCGGCTTACGATGCGCCTTATATTCTGGATAAATCTCATGCCGATGATTCTTTCCCTTGGCATCAAAAATAGCAATTATTTTGGCTTGTGGGTATTGTCGTTGCAAATGCTTAATTGCATTAATAACCCCAAACATAGCCCCTGTTGGGAAACCATCATCATTGGTTAAATTTTGCGCAAGCGTAGAAAAATAAGCCCTGAATAAAAAGGCCGATCCATCCAATAAAATGAGTTGATGTGACATGTGCCAAATTTTACCAATTTTTACTCGGCAAGATAGGGCTTAACTGAGATATCAACGGTATAAAATAAGCTTTATTTGATTAAATAATTGTGACCACTTCCGAAACACTTATTAGCGCCCACAATATCAGCTTAAACCATCATGGAAAGTCTGTATTAGACAACGTTAGTTTTGAGCTAAAACAAGGTGAATTTATCACCTTAATTGGCCCCAATGGTGCTGGAAAAAGCTCATTAATCAAAGTTTTGTTAGGCTTAATTAAGGCTGATAGTGGTGGTATCAAACGATCAAGCAATATTAGACTTGGCTATACACCGCAAACCTTTAGTCCCAATCCGTTTATTCCAATTTCAGTGATTGATTTTCTAAAATTAAACCAGAAAATCGCTCAAACCTTTATACACGAAACAGCCTTATTAACCGGTATTGAGGGTTTGTTAGATTCGCCATTAAAAAGCCTTTCTGGTGGTGAATTGCAGCGGGTATTACTTACTCGTGCCCTATTGAGCAAACCCAACGTTCTTATCTTAGATGAGCCCGCTCAAAATCTAGATGTGAATGGTCAAATGCATTTGTATAAATTGATCCAAGATATTCACCAACAACAAGGTTGTGCGGTGCTAATGGTCTCACACGATTTACACCGAGTGATGAAAGAATCCACGCAAGTATTGTGTTTGTACCATCATATCTGCTGCATGGGGCAACCTGAAACCATTATTAAAGATAGCCAATTTAATGATTTGTTTGCTGATCAGATGGATGAATTAATGGCGACTTATGAGCACCATCACAATCATTGCCACGAAGATTAAAGATTACGCCCCGAGGCAAAACCTCCCGAACTTATTGCCTTGAAATTAACAAATGTTTGATATTAATAATACTAAATATGAGCGTGAGGAATTGCCTCATAGATTTACTTGCTGATCAGATGGATGAATTAATGGCAACTTATGAGCACCATCATAATCACTGCCACGAAGATTAAAGGTTTTAGCGCCCTATAACATATTTACTTTTATAGCTGTCACAACCTTTGTCGTTAGCATCAACTAACGCACACAATTCTTTTGAAGCGCCGTGTGAGAAGCTACCTTTAGAAACTTGCACAACAACATTCCATCTGCCTTTTAAAGGAAGTGAGACTTGTGCTGTGTACACAGAGTCATCAAATTTCATTGGTATAGAAAACTCATTCTTTGCGCCTACTGAACGCTCAAAATAAGCCACAACCTTAGCATCTGTCAACGCTTGATTGTGTTGTGCAATTGTAACTGAGTACGTTTGAGGGGTTTGATATAAGACCAGCTCTGGTATTTCAAAGTCCAATACCCAGCCTTGTTCGTCTAGTTTTTTCTTAGTGGCCAATACCGCCCCATAGCGCTCACCACTTTCGTATGCATCCTCAACCACCATCCCTGGATGTGATTCTAATGCAGTAATAATACGATACACTGTGGCACCGACCAAGATTAAAAATAGTGCTAGCATTGACACCATCATTGGGCTTTTTTGAAAAGTCATTTAACGCACGCTCTTAGGGGTAAAAAATGATGATTCATATTTTAAGGTTGTTTCATCGCCTGTGACTGAAAAAATCACGCTGTTATTGTCACCTACATTACGTTCAAATGCTTTCAAGTAAACGTATATTGACTTGACATTGCCTGTTGGGATAGTAACGTTTGGGATTTCTTTTGTCGGTTTTAAGTCTTTAATCGTACTATCGAAACCAATATTAACCAACATTGGCTGGTCAGTTTTATTCATAACTTTTAGCTCGTATTTATTACGAATAGAACCATCTGAGAGTTGTACAAAGAGCGGCTGCCGATCATGCAATACTTTAAGGTCCATCGATGCAATATTGAACAAGCCATACGTTAGAATTGATAAGGCAACCAATAAAATAGTTGAATACACAATCACTCTAGGGCGCTTATATAAAGCAACAAAAGGTTTGTTGAATTTCATTTCATCAAGCGAAGTATAGCGAATCAGACCTTTTGGTTTGCCTACTTTTTCCATTACCGAATCACAAGCATCGATACACAAACCACAAGTGATACAGCCGTACTCTTGACCTTTGCGAATATCAACACCCGTTGGGCACACTGCCACACATTGGTTACAATCAATACAATCGCCCTGCCCCTCAGCATATTGGCCTTTTTTAAGCTTACCGCGATCTTCTCCTCGATAATGGTCATAAGTTGGCATGATGGTTTGTTTGTCTACCATTGCGCCTTGAATACGCGCATAAGGGCAAATCCACAAACAAGCTTGCTCGCGCATATGTCCGGCAAAAGTATAAGCGCCCAACGAGATAGCAGCAGTAATAGTCAGTGTCGTACTAGAAGCGCTACCGTCAAAATAATCGGACCAAGATACACCAAAATACAGCATCCAAGTCACACCTGATAACAGTGCAATTGCCAGCCAAATTAGATGTTTAGAGATCTTGATTCTAATTTTTGTAAAATTCCAAGGTGCTTTTTCTAGTTTTCGACGCTTTGCAGGCGGACCCTCAAGTTGATTTTCAATAAAGGTAAAAATATCAGTCCAAATAGTTTGGAAACAAAAGTAACCACAAAAAACACGCCCTAGCACTGTCGTCATTGCCGCTAATAAAATTGCTAAAAATAACAACACCATGGTCAGCATCCACAGGTCTTGAGGGAAAATCGTTACATCAAATAAATGATACTGTCGTTTTTCAACATCAAATAAAATCGCCTGCTGTCCATTCCAAGTAACATAAGGGCCAAAGAAAAATGGCGACCATACCGCAATAGCCAACCATTTTATATTACGAAACTTACCCTTCATGCGCTTAGCATGAACGGTCTTTTCACCTAGGTTTTGCACCCATTGTTCGCCTTCTTCATATAGGCTATCAACTTGATTACTCTTTTGACTCATGCACTCTCTCTAAGATGTTTCATAAATTCGCAACATCATATCATTAATAGGGGCATTAATGCGTTGATATGGGTCAATAATATAGCTAAGCATTCAGCATTAAAACACGCCTCTGATATAATGTTATTTTTTTATTTAACGGATCCGCCATGAAAGATATTATTGAAGCTGCTTTTGAAGATAGAGCCAACCTCAACCCACAAACTGCCAGCACAGAAATTAAACAAGCAGTTGCTGAGGCTATTCATCTACTCGACTC
>JAERTA010000112.1 GCA_016845205.1 Gammaproteobacteria bacterium
GAAGGCATCCAGTTCTAGAGCGGTACTTTTTCATCATTACTGCGTCAGTTTCCGTACTCAAAGCCTCATGTATTAGTTAATACACTTCGACTTTTGCGTGCGTTACTTCCTTGTACTAATAAAAAATTACCACCCTAAAATATTTAAAAAAAGGCACTGTTCACCAAACGCTTTGTTGTCGAAATTCTAAAAATCAGTCGCTTATAAATACACCCAAAGGAAGCACTCTTGAGGTGTAAGTTCCTACTTTTTTCTAATTCCACACACCTTGATTTTGGCAAAAAATCACCACTTTAAAATCAATAAAATAACATTTTTCACTGAAAATTTAGCAAATTTTACGAATTAACGCTTAAAAACTACATTATTATGTAATAAATTGATATTTTTTAGTCAATTTATCAAATAAATCAGCATTATTTTAATAAAAATAGTCTATTTATATCAATTTTAGGTGTTTTTTGTGTAATTTTGGCTAAATATAGACATATTTTGTGTTTTTAAGCAAAAACACCTCATTTCAATAATTCTCGAATTTTTAATATTCCAATGTGCACCACAAGGTAGAATTGACTTGCAATATATTTAAAGGGGAGCGTTATAAATGTAAAAAGACCAACAAATAATTACCTGTTAGCTTGCATAATTGGACTAAGCATTGGTTTTTCTTCTGCGGTTTGGGCGAAGAATCCAAATATGGCCGTTAGTAAAAGAGATAGCAATGGTGACGGAAAAGTTAGTTTGGATGAGTGGGATAAGCCAGCGTTTATTTTTAACAAAATTGATTTCAATGGCGATGGGTTTTTAACTGCAAGTGAGTTTGCCAAAAAATGGGGTATACCGATGCCAGGCGGACCCTCAACTGAAAGAAGTGTTGATGAGGCGGGCGTGTTAGATGAATCAAATATCATTATTGCAGACGTTCATATGCACCCACATCCAGACAATCATCCAATTGACCAACTCACTTGGATGAACCGTAATGGCGTAATGTGGGCGGGGTCTGGCTCGATGAGTCGCCATGCGATCGAGCATTATGCGCGCGTTATGAAAAATCGTTTTATTCCATTTGGCGCACAAGGTGCAATGCATCAGATATACAATCAGTATGGTGTGAGTGGTGTTGAGAATAATCAAAACCAATTGTTTGAGTCAATGCTAAGTGATTTGGAATCGCAGTTTGAAAGTTCGGAAATTAAAGGCATTGGCGAGCTGTTCATTAACAATCGAAGTACCAATCCAAAACATAGTATGAGACGAAAAACACGAGTTGACGCCCAAAGTTATAAGGATTTGCTTGATTTGGTTGCTAGCTATGGCGGCGTGTTATCTGTCCACGTACAGTGGGATGATGATTCAATTGAGCAGCTTCAAGCACTCGCAAACCATAATCCTGCAGGCAATATTATTTGGGCACATTGTGGCAATGATGGCAGCGCATCTGAAGTGCGCGAAATATTGCAAAATCATGATAATCTGTATTGTGATTTAGCAGCCAGACATCGACCAAAACTTAATGATTGGGTGATTAATAAAAGGCCTAGGGCTCAAATCTTTACCGCTTATAGTTTAGATAGCACTTGGAAGGATTTAATTGAAGATATGCCGGATCGGTTTATGGTGGGCACAGACACCAAAACTCAAACGCATTATGATCAGGGCATTGATACCATTAGAAATGGGCTTTTGGCAAATTTAAGTTCTGATACAGCAGAAAAAGTGGCGCATAAAAATGCACAAAAATTACTAAATCTAAAGTAGTTGGCGTATGATAAAGACTAATTATTAATATAGTTGTGGGCGTTATGCAGGCAGATTTAGCAAAATTAGTTTTAAGATTTGGCCTAGGTGGAATGATGATTCTACATGGGATTGGTAAGTTAAACGGTGTTGATTTTATTGTGGGCAAGCTTGCCAGTGCAGCATTGCCTAGTGTGTTGGCCTATGGGGTGTATGTGGGCGAGATTATTGCGCCTTTGATGCTGATCTTGGGTTATTTCACGCGAATCGGTGGCTGGTTAATTGTGGTGAATATGATCTTTGCTATCTATTTGGTGCATGTCGATGAGATTTTTGCCTTGACCGAGCGCGGTGTTTGGGCAATAGAGTTGCAAATGTTTTTCCTAATCACTGGTTTAGCGATTGCGCTACTCGGCAGTGGTCGATTTGCCGCGAGACCTGATTAGTTTATTTTTTAACAGGGCGTTGCCAGTTCTTTAAGACAGTTTGTTTAGAGCGACTTAAGCCCAGTTGATCTTCTGCTACGTCTTTGGTGATGGTGGAGCCTGCACCAATGGTGGCATTTTTGCCGATAGTAACTGGTGCGATGAGTTGTGTATCTGAACCAATAAATGCACCGTCTTCAATGGTGGTTTGATGTTTGTTAGCACCGTCATAATTACAAGTGATCACGCCAGCACCAATATTAACCTCAGCGCCCATGGTGGTGTCACCCACATAACTTAGGTGTGAAACTTTTGAGCCTTTGCCAATGGTGGATTTTTTCACCTCAACAAAATTACCAATTTTTGCATTTTCACCAATATTAGCTTCTGGTCGGATGCGTGCGAACGGGCCGATAGACGCACCATCACCAATAATGGCATCTTCAATGACTGAATTTGGCAATATGGCTACATTGTTGCCAATTGTGGTGTTTTTAATAATGCAATTAGGTGCGATACTTGTGTTATCACCCAGTGTGACTTCGCCTTCAATCACCACGTTAACATCAATTTCACAATCTTGACCAAAACTTAAACTGCCTCGGCAATCAAAACGAGCAGGGTCTTTTAGCATTAAGCCTTGTTGCATAAACTGTGTTGCTTGGTTTTGTTGATAGGTTCTTTCTAGTTCTGCCAATTGTACTTTATCGTTCACACCAGCTACCTCAAATTCGTTGTCTGTAATGACGGATGCGATGGTCTTGCCATCATTCACAGCCATTGCAATAATGTCGGTTAAATATAACTCACCTTGGGCGTTGTTAGAATCTAAGCCGTTTAAGTAAATTTTTAATAAGCCACTATTAACTGCCATAATACCGGTATTTACTTCACAAATTTCTAGTTGTTCGGCGTTTGCATCTTTTTGTTCAATAATGGCTTGAATTTGGTCGTTGTGTCTGATGATACGGCCATAGCCTGTAGGGTTGTCAAGTATGACCGATAATAACGCCACGCCATTTTGTTGTGCTTGAGTGACTAGATCATTCAATGTAGCTTGTTTGATCAGTGGCACATCACCATATAACACCAATGAAATTGAATCATCATTAATGTGCGGCATGGCTTGCTGCACTGCATGGCCGGTACCAAGTTGCTGTACTTGTTCTACCCAGTTAATAACATCATCATTAATCGTGTTACGTACTTGGTCGCCACCAAAGCCATAAACCACATGTACTTTTGAGCATAGTTGTTGTGCTTGTGTAAGCACATGGCCAAGCAGAGTTTTATCTGCAAGCGTTTGCAAGACTTTTGGCTTTGAAGAATTCATGCGGGTGCCTTTGCCCGCCGCAAGAATAATGCCGTGAATTTGGGTCATAATAAAGCTTTAGAAATCTTCAACAACGGGGTTCTGATCAAGATAAGTCTGCGTCACACCAGGGACAATAAAACTGATTGTACCCATGACTTGTCCGTCTTTTCGGCCAACATTATAGGTGGCGGCTCGCATGTGAATCGGCGCATCTTTAAAAATCTCACTGAAGTTACGCGCTTTTCGTGACTGCACTTTAAACTCTTCTTTGCTAATGAAAGTGTATTTGATGCTATGTTTTTGATAGGCCTTATTTTCAAAATCAGCAATCAGTTTAGTGAAATCGTTTTTGGCAAATGTATTGCCACTAAGTTCGATAATATCTAAGCGTTCTTTGCCATCTTCAATCAGCACCAAATCAAATTGAGTTTTCATTACATAAAACATTTTTTTGATTTTGCTCACATCTTTTAGTGGCATCATCAGCACGATAGAAACCAAGCGATCGTTTAAAAATCGAAAGGCAATTTCGGTATTCTCACCCGACAACGAGTGATTTTGCATGCATAAGGTGCCTTGTTCGTATTTGGCAGAGCAGTCTTGTAATGTGTGTGCTTTTTGTAAGAAGGCTTTAGGCATGCCGACAATATATTGTTTATACAGGCGAATTTGATCAGCGGCAATGCCAGTAGTGCTCAGCAATAAGAACAAACTAAGTAGTATTAAACGTTTCATAACTGTTTGGCTAAATTGATTACTTCCTATTATAAGAGGACTTGGTATAAAAAATACAATAAAATCAAACACCATGAGCGATTGTTGTTATCACTGTGGATTACCTGTAACTCGTATCAATAGAGTTGAGGCGGTTATTAAAAATACCGAGCAAGATTTTTGTTGTACGGGCTGCGCTAGTGTGTGTCAAACCATTCACAATAGTGGCTTAGGTGCGTTTTATGACCAACAAACCTCGTCACTTTTGCCTGCGGTTGATCTAGAGTATCCGCTAGAGTTTTATGATGCGATTGCTTTTCAACAGCCATTTTTAGAATCCTCTGATCCGGGTACTAAAACCATTACTCTAATTAGTGATACCATTCATTGCGCCGCTTGTGTTTGGCTAATTGAGCGTGCGCTTAATGCAATGGACGGGGTTGTTTGGGTGCGTGTTAATTTAACTGATAAACGCATTCGAATTCGTTGGGAAGACGAAAAAATTAATCTATCGTCAATAATGAAAACATTGGCTGATTTAGGTTATGCAGCGATGCCATATGAGCAAAACGTGGCCGAAGTTAAGCAGCAACGTAAAAACAAAACCATGCTTTATCGCATTGGCTTTGCTGGCTTTACCATGATGAATCTGTTGTGGATTTCAATCGCCTTATATACTGGTGCCAGCGGTGGTGAATATCATCAATATTTTCAGTGGTTAGGCTTTGCCTTGGCAACCCCTACTTTGTTTTATGCAGGTTATCCGTTTTTAAAAAATGCTTATTTCGGCATTAAGAATCGTTATATGAATATGGATGTGCCGATTAGTATTGGCGCATTGGTGACTTATTTTTATTCGACTTATGTATTGCTTGGATTTTCCAGCAAAGGCGAGGTGTATTTTGACACAGTGGTTAATTTTATTTTTGTGATTTTGATTGGTCGATACTTAGAGTCATCGAGCAAAAAATCAGCTTTATCAGCTTCCACCAGTCTACAACAATTACAACCAAAAATCGCGCTAGTAAAAACAGCAGATGGCGAACTCATTAAACCGATTAGCGCTATTGAGATTGGCGATATTGTTGTTATCAAACCGGGGGAGCGTATTGCGGTTGACGGTGTAGTGCGTTTGGGCACTGGTGAGATTGATGAATCTTTGCTTAGTGGAGAATCGTTGCCAGTGAGTAAACACAAGGGTGATGACGTATTTGCTGGCACACTTAATATTAATGGTAGTTTTGAAGTTAAAGTAACACAATTGAGCAAACGCTCAACACTTGCACAGATTCTTGACTTGGTGGAGAATACGCGCGCCAATAAAAGCCGACTTGTGTGCACGATTGATCGCATCATTCCCTATTTTGTCTGGACGACATTGTTATTAGCAAGTGCGACATTTATTTATTGGTCGCCAACTGATTTTGATTTGGCATTGCTTAGTGCCACGAGTGTGCTTATTATTACTTGCCCTTGTGCATTTGGTTTGGCTACACCGATGAGTATTGCTGTTGCTAGTGGTGCAGCAGCAAAACGTAATATCCTTATTAAAAACGGTGATGCACTCGAAGTGCTGAGCAAAGCAGAACATGTTGTATTTGATAAAACTGGCACTTTAACTTTAGGTACGCCAAAGGTGGGTAGGGTTGTCAGCGAGATGGAGCACAATACATTATTGGGTATTATGGGCGCCATTGAAAAACATTCTGAACATCCTTTGGCCAGAGCTATTGTTAACCATTGTGCTGAGCTGGGCATTGATAAAACTGCCAGTGAATTTGAGACTTCACCGGGCTTAGGCGTATCTGCTATTGTTGATGGCAAGCGTTATTGGGTAGGCAGTTTGCGTTATTTGTCAGATCGTGATCATCAAGAATTGCTTGAACAAGCCAATACCTTAGAGCAGCAGGGTCACAGCTGTGTTTGGTGTGCAGATGAGCAAGAAATTTTGGGCTTTATAACACTAAGTGACCCTATCAAAGAAGACGCAAAAGCAGTTATTGCCCAGTTGAAAAAACTAGGGAAGACCATCACCATGCTCAGTGGTGATAGCAACCAAGTTGCAACGTCAGTGGCCAAAAAAATAGGCATTGAACGAGTAGTTGCAGGCGTATTGCCAAGTGACAAAGCCCAACATATCCAAAACTTGCAACAAGATGGCTTGGTATTGATGGTGGGCGATGGTATTAACGATGCACCAGCGCTCACGCAAGCAGACGTGAGCATTGCGATTGGCTCTGGTGCTGATGTGTCAGTCGATAGTGCTGATGTGGTGGTTTTAAAAACAACGCTTAGGCCTATTGTTGAAGCGATTAAACTCTCAAAACGCACACAAGTAACCATTAAGCAAAACGTTGTTTTTGCTTTGTCTTATAATGCGTTTATGGTGCCGTTAGCAATGATGGCCAAGGTTACCCCATTATTCGCCGCGATTGTAATGCCAATTAGTTCAATCATTGTGATTGCTAATGCAGCAAGACTGAGAAAAAAATAAGCACAATTTGTAAGAATAGTATATAATTCACCCTCTTTGAGATTTACACAAACGTTATAAACATGAAAACAGACATCCACCCTAATTACGACGCTGTAAAAGTTGTATGTTCTTGCGGCAATACTTTTGAGTCGCGCTCAACCATTGGTAAAGAAGAATTACACTTAGATGTGTGCTCTAGCTGCCACCCTTTTTACACAGGTAAGCAAAAAATTATGGATAGTGCAGGTCGTGTTGAGAAGTTTAAATCACGTTACGCTTCATTCAAGCGTTAAACACCAAGCATTCAATAAAAAGAGCCACTTATGTGGCTTTTTTTATGCCCGATTGCATGGGTGTTTAAGGCAAAAATCGTTATAATCATTGCACTATTAATTTTTTAACCAAATACGCTATGTCGTTCGACTATATTAACGCCTTATTAAAGCAACCAACAACACGCACCCCTATTTGGGTAATGCGCCAAGCAGGTCGTTATTTGCCTGAGTATCGCGCCACTCGAAAAAAAGCAGGTGATTTTATGAGTCTGTGTAAAAATCCACAGCTTGCTTGTGAAGTAACCATGCAACCAATTGATCGATTTGACCTTGATGCAGCGATTTTGTTTTCTGACATTCTAACCATTCCTGATGCCATGGGCTTAGGTCTGTATTTTAGTGAAGGCGAAGGGCCAAAATTTGAACGTCCTATTCAAGCATTAGCGGATATTGAGGCGATTCCATCAGACGTTAATAATGACCTGACTTATGTATTTGACGCAGTATCAACGATTAAAACAGCATTGGGCACACGTGCACCACTGATTGGTTTTAGTGGCAGCCCTTGGACACTCGCTACTTATATGATTGAGGGTGGTAGCAGTAAAACCTTTGCCAAAACTAAAGCCATGCTCTTTAACGACCCACAAATGTTGCATTTATTATTAGATAAATTAGCCGACAGCGTGATTGCTTATTTAGATCAACAAGTACTCAGTGGTGCAGATAGCTTGATGGTGTTTGATACTTGGGGCGGTGTGTTGTCTAAATCTAATTACTTAGATTTTTCGCTAAGCTACATGTCAAAAATTGTGAATGGTATTAAGGCAAAGCACCCAAAGACACCAATTACTTTATTTAGTAAAAATGGCGGCAAGCATTTGAATGAAATTGCCAATACAGGCTGTGATGGCGTGGGTATTGATTGGACAGTTGAGCTTGGCGAGGTAGAGCAACAAATTGGAGATAAGGTGGCGATTCAAGGCAACCTAGATCCTGCTGTTATGTACGCAACTCCTGATGTTGTGAGAGCAGAAGTGAAAAAAGTATTAAACCAGTTTAAAGGCGACACCGGTCACATCTTTAATCTAGGTCATGGCATCACTCCAGATGTTGATCCTGAGAATATGAAAGTGCTGGTCGATAGCGTGCACGAATTTAGCGCCAAGTCATAGTGTGATACAATCTTAGTTATGTCTAGAATTACAACAGTATTTAATCAATTAAATGAAGCCGGTACTAAGGCTTTTATTCCGTTTATTACTGCAGGTGATAGCGGTTTAGACAATACTTTTGATTTAATGCAAACCTTGGTTGATAATGGCGCTGATGTGATTGAACTGGGCGTGCCATTTTCTGATCCAATGGCCGATGGCCCTATGATTGCCAAGTCGCATGAGCGCGCTGTAGCCGACGGCGTTAGTTTGCATGACGTGCTTGATTTGGTCAAAAAATTTAGACAAACCAATGACACCACTGCCATTGTTTTGATGGGTTATTTGAATCCAATTGAGGTTTTCGGTTATCAAGCTTTTGCCGATGCAGCAAGCAAGAGCGGTGTAGACGGCGTGCTGGTAGTTGATATGCCACCGGAAGAAGCGCATGATTTAAAACAATGTTTAGACGGCGTTGATATTGATTTTATCTTTCTGGTGGCGCCGACTACCACCAATGATCGTTTAGAGTTTTTGGCCAATGTCGCCTCAGGTTTTGTGTATTTTGTCTCGCTTAAAGGGGTGACAGGTGCCGGCCATATTGATGTTGATGCAGTCAATACCAACATGGCTAGAATTCGCCAATTTATTGATTTACCAGTAGGTGTTGGCTTTGGTATTAAAGATGCCACCACCGCTAAGGCTGTTTCTGCCTCAGCTGATGCGGTGATTGTTGGCTCGTCCCTAGTTTCATTTGTTGAGCAATATGCCGCAGATAGGGATAAAATGTTAGCAAGTATTGGCGCATTGTCAGCTGAAATTTCAGCTGCCGTAAAATAAGGGATCTATTATGAGTTGGCTGGAAAAAATATTACCTTCAATTACCAATGTTGTAAAAAAGAACATTCCTGAGGGCTTGTGGAGTAAATGCCCCAAGTGTGAATCTACATTATACGAAGAGGAGCTCAAAGAGCAAACTTATGTGTGTCCAAACTGTGACCATCATATGCGTATTTCTGCCAGAGTTCGGTTGGAAAGTTTTTTAGATGTTGATGGTCAAGAAGAAATTGGTGCTAATTTGGTTGCGGTTGATCCGTTAAAGTTCAAAGATCAAAAAAAATACAAAGACCGTTATT
The DNA here is from genome assembly GCA_016845205.1 of Gammaproteobacteria bacterium. GTDB lineage: Bacteria > Pseudomonadota > Gammaproteobacteria > PS1 > Pseudothioglobaceae > Thioglobus_C. The sequence continues at coordinate 9,236 of JAERTA010000112.1, forward strand.
CACAAGCACAAAAAAATACCGGTGAAAAAGACGCCTTAGTGGTTAAAAAAGGTACCTTAAATGGTATGAGTGTTGTGGCTGCGGCGTTTGAGTTTAAATTTATGGGCGGCTCAATGGGTTCTGTCGTCGGCGAGAAATTTGTACGCGCCGCACAAGAAAGTATCCGTACTAATTCCCCACTAATCTGTTTTTCAGCTTCAGGCGGTGCGCGCATGCAAGAAGGCTTATTTTCTTTAATGCAAATGAGTAAAACTGCCTTGGTGTTAAAACAACTTAGCGATAAAAAAATCCCATTTTTCTCTGTTCTGACTGACCCAACCATGGGCGGTGTATCTGCTAGTTTTGCCATGTTGGGCGATATCCATATTGCCGAGCCAAACGCACTGATTGGTTTTGCTGGCCCACGTGTGGTAGAGCAAACAGTGCGTGAAACGCTACCTGAAGGTTTTCAACGCAGTGAATTTTTGCTTGAAAAAGGCGCAATAGATCTAATTGTGCACCGTAAAGACTTGCGTAATAAAGTACACCAGCTATTACAAGCACTACATGGCTAAATACAAACTACTGTACAAACTCACCCACTCAAACGGTGCGGTGGCTGATGAAGCGCTTGATACTCCTTTTGAATTTGAACTTGGCGATGGCCAGCTTGATCCTTGTTTGGAGTCTTGTGTAGAAGAGGCAACAGTTGGAAAGCTACAAACCTTTTTACTCACTTCCGAAGAGGCCTTTGGCGGTATTTATGATGAGGCAATTCAAGTGATGAATCGTGCCGACTTTCCTAAAGACATGCCCATAGAAGTAGATGCTGCTGTTGAATTTGAAACACCAACGGGCGATTCTTATGTGGGCTGTATTGACAAAGTTGATGGCGATGAAGTCACGGTTAATTTTAATCACCCTTTAGCGGGTTGTGATGTGTCGTTCCAAGTAGAAGTCCTCGAGAAAAACTAATGAGGGTTTTATTGGCCAATCCTAGAGGGTTTTGTGCCGGTGTTGATCGTGCAATTGAAATCGTTGAACGTGCGATTGAGCGACATGGGGCGCCTATCTATGTGCGCAATGAAGTGGTACACAATAAATTTGTGGTAGAAGATCTTAAAGCTAAAGGCGCTATTTTTGTAAAGGAAATAGCTGAGGTGCCTGCAGGTGAAGTGGTGATTTTTAGTGCCCATGGTGTTTCTCAAACAGTACGAAATCAAGCAAACCAAATCGGCGCCACAGTTTATGATGCCACTTGTCCGCTAGTAACCAAAGTGCACAAAGAAGTGGCGCGCAAACAAAAGCAAAACCACAAAGTGATTTTGATTGGCCATGAAGGGCACCCTGAAGTAGAGGGTACTCTAGGTCAGTCAAGCGAAGGTACGAGTGTTGAGCTAATTGAAACTGTGGATGATGTCAATCAACTAAACCTGAATAATGAGCATTTGTCTTATACAACCCAAACCACGTTGTCGGTTGACGATACACAGCAGATTGTGGATGCGCTTAAGGATAAATTTCCCGATATAAAATCACCAAAAAAAGACGACATTTGCTATGCCACACAAAACCGACAAGACGCAGTTAAAGCCTTAATGCAAGATTCTGAGGTGTTGTTAGTGCTCGGCTCTAGCAATTCTAGCAATTCAAATCGTTTGCGTGAGATTGCTGAAAAACTCAATAAAAATGCCTATTTAATTGACGGCGCAGATGAAATACAAGCAAGTTGGCTAGAAGGCGTGAATACTGTCGGCGTTACTGCTGGCGCCTCAGCGCCTGAGGTATTGGTGCAAGAGGTGGTTAACTATTTATTTGATCATGGTGCAAGCGAAACCATTGAAGTAAGCGGCACACAGGAAAACGTTCATTTTCCAGTGCCAGAAGAATTAAGATGACATAGGCCTTACCTATGTCGAGTTAAAAACAAGGAGAAGAATTATGTCAAAAACAGCAATTCCTCGCGTTAACAACAGGCTGTAAAAGTGTAGATTCAAAAAATATTATCAATTGTAGTAAGATCGTGAGGTTTTGCCTCACTTGGAAACAAAAAATTTAGGAGAAAAAATTATGTCAAAAACAGCACTTATTTGCGGCTCTTATGCCTTCGATTCCATTATGGTGTTTCAAGATCAATTTAAAAACCACATTTTGCCCGACAAGGTGCACATGCTAAATATTTCATTTTTGGTGCCAACCATGCGTAAGGAGTTTGGTGGTTGTGGTGGCAACATTGCGTACAATCTTCATTTATTGGGGGCTAATTCTGTGCCAATGGCCACTGTGGGTGAAGACTTTGCACCATACATGAAATGGATGGAAACACACCACATGAACACCACGCACATGAAAGTGATTGAAGGTGCTTATACTGGTCAGGCATTTATCACGACTGATATGGATGACAATCAAATTACCGCTTTTCATCCAGGCGCGATGAGTGACTCTCACCAAAACAAAGTCAGTGATGCCAGCGTAGCAGATATTGGCATCGTCTCTCCCGATGGTCGTGACGGCATGATTGAGCATGCCGCGCAGTTTGCTGATGCCAATATTCCTTTTATGTTTGATCCGGGCCAGGGCATGCCAATGTTTTCAGGTGAAGAGCTGACAACGTTTGTAAAGCAAGCGACTTATGTGGCGGTGAATGATTATGAATCACAAATGTTGCAAGACAAAACTGGGCTTGAT
>JAERTA010000113.1 GCA_016845205.1 Gammaproteobacteria bacterium
GCTGAGTTCATTAGCACACCATCGCAACCAAGCTCCATGGCTTTAGCGGCATCGGATGCACAGCCAATGCCCGCATCAACCAATACGGGTACGTTAGCTTGTTCTTTAATGAGCTTAATGTTTGCTGGATTAGCAATACCTTGTCCTGAACCGATTAATGATGCAAGTGGCATTACTGCAGCACAGCCAATATTTTCTAATTCTTTAGCAACGATAGGGTCGTCACTGGTGTAAACCATCACATCAAAGCCGTCATCTACCAAGGTTTTGGCGGCGGCTAATGTTTCTACAATGTTTGGGTATAAGGTTTTTTCATCGCCTAATACTTCAAGTTTGACTAAGTTGTGTCCACCTAATAATTCACGGGCTAATTGGCAAGTGCGTACTGCATCTTTAGCGGTGTAGCAACCTGCAGTATTAGGCAAAATAGTGTATTTATCAGGCGTAATAATGTCGAGTAAATTAGGCTCATTTTCATCCTGTCCAATGTTGGTGCGACGAATGGCAACGGTAATAATGTCAGCTTCTGCCGCATCCGTTGCCAATTTAGTTTCATCTAGATCTTTATATTTTCCTGAGCCGACCAATAAGCGAGAGTTATAAGTTTTTCCTGCAATTACTAGTGGTGTGTCAGTCATAATGATAAAGGTTTATTAATTATGGCGGAGAGATGGAGGGGCTACTCGCTAACGCTCGCCCTACGGGCTGTCGTCGTAAACTCCGACATTGTTCGCTAAAGCTCACCTAAACCCTCTTTCCGGGTTCAAATTCATGTTTTCCACATTACCTAAAACCCCAGCTTCGCTAGACTTTTAGGTAATGGCGGAGAGTGAGGGATTTGAACCCTCGATAGGGGATAAACCCTATACACCCTTAGCAGGGGCGCGCCTTCAGCCACTCGGCCAACTCTCCAGAAGAAAAATATTATACGCTAAAAAAATAGTAGTTTGAAATGGCGTTTTTAAAAGCCATAGTTGTATCTGAGCTTTACTGAACCTGGGTCTGATCCTTTGAAATCTAACATTCTGAATCTGATTTTCCCCCAGTCGCCTTCAAGTTTAATTTTTTCCTCTAGGGCTTGCAAGTTCTTTTTGGCATTCAGAATAGCCATCTCAGATTCATTCCATTGATCATCATTGCCTTTAGGCGTACCCAGTTTGTATTCTTGGTGGAGTAACTGATTTCTAATGTCACTTGCTTCTACTTTGATATCAAAGGCATCCATCCCCATTTCAAGCTGAACCTCAAGGTCTAATAGCTCGTAATTAATCGCTTCAACTTTATCTATTACAGGGGTAGGTTTTTCTACTTCGTCGTTTGCTGTTATATTTAATGATAACAGCAAAGAAAGGAAAAACAGATTCAGTGATTTCAAAAGAACCAACGGTAAATACCAAGCGTGTTGACACAAACAAATACAGCGTTAAGCAAGACTAAAGAGTTATCGTTGTTTTTAGCACCTTGAATAATCCAGCTGATAGCAGATACCATAAAAAAGACGTAGCCAAATTTTGAATAGTTAAAATTGAGTGCAACTAATAGACCGCCAGTAATGCCAGTGATGGTGCCTAACCAGCCCCAGGTATTATTCATGTATTTCAAAGCCATGTGTAACTGTGGCTGTTTTACCCAGCATGATAGAGGCAGAGCAGTATTTTTCTGCCGACAAACCAACAGCTTTTCCTACTTTATTCTCATTTAGGTTGTTGCCTTCAACGACAAAATGAATATGAATTTTAGTGAATACTTTAGGATGGTCATCTGCTCGCTCAGCAGTTATTTCAGCGCGGCAATCACGCACTTCTTCACGCATTTTTTTAAGCATGCTTAAGATATCAATTGTTGTACAGCCGCCCATACCCAATAGCAACATCTCCATAGGGCGAATACCTAGATTTTTGCCACCAAGACCTTCCGGGCCGTCCATTATGACAGCATGACCACTGGCCGATTCTCCAACCATCATCATATTATCAATCCACTTTACTGTTGTCTTCATGCTTTTATCCTTTAAAAATTTCTTGCAAAGCAACGCCGGGGTCGTCTTGACGCATGAAGGCTTCACCCACTAAAAAACTATAAATATCATGTTCATGCATAAAGGCCACGTCTTCAGAACCCAAGATGCCACTTTCTGTAATCACCAGAATATCGTCTTTGATTTCATGCAGTAAATCAACCGTGGTTTGCAATGAAACATCAAACGTACGCAGATTGCGATTGTTAATACCAATCATAATCAACGGTAACTGGAGTGCGCGTTTAAGCTCTTCTGCATTATGCACCTCAACCAAAATATCCATATTAAGTTGCATTGCATGTTGTGCTAGTATCTCCATTTCTCCATCGCTTAGACAAGCAGCAATCAGCAAAATGCAATCAGCACCCATAACGCGCGCTTCTAATATTTGGTATGGATCAATGATAAATTCTTTGCGCAGTACCGGCAATGAAACAGATTTTCTAACATCAATTAAATATTGATCATCACCTTGAAAGAAGTCTTTGTCAGTGAGTACTGATAGGCAGGCTGCACCATGCGCTTCGTAGCTTTTAGCAATTTCTACTGGGTTAAAGTTTTCACGTAAAACACCTTTTGAGGGTGAGGCTTTTTTGATTTCAGCAATAATGGCATTTTGTTTTAAATCTGCCTTGTTTTTTAATGCTTGGTAAAAATCACGTGTTTCACGATTATCGTAAGCGTTTTTCATCATCTTATCAAAAGAGATGATGTTTTTTCGCTCAATGATTTCTTGCTCTTTACGGGCAATAATTTTTTTAAGGATATCCGGTGTATTTTTCATGATTAAGTATTTTAAAGTAATTGTATAACTTATAATTAAAGTTATAACATTTTGAAATAGGATTGCACTATGAAATTACTCGATTTTGAAGTTGGTATTAATCAACCGTTTTTTCTTATCTCAGGGCCTTGTGTAATTGAGTCTGAAGCTTTGGCAATGGAGACAGCGACCCATCTTAAAAAAGTCACTGAAGATTTAGGCATTAATTTTATTTACAAATCTTCTTATGACAAAGCTAATCGCTCTAGTACTGGTAGTTTTAGAGGGCTAGGTATTGAAGAAGGTTTGCGTATTTTGCAAAAAGTAAAAGACGAGGTGGGCGTGCCAGTGCTCACTGATGTGCACGAAGATACACCGCTGGATGAAGTGGCAGATGTGGTTGATATGATGCAAACACCGGCTTTTTTAGTGCGCCAGACTAACTTTATTCAAAATGTGTGCAAGCAAGGTATTCCTGTGAATATTAAAAAAGGTCAATTTCAAGCGCCATGGGATATGCAAAATGTTGTAGACAAAGCATTTGAAACTGGGAATAAAACCATTACGGTTTGTGATCGTGGCACCTCATTTGGTTACAATACTTTAATATCAGATATGCGCGGTTTATCAACCATGCGTTCAACCGGGCAACCGATTGTCTTTGATGCGACGCATTCGGTACAACAGCCAGGTGGCAATGGACTTACTTCCGGTGGTCAAAGAGAAATGGTGCCGGTGCTTGCACGGGCTGCTGCTGCGGTTGGCGTATCAGGTTTCTTTATGGAGACTCACCCTAACCCTGAAGTGGCACTGAGTGATGGCCCGAATATGGTTCCAATTCATAAAATGAGCGAGATGTTGAAAGCATTGCAAGACATTGATAACATTACCAAGCAAAATGGGTTTTTAGAAAACGAATTGTAAGGCTCCATGTTGAAAGCAAGTATTAAATTAACTCTAACTTGCCTGATACTTTTTCAATCAGCATTAGCCAAAACACCTGATTTATTTTTACTTAAAACTTATGACGACAGTAAAAATGTAGTCGGCTGGATCATGAGCGAGAAACTCGACGGCATTCGTGGTTTTTGGGATGGTGAACGATTAATTAGCCGAGCTGGCAACCCTATTAATGCACCAACATGGTTCACACAAAACTATCCGCCATTTGCTATTGATGGCGAGCTCTGGACTAAGCGTAATGACTTTGAAAATATTAGCTCAATTGTGCGTAGCAAAGATTCTGGCGACAGATGGAAGAAT
>JAERTA010000114.1 GCA_016845205.1 Gammaproteobacteria bacterium
TTATGCCTTGTACAATCTCTGTTTATGAAAAAACAGATGGTAGTGTTTGGTTGGGTTATATGAACGCTAAGTTGTTAGGCGATATGTTTGGCGGCACTGTTGCTGAAGTCATGAGCGAGGTTGATGCAGACCAGCAAAGCTTTATTGAGTTTGTTAAATAAATAACAAAATACTTTAGATATTTTAAAAAGCACCTTCGGGCGCTTTTTATTTGTAGGTATTTTTAGCAAATAATCATTGAGCAATTTACCCCTTTGGGTATAATCTCAATTTGATGCCGAAGTAGCACAGTTGGTAGTGCAACTGATTTGTAATCAGTAGGTCGCCAGTTCGAGTCCGGCCTTCGGCACCATATTCAAAAGGGTTTGTAGTTTATAGCTGCAGACCTTTTTTTATGCCTGTCGTCATATTGTCGTTTTTAAGCCATAAAGTTATAGCTTAGCAATGGGCAAATGCCGCTCACTTGAGTCTTTAATGATTTGTCGCTGCGCCTTAGAAAGCAGATTTATATGAGGAAACAACTCTCTGTCCTCTATTCTGGTGTGTGCCTTTAATAAATCGCCAAATTCTGCTAATAGCTCGGGCTTGTCTTTAAGTGCTTGTGCCAGTTTATAGAGTTGTTGGTGCTCTTTTGTTAGTTGCTCACACATGGCTTTTAGTGTGGCGGATTTATCTTTTAAAGGGGCGAATATTGTTATCTCTTCTGTTTCAAAATGTGCCTGAAAAGAAGCACCAAAAGTTTGTGATATTTTTAAACACAATGCTTTAATGTCTTCCGCCTTGCCTGCTTTAGCAGTATTGACGCACTTGTTGCCTAGTGACAGGGAGATATGATGTTCTCGCGCTAAAATTAAGAGTTCGTCTGCTATTTTCATTACCCAAACTGTCCGTCAATCCTTGCTTTAAAAAACATTGGCGTATAAATAATTAAGAAAAATACAAAAGCAACGATCCATAAAACTTGTGAGATAAACACCCATTCAACATAATGCTCAATGTCAAACATGATCATTAATACGCGGAATACAAAAGACAATACTAACAAAGCAAACATACCGCCCAACTGCTTGGGTGGATCAAATACATTGCGCCCAGTATGCCCCAGACTAACGCGCGCCATCATGCTAAGCACCATCAGCGCAAGGCCAAAAGCAAAAGCGTGAATATCAAGGTTAGGGCCGATATTAGCAAAATACCCAACAACATTAATAGCAAAACCTAAGGTTAAAAAACCATAGGCTAAGTAGATACTCCAGAGCAATGGCTTTTGCCAGATTCTTGGATGATACCAATTAAAGAGTCGTATAGAATGGATGACAAATAAAGCACCAGCAATAACTGTACTAAGTGGGCTAGCAAAGAACACCTCGATTATCACAAAAGCTAAAAATAAGAACAAACTAGACAAATCCAAAAATTTAGAATTTTTTAGCTCGGTCTCCAATCCAATACCGCGTTCAATAAAAAACGGCAAAAGTCGTCTAGACATCATAAATAATAGGCTAATGATTAAATAGAAGCCAAGATAAGTGCCCATATAAATGCCTTGATCAAGCGTACCCAACAAGCCTAAATAAAATAAGATATGAGCAGTTGCTAAAAGCATCACTTTAGCCACAATGCCAAGGTTGTTCCAGCTCTTGGCTTTGATAATTGGATAAGCAATGGCCATACTGGAAAACACCAAAAAGCTACTATCGACAATCGCCTGATAAACAAGGTATTCGTTAGCAACAAAAGGCAGAAATCGCCCTGCTATCCATAAGGCAAACAATGCCAACAACGACTTGTTGTAAAGGGTTTGTACGCCGGTCCAATTTTTGCTGGCAGTTAATAAAAAACCAACAGTTACTGCCGAAGAATAAGCAAAAATCATTTCATGCGCATGCCAATCAATCGGATTGGCGTTATTAATCAAAATCAGCGAAGGGTAGAATACCATCCACATTAACATTGACAATACGGCAATCATTCCGGTTGCGAAGAAAAACGGCCTAAACCCCAGGCGTAGAAACGGGATAACAGAGTATTGATTGTCTTGATTAAGGTTGATCATGACTCAAGCGCGTAATGATAAAGTTTTCTTTGTATTTTATGCCCAATATAAAACAGGGTTAATTGATGTCAAGTGCCGCCTCAATCATTTGCTTCATTTGTTTGTTTAGGTCGCTAGCTGCCTTATTCATCTTTTGATTTTCAAAATGTTTAAGGGTGTAGGCGTAGTTTTCAATCACAACAATGACTTTCTTGTCTTCCCTTTCCATGACAGTTGCTCTTAGCGGTAGAATTAAGCCTAAGCGCTGATCAATTTTCAAAAATTCTATGACATTGTCGGAATTAAAGAAACGAACAATAAGCTGTTTTCTGTCACTATGGTTTTGTGTTAAATGTCTTGATGAGTGTAGTTCAAAGCCATGCGCAGTGGCGCCTTTTTTTAGCTTGCTAATTGTGTCTTTCATGTTTTTACTACTCTCGTAGATAAATGACAGCGGTTCGTCATCTGGCGTTTCTCCATCCACCATAGGTTTTTCATGTGATCTGATGTATGCCACCATATCGTTAGCCATTTCGTCATTAAGCTTATTGGCGTAGGAAGACATCTCTGAGTTTTCAATACCATTTAGAATAATGTGTTTAATCATTTGATCGCTTGCTGAATGTAAGAATGCCTGATTGGCTAGTGCAGGAGGTGAAACCGCCTGATTATTCTGCCAATATAAATAGACACCTACGCCTTCACCGCCTTGTAGTGCGTCCCCATGGCATCTTGTGCAGTATCTTTCGTAATAGTATTTTCCTCTGTCAGTATTACCAGTTATCGGTGAATCTGAGTATTTGGGCTCTGGCAGTCCAGAACGAAGAAATTGGATCAATTCTGTGACTTGTGTGTCTGATAGGTCAAATTCAGGCATAACTCTGCCTGGTCTGCCATATTTTATGGTCTTTTTAAGATAGTCATCAGTGTGGTTGGCAATAGTGCTTCTGTACAAAGGCAAACCCAAAAAGCCTTGTTGTGAAAAACCGTGGCATTTTTCACAATTGTCTTGATAAACGGTTTTACCGCCAGCAAAGCTGAATAGTGGCAATAAAAGCAAAATAGTTAGTATTTTAAATTTCATGTGCTTTCCTTTTGTTTGTGTATATGGGTGCATTCTATATAGAAAATTTAATTTTTAATTGACTTAAGTCAAGTTATTGACATTAATCTGGTTTTTTGTAGCGTTGTTTTAAAGTGCAGTAAGAGAAGTATGGGGCAAAATTAGCTTTTACTAATAGAGTTGCATCCTGCTCTAAGTAGTGTAGGATGGCACATAAGTGAATATCAATTTTTTACTTAAACTATAAAAACAACTCTAATAAGGAGAACAATATGAAAAACGTAACAAAAGCAATCGCGATTGCAACAGTAATGGCTTCAGCAGTGGCAACAGCGGGTTGGGGTGGTAATAACTCTAACTGGGGCCCTTTCTCAGGTGGTAACAACTGGGGTCCTTTTGATGGTGGCTCTAACATGGGCCCTATGAATAGCGGCTCTAACTGGGGCCCTTTCTCAGGTGGCAACAACATGGGTCCATTTGGTGGTGGTTCTAATGCCGGTCCTTTTTCTGGTGCTCAAAACTGGGGCCCTTTCCAAGGCGGTAATAACTGGTTAAACAATACTGATTTCGGTACAAAGTTTAACACTAGCAATAAGACTGACACAAACGCTTCAGGCGCAGCTGACGGCTCTGCTTCTGGTTCAGGTGATGCCAATGCTAAAGGTGTTGCAGATGCTTATGCTAAAGGTGTAGCTGACGCACAAGCACAAGCACAAGCAGACGCTTACGCTAAAGGCTATGCAGACGCAATGGCTTCAGGCACCGCTTCTTCAAACGATGCTGCTGCTAAGTAATTTTTAAATAAATTACGCAAAAACCACCCGAGAGGGTGGTTTTTTATTGGACGCTCAAAAAAAGTAATATTGATTATCGTCCAAAATAAACTAAAAAAACTTCCACCCCCCCATCTTTGTTTTATAATTAGATTATTAATGTTGTCGTTGGTTTATAAAACAGCAAAGTTTCTGATTTGACTTGCTACCTCTTGCCCAACGACAATATTAACCCAAACATTCTAAGGAGATGAGAGTGTGAAAAATAAAGAGGCGCCTTGATTGGCGCTTTTTTATGTCCATTTGCAAAATTTCCGAATTTTTTAAATTTGAAGCTTTTATCAGGCTGTTTTTTGGCAAAAAATCGCCTTTAACCCCTTAAAGTAGCTGTTTTTAAAGGGTTTTATTGCTATATTTTGAATGATTTTGATTATTTGCTAAATTTTATTTATTAATTAACCTATGTTATGTTGATAAAGCAGACATAGACTTATCATAACCTTCTTAGTTTAGGAATAATGCGAGAGCAAGAATAGGAGAAAAATATGGGGTTTGGAGTGACTGAATTACTCATAATATTAGTAATTGTACTACTGATTTTTGGGGGTAAACGCTTAAAGAATATTGGCAGCGACCTTGGTGGCGCCATTAAAGGGTTTAAAAAATCCATAAAAGATGAGCAAAATATAGAAACCAAAGCGATTAAGCAAAAGTAATGCATGTTTGATATCGGTTTTTGGGAGTTTGCGCTTATTGGTGTTATTGCGCTTATTGTTGTTGGGCCCGAAAGAATGCCAGCTATCGCAAGAAAAGCGGGCCACTATATTGGAAAAGCAAAAAAAATTACCAATAAAATCCAAGAAGATATTTCTACTGAGCTTGATACTGATACCCTTAAAGAACAACTTAACTTTGAAGATCAGAGTCTAGGGGTTGGTGATATATTGCAAGATACCAAAAACACCTTAAACGATATTAAAGATAGTGGCAATAAAGATTAGCCGATATTAAGATCCATATAATGAGAATACTACTAAGTTTATTGCTGTTTTTGATTGTGGGCTGTACGGCTGATAATGGTTCAACATCGGCAGTGATTGATGCTGAACAAACCATGGATATTAATGGAACACTGTATCAAAAGGGTCACAGCTCACCTTTTAATGGCAGTGTGCAAACCAAGTATAAGAATGGCAATAAAATGAAAAAAATCGCCTATAAAAACGGCAAAAGACATGGCTTGTTTGTGTTGTGGCATCTGAGCGGACAAAAAATAATGGAAGTAAATTACAAACAAGGCAAGGAAGAGGGACTCAGCACTTCTTGGTTTAAAAGCGGACAAAAAGAGTTTGATGTTTACTTTAAAAATGGCAAGGAAGATGGCGATGCTATTTGGTGGCACAAGAATGGACAAAAAGAACTGGAAACGAGCTATAAAGCTGGGAAAAGACACGGCCCAACTGTTTGGTATTATTCAAGTGGTGAGAAATTGAAAGCCATGGATTACAAAAACGGCAAGATCGAAGGAGCTGGCATTTGGTGGGGTAAAGACGGCAAAATAAATTTTAAGACAAACTACAAAAATGGTGTAGAAGTCAAATAAAACTAGCTATTACTGGTTATTAATAAGGATAAATCCACCAATCTCAGAGAGGCGTTCTTCCTTTAATACTTTAAGTTTTTTCTGAGAGCATTGAATTAAGGCTTCTTTTTTAAATGATGAAATAACCCGTGAAACATGCACCTTTGTAAGACCTAAAATATCAGCCATGTCTTCTTGGTTAAGTGGGAAAAAGCACAATTCAGATTCACTGGCATCACAGTTAGAAGGTTGTTGCTTAATACGAGTAGATATATCCATTATCAAATAAGCAAGTGCTTCTTTGGCGCTTTTTCTGCCAAGATTTAATAGATGTTGTTGGTTAACATTGGCATTATGAGAAAGGATCTCAATTAATTTGGTAGCGATTGGTTTTTGTTCACCAATCAGTTTGTCAATTGTAACGTTGTTAATAACACAAACGTCAACCTCGGTTATTGCTTGAACAAAATAATGATAAGCATCATTACTGTGTGAAAACCCAATCGAGTCGCCTGGCATTGCCACTTGGAATATTTGGCGAGAGCCGTCTTCTAAATAACTGCCTAAAATTAAATATCCGGCGTTAATACATAGACTATAGTTGATACTAGCGTTTTCTTGAATGATATATTCGCCAGATTGAAAATGGCGTTTTTTCTCAATATAGCCTTCAACAGATTTCATTTCATCATCTGTTAAAGCGCCGAACACCGTACTTTTACGCACTAGGCAGCTTAGGCAATTTTCAGAAATTTTATTATTCCCGTTACAAGACATTGTCTTTCCTCAAGTTTTAATATTAGATTATCATTGTATTCTTATATTAAAAGCATACCTTGATATAGGGCAAGGTTTTTTATTTAGGTCAAAAAAGACTTAATGTTAACATGGGTATTGTCTTAAGGGGGGCTATTTGATAAATGGCAAAAAAAAGCCCCAAACTATGAAGCTGGGGCTTCTAAACCAAAAGGTTTATTGAGGAGCTATTTTAGCCAAAGGTATCATGAGTGATATTCTTAAACCAAGAATAACCATAATACTGCTCTCTTTCTCTTAGCTTGGCATCAAATTTGCCTGGTGTTAAGCCACCTGAGCCTTTAATCTTGATGATTTTGCCATCTTTAAAGCCGTAAACCATGGCAACAGAGATACCATCACCTGGTGCGATTACACTATAACAAGTATTGACATAAGTAGGATCTGGTGCACTTTCACCATTTAATAGCGCCACCACTGCTGCTGCACAAACTTTACCTTCTGAGTTTGCTGCATAGCCCGACTTAGGTAATGGAGATTGAATTGCTGAGTCACCAATCACGTGAATATTTTTGTGAATGGTTGATTCAAACGTATCGCCACGAACCGGACACCAGCCTGATTCGTTTGTTAAGCCAGCTGTAAATGCGATCTTACCTGCTTTTTGTGCTGGAATAACATTTAGAACATCTGCTTTTACTTCACTAAAGCCAGTTGTTGCTGTTTTAGTTTTGACATCGATTGAGGTTAAAACATTGTCATCAGAGCCTTTTGGTGTACCGTGCCACTCAATCATTGAGTTGTCGGTTTTGTAGCCGTAGTGACGTTCCCAACCACCTGTGAATAAGCCCATTTTTGAGAATTTTGGCTTAGGATCAAGAATGATAATTTTAGATTTTGGCTTATGCGCTTTTAAATAATGAGCAATCTGTGAAGCGCGCTCATAAGGCCCTGGAGGACAACGGAAAGGATTTGGCGGAGGGCAAATAGCAACAGTACCACCATTTCTCATGTCTTTTAGTTGGTTACGAAGCATTTGTGTTTGCGGGCCAGCCTTCCAAGCATGTGGAATGCTGGTGTTTGCTACATTGGCATCATAGCCTTCAATTTGATCGTATTTAAAATCAATACCAGGGGAGACGATACAACGATCATAAGCAAAGCTGTGCCCACCAGCGGTTACAACTTTTCTAGCACGTGCATTAATATCAGTTACCTTATCATGCACAACATTAATGCCGTGACCCTTAAGCCCACCATAACCAAACTTGATTGAATCAAGACTACGTTCGCCACTTAAAACTTCGTTACTAGCAAAACAAGTGTAATAATCTTTGTTGGCTTCGATTAGGGTAACTTCAACTGATTTGTCCATCATTCTGATGTACTTAGCAGCAACAGAGCCACCCATACCACCACCAATAACAACAACTTTTTTAGTTGCACCACCAATAGCGAAAGGCGTGTAAGTCGCTGCAGTTGCTGCAGCGGCACCTAAGCCTACTGTTTTTATAAAACTTCTTCTATTTTGTTTACTCATTAGTATTCTCCTTTATTTACCACTACCGTAGTAATTAACTAATTTGCCTAATGCATCTGGATCTTTCTTTAGCATTTTTTTCATTTTCTTTTTCATTCTCTTAGGCATGTCGCGCGAACCATCATGGAAATCAGCTAGAGTGTATTTCATGAATAACTTAGAGTTACCTGATAATAAGCCTGCATCATCTTCTGGATCTGTGCCGCCTGCTGTATGACAAGAACTACAATATTTATCATGTAGTTTTGCACCGGCTCTTGCTTTTGTGGCGTCGTACTTTTGGTTAATATTAGAATGAACTGGTTGAGCAGCAAAGAAACTGGCCATTGATTCAATTTGCTCTTCAGTATAGCCTTTAGCAATTCGACCCATAATGGTTGAAGATCTTTCATCATCACGATAAGCATTCATCGCACCGATTAAATAGCCTTCTGATAGGCCTGCTAAAGAAGGGATTGCATTACCTGTACTTGCACCGTTAGTGCCATGACAACCTGCACAGGTGTAGCCCAGTGCTTCAGCGCTTGGCTCCGCCAATGATTGCACTGATAACATTAGTCCAGTAGCCAATAATGCAGATTTTGTGATTGTATTTCTTATCATAAAAAACTCCGTATTGTGTATTTAAAATTAATTCTGCATTAGCAGAATCTCCTCACTTAATAATAAAAAACAAGTGCCTAATCCGCTTGAGTTTAATACTATTGAGCCACCAATATACTTATGCGAGCTAAAGTTGAAAATAACCTATGTTATTTAAGACATAAATTAATTTAATGGTGGAGTCAACCTATGTTATTTAAGGCCAAATTGCTTGCTTATATAATTCAAGCTGCATCTTTATCTTTTCAGTGAATGCTCTCTCCGAATGCCCCGGTAAGGATGCAACTTTAAAAAGGAAGCTTACTTATGAAGAGATATTCATCCCTAATAATTTTTGTTGTTTTATCTGTGTTTTTTGTAAGAGCAGCAGTTGCAAAGCATGTTACTACCACCATTGTTGAAGCTGAATACCAAGATATTCGTGATGATCTTCTTGATGCTGTTAAGGGAAAGGGGCTTAATATTGCTGGGGTATTCCACGCTAGTGAAATGCTTAACAATACCAAAAGTGTTTTTAACTTTAGAAGAAATATCTATAAAAATGCAGAAATTATTGAGTTTTGTAGTGCAGGCATCTCACACGATATATCTAGGGCCAACCCTCTAAATATTTTGCTTTGTCCGTTTAAGATTGCAGTTTTTAATCTTGAAAAAGACCCTAAAAAAGTCTACGTGGTTTGGGCAACGCCTGAGGCGATTGACGAAAAATCAAAAAAAGGCATTGCTAGAATACAGGGCTTGATCAGCTCTATCATTGAAGACGCTGATTTATAAAAACTATCCGATGTAATTAGTCAAATTCAGCAGGTCTAGCGCCTAGTTCAGAATAGTATTTAGCTAACGCTTCAATTTCTACGTCCGATAGATTTTTAACAAGCCCTTGCATGGTGCCTCCTTGATCATTTGCTCTAGAGCCGTCAGCAAAATATTCCATGGTAGAAAGTAGATAGCCCGCTTGTTGTCCAGCTAATATAGGCACATCACCAATACTGGTTTTTCCATCTTTACCATGGCAGAGCTCACAAGGTGGAATGTTGCGATTGGTGTCTCCTTGGGTGATTAACGCAGGTGCTTTGATTGTATTTTTTAATGATGTGTCTAGCTCGGGTAGCGTTTGTTGGCTGTACCATGTGCCAAGATCTGCCATGTCTTGTTTGCTTAGTCTTTTAACACGCTTGTACATGTTTTTATCATTGCGTAATTTGCTTTTATAGTCTTGCAATTGTTTAATAATATAGCTACTACTTTGTGCCGCTAGGTGCGGGGTATCAGTATCATCACTAATACCTAATTCGCCATGACAACGATCACAAGATTTGATCGCAATAGACTCACCTTTTGATGAGCTTCCTTTGGTTTTGTTTAATGCATGTGTTTGCACAGCTGCCAAGCTTAATAGTAAAAAAGGCAGTGAAATTTTTAAAACAAATGTATTTGGTTTGTTATTTGAGTTTTTCATTATTTATTTTACTATTGAGATTTTGATAGCACTTTTTGGACAGATTGACACACAAGCGCCACAACCATTACATTGCGCACTATCTAAGCTAATATCTGGCACACCGCCCATTTGCAAGCTAAAGTGAATGGCATTGTTATCACAAACCTCGGAACAAGATTGACACACCACGCCTATTTTTGACAAACAATGATCTTTAATTTCTGCCTTGATATCCCAAGGTTTTTCACTTAATGCTATAAAGGCATGATATTGACAAGCCTTTGCACACTCTTGGCAAAAACTACATTCCCCTTTTTGAAAATCAACCATTGGGAATTTGCCAGAACCGCTGGCAATAATTTTTTCTGGACAGGCGTCTATACAGGCACCACAACGATTGCACAAATCAGTAAATGATTCTTCCGAGACAGACCATGGCGGCCTGATGACAGCTTGTTTATTAGAGCCCCAACCACCACGAAGGAATTGGGCTCTGGTCATGTTTGACATTGAAATACAAGGCGTGTTATTTATTAAGCAATATACCTTGTTATGGGTTTAATCGTTGTCAGTATTTGTGTAATCACTACCGATTAAAGGTTTGTTGTCAATTTGTGGAACATGACATTGCGTACAAAAGTAACGTCTTGGAGACACTGTTTTTAGGCGCTTTCCAGAACGGTCCATGAAGTGAGAGGCTGTCATTTTCACAGCATCCTCTTCTCTCCAGTTTTCGTTGCTATGACAAGATAAACATTTGTTTTTCTTTAGTGTAATTTTCATGCCTTTTGATTTGTGTGGAATCAGTGGTGGTTGGTCGCTAAAGTTTCGATCAAAATCAATATTCTTAAGCCACTTTCCTTTAGGCGGTTCAAGAGACAAATCATCCAGTGCGTGAGTGCCTCGCAATGAGGCAACTTCTGCTGAATCTGCTACTGAGTTAACCACATCAGTAGCTTTATCAACGGTAGTTTGTACAGCATCTTGTACAACGTCAATTGTATCAGTAACCACATCTTTTGCTGCATCGATCATGGATGACATAGGGTTATTCCAGTTATGATCAGAACCAAAGAAATCAGCTTGAACACTTATACTTAAAGCAAAAACCGAGGTTGCTGTTATGGCTAATAATTTATTTTTCATATTGCTCTCCTTTATTATGCTTTAACAATTTTAACTGGCGTCTTTTTGAAGTCAGTTTCTTTTGATAATGGATCTGTAGCG
The DNA here is from genome assembly GCA_016845205.1 of Gammaproteobacteria bacterium. Classification (GTDB taxonomy): domain Bacteria; phylum Pseudomonadota; class Gammaproteobacteria; order PS1; family Pseudothioglobaceae; genus Thioglobus_C. The sequence continues at coordinate 11,021 of JAERTA010000114.1, forward strand.
TCTAGTATTAGTTTGTTAACTAAGCGAGAAGCATCAAACCAAGGTACATAGACCAAACCCTTAGGTGGCTTATTACGACCTTTGGTCTCAACCATAGCAACAATCTCACCACGTGAAGAGATAATTTTTGCATTATTGCCACGTCTTAAACCTCTAGACTTGGCGTCTGCTGGATGCATGTATAAAACCGCATCTGGCACTGCACGATAAAGCTCTGGCACACGTCTTGTCATGGTGCCTGAATGCCAGTGCTCTAACACGCGACCGGTTGACATCCATAAATCAAACTCTTCATTTGGCATCTCTGCAGGTGGCTCATACGGCGCAGTAATAATATTGGCCTTGCCATCTGGTTTACCATAAAAACTAACGCCTTCGCCTTTTTTAACATACGGGTCATAGCCTTCACGGTAGCGCCATAAGGTTTCTTTGCCGTTAACCACTGGCCAACGCAAACCTCTGGTTTTATGATAAGTTTCAAACTTAGCCAGTTCGTGACCTTTTTTAGGGCCCTCAAGCTGGAATCGACGGTATTCTTCAAACAAACCTTTTTGAATGTAATAACCAAAGTCATCCATCTCTGAGTTTTTATAAGTGTTACCTCTATCATCAGATATGGTTTGTTTATGAAACTTGTTAACTTGTCCATTGGCATACAATACGTCATACAAACTCTTACCTTTGTATTCTGGATTTTGTGCTAATAGCTCATCTGACCAAGCATCATCAGTTGTAAATCTCTTAGAGAATTCAGCCAATTGCCACAAGTCTGATTTAGCTTGTCCCGGTGCATCAACTTGCTGACGCCAGAATTGAGTACGTCTTTCAGCGTTACCATATGCACCTTCTTTTTCTGCCCACATTGCTGTTGGTAGGATAAGATCAGCTGCTTGCGCTGATACGGTTGGGTATGGGTCTGAGACAACAACAAAGTTGTCAGGGTTGCGCCAGCCCGGTAGCATTTCATCGTTAATATTAGGGCCTGCTTGCATATTGTTATTACACATTACCCAATAAGCGTTTAGCTTGCTATCTTTAAGCGCCCTAGATTGAGCAACCGCATGATAACCTTTTTTACCTGGGATTGTGCCTTCTGGAAGCTTCCAAATTTTCTCAGCAAAATCACGATGTGGTTTTTTCATGATCACATAATCTGCAGGTAAGCGGTGAGCGAATGTACCCACTTCACGAGCAGTACCACAAGCCGAAGGCTGACCCGTTAATGAGAATGGACCGTTGCCTGGCTCAGAGATCTTACCTGTTAGTAAATGTACGTTGTACATTAGGCCGTTTACCCAAACACCACGTGTATGTTGGTTAAAGCCCATTGTCCATAAAGAGACAATTTTTTTATCTGGATCAGCATAAAGTTTGGCTAAACGTTCTAGTTTCTTGGCAGGAACGCCTGAAATCTCTGCTGCTTTCTCTAAAGTATAAGGTTTAACCGATGCTGCATATTCATCAAAACTAATTTTGCTAAGCTTGCCTTTATTAGCATTTTTAGCTTTTTTCTGTAATGGGTGATCTGCACGCAAGCCGTAACCAATATCTATTGGTGTTTTATTAAAGTTAACGTGTTTTTTCAGAAACTCTTTATTGTAAGCTTTGTTTTCAATAATGTAGTTAGCAATATAGTTAAGAATTGCTAAATCAGATTGTGGGTTAAACACCATGCCGTTATCTGCTAAATCAAAAGAACGATGCTCAAAAGTTGATAGAACATGTACTTCTGTATTTGGCTTAGTTAGGCGAGTGTCTGAAATACGTGACCATAAAATTGGGTGCATCTCTGCCATATTTGAGCCCCATAATACGAAAGCATCACCATGCTCGAAGTCATCATAACAACCCATTGGCTCGTCTGAACCGAAGGCGCGAATGAAAGCACCGACTGCTGATGCCATACAATGGCGAGCATTCGGGTCAATATTGTTCGATCTAAAGCCCGCTTTAAATAATTTAGAAGCAGCGTAACCTTCCCATACTGTCCATTGACCAGAGCCAAACATGCCCACACGAGAGGTTAGTTGATCAGCAGGTTTGCCTTTGTTTTCTTCTTTAGATACTTTAAGGGCAGCCTTAAACTTGTCTTCCATAACATCAAAGGCTTCGTCCCAAGATACTGGTGCAAACTCACCATTTTTGTCGTATTTTCCGTTTTTCTTACGTAGGAGAGGCTGAGTTAGACGATCCTTGCCATACATAATTTTAGATAGGAAATAACCTTTAACACAATTAAGGCCTTTGTTAACAGGTGCATCTGGGTCGCCTTGTGTGGCAACAACTCTTCCGTCTTTAGTGCCGATTAATACCGAACAACCTGTACCACAAAAACGACAAGGGATTTTATCCCATCTGACTTCATCATCACCTTGATTGGCGAGCGCAATGCTTGGAAGTGTGACACCTGCTGTTGCTGCTGTTGCACTTATTGCACTATTCTTTATGAACTCTCTTCTTGTAATGGCCATTTATTTCTCCTCACGAACAATTAAAAAAATATCTACATCTGTCAATATGAACTTCACACTCTAATGGGTTATTAGATGTTTTTCATTAACATAGGTTATTTAGTTGTATTTTTTTTAAATCGAGTGGTGTAAGAAAACACATCTGGCTCACAAATATCAATACATCTTCCACAGTTAGTGCAATTGCCATCTAAGATGATATCGCTGCCTTGGCCTTTGAGTGCTGGCCTGATGATTTGAGACTCTGGACATACAGAAAAACATTCCAAACAATCGGTGCAGTCATCTCTATTTTTTGCACTAACTCTGAGTAACGAGCCTTTGCCTAATAATGAATAAAAAGCGCCGACTGGACATAGGCGCGAACACCAGCCTTTGTTAACCACCAGTAAATCAAATAAAAAAATAAGCGCAATTAAACCCCAACCAAAACTCATGCCAAAAATAATACCGCGATGCAAAATAGAAACCGGATTAACCAACTCCCAGACAACACTGCCTGTGACAAAGGCTAATATAAAACTCATGGCTAAAAGCCAGTAGCGAGTTTTGCTGGTTATACCCCCGCCTTTATTTTGAACGCCTAATTTACAACGGAGCCAGTTGGCCGCATCGGTAACAATATTGACTGGACAAACCCAAGAACAAAATACCCGACCACCAACAACAAGATAAAATACAATAACAATTAGCGCACCAATCAGTGCGTCTTTAATAATAGAGTGGCCCGCAAAAAAAGATTGCAATAATACATAAGGGTCAGTTAGTGGTAATGTGTCTAACGTTAGGCTTGAAGTTAGATTGCCTTTAACAATCCAAATACCAAACCAAGGGCCTAATAAAAATACAAACAAAATACTCAACTGAGAAATACGGCGCATTATTAAGTATTTGTTGGCGCCTAGCCAGCCTTTGGATTTTTGCGCATCTAGGCCTGTTTTTTGGCAAATGTTGATTTTTTTCTTCATTTGCTTTTAATATCAAACAGGGGATTAAATTTATTGAGTGTGTCTAATGCATTATCTAAACTAGATTCAACTTTAACATCGGTTAGCCCTTTGCCTTGTAGGTCATATTTTTTGCCTTCTGGTAGGTTGTACTTGTGCTCAATATCTGGCGATACTAATGATTTTCCAGATTTTTGTTTTTCCTCCCAGCCGAGTTTGTAATGATCTTGTCTTTTGCCCATGGCAAGTTTGGTTGGGAGTACTTTAATAACCGCCTCTTCCATAATGCAAGCTTGCTCGCACTTACCGCAGCCCGTGCAATGATCATAGTTGACAATGGGTATAAACATTGTGTGTTTGCCACTGCGTTTGTTGTGTCGCATTTCAATCGTAATTGCTTTGCCACGGATTGGGCAAACATTAAAACACACTTCGCAACGCAAGCCTTGATAAGCAATACAACCTTTTGTATCTACAATACGAGCCAAACCCATTTTGGCATCATTAATATCAGTTAGATTTTTATCGAGCGCTCCTGTTGGACAAGCCTTGACACATGGGATATCGTCACACATTTCACAACCTGCTTCTCTGGCGGTAAAAAACGGAGTGCCCAGAGCAACATCGTCTTTTAGAGTTGCTAAACTTAGTGTTGGAAATGGACAATCATTAACGCATAGGCCGCAACGAATACAGGCAGCATTAAATGCTTTTTCATTTAGAGCGCCGGGTGGACGTATGGCTTTTGCAGGTAAAGAGTAGGAATATTTTGAATAGCTTAATAGGCCCGTTGCAATAAGTGTAGTGGTGGTGGCTAATCTAGCCGAATTTATTAAAAATTCTCTGCGTGAAACAGACTTGTTCACTGCTCTAAAATTAGTTCGGAGTGTTGGTAGGTTAAAATGGTTGATATAACGCCATCAACATCATTGAAGCCGTCGATGATATCCATAATTTGGCCTTTTTCATCTTTTTCGATGGTGATAATTAGACGATTGGTTTTAGTAATGTAGTGAACGTTGACACCATTAATGGTGTTGAGGTTTTCTTTTATCTTTTTCTCCTTGCCTTGAGTTGCATGAACCAGAACACCGCAAATATCGATAGTTTTTTCTTCTTTAGTCATTTGTCATTAATATAATGAGAATTAAGATATTGAATTATATTAAGTACTTTGAATTTTAAAAATAACATAGGTTGTTTTCAGGCGGTTAAAACAGTATTTTTTTGAGTAAAAAAACAATGGCCACTAGAATGATAACACCTAAAGATTTTTCCATGGTTTTAGGGCTATATTTGAAAGAACCAAAGTAAGAGCCAAGAAAGCCACCAACAACAACCGCCACAATTAACGAAAGGTAGTTGCTTAGGTCGATTGTGTTATATTGTAAGCGTGAAATAAGTCCAGAGAGCGATACTGTCCAAACAAAGATAGCGCCCGTAGCGGCCGCCTCTTTTTGAGAGCCAATGCGTAGCATGATAATAAGTGGCACTAAGTATACGCCACCACCAATACCCACAATGCCAGCAACAAGGCCAAGGATAGAGCCCGCAATTAAAGAGACCAGTGTTTTTTGTTTTTGGTTTAATGTTATTTCAAAACTTGTATCTTCCCAAAGGTAAATGCGCATGGCAACGACAACAAGCGATATAAGCAATATCCATAGAAAGACTGCTTTTGGTAAATGTAGTGAACCACCCAAATAAGCAAAAGGAATGGCCGAGATTAAAAACGGTAGAACAATGTGCAACTTACCATGCTTATTACGCAAGAAATTGATACTGCCTATGGTGGAAACAAGTAAATTAAGCGAGAGTGAAACCATGGGAATAGTGATAGCACTCATGCCCGCAATTGCCATGAGTGCTGTATAAGATGAACCCCCACCCATGCCAACAGATGAGTAGACAAAAGCGACTACAAAAAACAATAGCGCTAATAGTGTTGCAAAATAAGGTGTGATTTCCATGTTTGCTCATTATATGGGAATTAATATTAAGCTGATTGATTTAAATCAACCCAACAAGGGTGATTTAAAACTAAAATTAGAGCATGAATAAAATTGTTGTACAAACACAAGACTTTGATCTCAATACAGAAGTATCTTTAGCCAGAGGCGATGATAGCAATATTGGCGCGGTTGTGAGTTTTGTTGGCACAGTGCGAGATTTAGAAGGTGAGCCTATCCAAAAGATGACACTAGAGCACTACCCTGGCATGACTGAAAAATCATTAGAGTCTATCGCTAATCAGGCACAAGACAGATGGCCACTTGGCAAGGTTACGATTATTCATCGTGTGGGCGACTTACAAATTAATGATCAAATTGTATTGGTGGTTACAACCAGCCAGCACCGACAGGCTGCTTTTGAATCTTGTGAATTTATTATGGATTTTTTAAAAACTCAAGCGCCTTTTTGGAAAAAAGAACACACTGAAAACCAAAGTAAGTGGGTAGAAGCCAAGGCGAGTGACAACAAGCAAAAAGACCGTTGGCGTTAATCCGCATCGGCAAAATCTTGCGGTGAATTAAGATTGATAAAGATATCTGGTTGATCTGAAAAATCAACTTTAAGTGCGTTGTTATTTTTAAGCCAAAGACCAAATTTACGCCCACCTGATTGTAAAAATTTATCTAAATTGTCTTTCAAAGCAATATTAATGAGCGAGTAGGTTGGGTGAATTTTGTCGCCATTGCTAGCAACACAAATATTCACCTCATGTTGCTGCATGGATTGAACCAGTCGTTCAACTAAAAGGCTATTAACAAAGGGTCCATCACAAGGCAGCACCAATAAATAAGGAGTGTTGGCAACGTGCATTGCTTTAGAAACGCCGGCAAGTGGCCCCTGAAATCCAGATAAATCATCCCTAATAACTGTGCCAAATTTTTGATAAAGGTCAAGGTTTTTATTAGCGCTCACCAATATACTGTTAACACTTTTGTTAATAATGTTAGCCACATAACTGATTAAAGGTTTGTTTTTAAATAAAATTAAACCTTTGTCTTGCCCGCCCATGCGAGTGGCCTGTCCTCCTGAGAGGATGACAGCAGTTATGTCGCTTTTGCTTATGTTTTTCATGTAGGTATGTTATAGACGAATATATAAGTCGTATGATACAATCAAACGGTTAATTTTAATTATAAAAACAGGTTACACACTGATTATGGACCATCAACAAGCTGATTGTGCCTGCGATGAAATACCGCAGTCGCTGATTTCTACTAGTGAAGCTTTGACGCTATTAACTGACTCTGCAAGGGTTGTTAACAGTACTCAAATGGTTGTGCTTGATGATGCACTCGATAGGGTTTTAGCCACAGAAGTGCGAGCCACAATTAATGTGCCCGGTTTTGATAATTCTGCAATGGACGGCTACGCAATTCATTTGCAAGAAGAGCAACTTGGTGTTGTTGGTGGGCTGGCATTTGAGATTACTGATCGTATTCCTGCAGGTAGTGTTGGTAGCGTATTAGGGCCTGGTTGTGCAGCGCGAATCTTTACCGGGGCGCCCATACCACAAGGCGCCAACACAGTGATTATGCAAGAAGAGTGTGAGTTAATTGAGAATGATTCAAAGATTGAGATTTACCGTCCAATAGCCTATTTTGAGAACATTAGGCCAATGGGTAATGACATCAAATCTGGCGAAGTTGTTTTACAAGCGGGCTTAAAGCTGCAACCACAAGCAATTGCGCTAGCCGCATCACTTGGTGTTAATACCCTAGAGGTGTTTAATAAAATTAAAGTGGGTGTATTTTTTACCGGAGATGAGTTGGTTGAGCCCGGTGAAACACTAGAAGCAGGGCAGATTTTTAACTCTAATCGTTATGCTTTGGTTGCTATGCTAAATAAGTTGGATTGTGACGTGTTTAACTTGGGCAATGTGAAAGACACTTTTGATGCAACATGTCATGCATTGAAGGAGCTCAGTACTGAATGTGATTTGGTTATAACCACTGGTGGTGTATCTGTTGGTGAGGAAGACCACGTTAAGCCTGCCGTAGAACAATTGGGTGAATTAAATTTATGGCGCATTAAGATGAAGCCCGGCAAACCACTTGCATTTGGCAATGTGGGCGAAAGCGCATTCATTGGCTTGCCGGGCAATCCTGTGTCATCAATGGTCACTTTTTTACTATTTGCCAGACCGTTTATTAAAAAGATGCAAGGGGTGAGCAATTATCTAAATACGACTATGAAGGTTGAAGCAAACTTTGATTGGCACCGTTCGAAACCTAGGCGTGAGTTTGTGCGGGTAAAGCTTGACAACTCAACAATACCACCAAAAGCCACACAATACCCCAAGCAAGGTTCTGGTGTTTTGTCCTCTATGGTTTGGGCGGATGGTTTGGCAGAAATACCCGAAAAAACTACCTTTAAAAAAGGTGAGATTATTAACTTTTATCCATTAAAGGAAATGATGCAATGAGTGATAAATTAAGTCATGTAAATAATAAAGGCGAAGCGCAAATGGTTGATGTGGCTGATAAAGACATAACAACCAGGGAAGCACGCGCTACGGCGAGTATTTTTATGCGTCCGGAAACTTTACAAAAAATCAAAGACAATGATTTTAAAAAAGGTGATGTATTAGCCGTAGCAAGAATTGCTGGCATTATGGCAGCAAAACAAACACACCACCTTATCCCAATGTGCCACAGCCTAAACTTATCAAAAATTAGTGTTGATTTTGAATACCTTGATAACGGGGTAAAGATTAATACTTTTGCTAAGCTAAACGCACAAACCGGTGTTGAAATGGAGGCATTAACCGCTGCAAGTGTGGCAGCACTCACCGTTTATGATATGTGCAAGGCGGTTGATCGTTTTATGAAAATTTCTGATGTGCAATTACTAGAAAAGAAAGGCGGCAAATCTGGTCATTGGACAAACAACTCACTGTAGGGCCTTAAAAAAATGCCTAAACTCATTGATAAATTTAATCGAGAGATAAACTATATTCGTCTCTCTGTTACCGAGCATTGCAATTATCGGTGTTTTTATTGTCGAGATGCCGAACACATTCCAAACTGTAAACGCGAAGATATTTTGAGCTATGAAGATATTGAAAGAATTGTTAGAATCTTTGCTCAGTTAGGCGTTAGTAAAATTCGCCTCACTGGTGGTGAGCCATTGTTACGACGAGGCATTGTAAAAATTGCCCAGTTAATTAGTAACATTGATGGCATTAAAGATGTGCCGCTTTCAACTAATGGGCATTTGTTAGAAAAGTTTGCGGGCAAACTTTTTGATAATGGGGTTAACAGAGTTAATCTTTCTATCGACTCGTTAATACCTGAGAGGTTTAACGAGATCACTCGTGGCGGCGATGTTAATGAAGTAATCAAAGGCATTGATGCAGCGATCACCTCAGGCATGCACCCTATTAAGATAAATATGGTGGTTATGCGTGGTGTGAATGATAATGAGATCGAATCGATGATTGATTTTGCTATTGAAAAAGGTGTTGATATTCGTTTTATCGAAACCATGCCTATTGGCTCTGCTGGTATTGAGGCTACCTCTCAGCACTATAGTGAAAAAGATATTTTAAATAGAGTTAACAAGCATTTAAAAAACAGAATAACACCCATGACTTCTAGCAAGACTGACGGCCCTGCTAAGAATTTTAAAATTGATCATAGTAACTCTACTGTTGGCGTGATTAGCGCAGTATCTAGCCATTTTTGTCAAACCTGTAATCGCGTTAGAATTACCGCTAAAGGTGATTTGATTTTGTGCCTTGGACAAGAAGATTCAATCTCTCTAAAAGATGCAGTGCGTTCCGATAGGAGTGATGATGAGATTAAGAAAATGATTATTGAAGCAATCAATAAAAAACCTGAAAAACACGAATTTAATTCATCGATTGACAACATTAGTAATCGACAAATGGCGGAGATAGGTGGATGAAGATACTTTACTTTGCTTCGTTAAAAGAAACCACAAAAACCTCTGGTGAAGAGATAGCCATCAGTAGTGATATGACCGCCGGTGAGTTGCGGCAATTATTGGTAGAGAAATATGGCGACCACTATTTTCCGAGCAATATTTTGTGCGCAGTTAATCAGGTAATGGCTAACGATTCAACGCTACTTACAAATAGTGATGAGGTGGCTTTTTATCCGCCTGTTACTGGTGGTTAGAGTAAGTCTTCGAATGGATTTTTATCTCTAAAACTTGCCACTGAAATGGCCACAATTAACAAGATTAAAGAGTTAAAAAATATTGGAATAATAACAAATATGTAGCCAAGTTGGTGAATGGCCTCACCACCAATAATTGCCGTAACTGCGGTGGCACCACCAGGTGGGTGCATGCATCTTAATAGATGCATAGCTATCAATGCAACAGGGATAGCAACTGAAGTGGAGAGTAGAGCATCTGCTATTAAGTAGTAACAAGTGACACCAACGATTGCAGAAACCATGTGACCGCCAATTAGATTCCATGGGCGAGAAACAGGCGCATGTGGCAAACCAAACATCAACATAGCGGAAGCGCCTGCAGAGGCAATAATAAGCGGCGAGTGCGTTGTTGCTAAAATAACATTGGAAAAAAACCCTGCCATAGCAACAGCGATAAAGGCGCCAATGGCCGATATAATCAGCTCTTTAGTTTCCATCTTCCCCAAGACACCTGAATTGTTGAGCTTTAAGTGAGTGCGTGTGAGGCAATTTTTTTAATCACTTGTTTGAATCCATCTGCAATTAACAAACTTGCCATTGCAATCATGGTGATTTTAATTGGGTCGGTAATATTATTATTATGCGCAATGACTAAGCCTAAAAATAGCCAGAAAAAAGCCCATATAAATTTAATTAAAAATCGATTCATAATTTAAAAAAAATAAAAATTTAGCAAGGCAATCAACAACACGAGGAGGGGTTGTGTTAAATAGATTGCCTACTAAAAGTTTAACCGGTACTCCAACCTCTTGGTCGTTTCATGCCGGATACCTTGCAAGCCTGTTTGACATAGCCATAAGGAAACATAGTAAACAATCTGGCTTTGGCTAATTTTTTGTCAATATTAAAGTCAATGGCCATTTGTTTGGTTGTATGGCGTACATCTGGTGCAACGCCGTTGTCATTGTAGTAATGACGCATAAAGTCAAAAACCAGCCAGTAGTCATCGTCCAGCTCTATGTTCTCAGATTTGGCCAGTTCAAGCGCCACATCATGATCCCAATCTTCTGGATGAATTAAATAGCCTTCAGGGTCTATCTCTATTGTTTTATCATTAATATTCATTGTTAATACTGCTTAAAATAATTAGCAAAAATTTGAAAAATTGCCATCTAATTTTTCTTTCCCATCTTTATAGCCCGATTTATATTCAGCGGTTATTTTTTGTTCTTCAATCTCTGGGTTATTAAGATAGCCAGCAATCCAACCTTGGATATAGTTGTCATCAACACCCATTTCTTCCATCTTCTTTACGTTGTCGTAATAATTCATCTAAGTCTCCTAGTTAGTTTTAATGCGTTTTTCTCTAACAATTTGATAAGGACGCATTAGGTAGGTTAATGGCACTGACCATACGTGAACCAAACGAGTGAACGGGAAGACTAAAAATATTGTCATACCAAACAACATATGCAGTTTATAAGTATGTGACACATCAACAAAGTTAGCGCCGCCAGCGGCTGTTAGCAGGGTTGGGTCAACACTTAATTTGGCAATACTTTTTACATATTCAGCCAATTGCAACATTGTTTGTACATCACCAGCTTGTGCATGGTGCATTGATTCAAAGATTGTATTAAGGCCTAATAGGGCAGTTAATAACAACCAAAAAATAATAAAGTTGTCTCTGAAACGACTAACTGCCTTTACTCTAGCATTGGTCATACGACGATAGAACAACAATAGCGCGCCAATGGCTGCCATACCGCCAAATATAGCGCCTGCATAAATCGCGATGTATTGGTGTTGTACATCAGTTGCCACCATTTGCCACCAGCTATGGGGTAGTAGCATGCCTACTGCATGGCCAAAGAAAATACCAATAATACCCACGTGGAATATATTGCTAGCAAACACCATGCCTTTGTTGCCTAGTAACTGAGATGAGTCAGCTTTCCAGGTATATTGCTCACGATCAAAACGAATCCAACTGCCTAGAATAAACACCACACCTGCAATGTATGGGTAAACTCCAAATAAAAAATTATCTACTGTCATTTTTATTCTCCTTATGCTGCTTCAGCTAAATAGCTGCGCTTTTCAACCATTCTGATTAATTTAGAATAAGGGCTCTCTGCCTCGTCTAAATTGTCTGCTATGATTTTGATAATTCTTTTCGCATCTCCTAGGAATACTCTTGAACCCATATCATCTAAGGTGGATGCGTATTCTAAAAGTAGTGGCAAGAAATCAGGAATTTCACCGTCCTTAACTTCTAAACCTTCGTTTTTAAAATGCTCAGATAAATCAATCAAAGCAGGGCCACGACCATTGTCATCACCAAAAATATGATGTGTTAAATGAAGATCATGTTCTGGCACCATGTCAAAAGTTTCGACATAAGTCTGTTGTATGCCAGTTGAGGTGTGAATCCTCATCCAAGAGATAAACTCCATTAGTGTTTCTTTTTCATCTGCTTCAATTTCTGATGAAGCTTTGACAAAGTCAATCACACTATCTAGATTCTCCATTAATTCGTTATCTGGATAGTCAATTAGTTTTGATAAAACATTAAGTACTTGCATATTATTTCTCCTTAGCCTTTTTTATGTGGCATGTTTTCAACAGGAATTACTGCTTTTTTGCGCGGAGCTGGGAACAGGCTAAATCCTGTGCCACCACTCTCACCATGGGCGCTGGTATTACCACCAGAGAATCCATTTTGACCTTGGAAGCCGTATGGGTCTTCATGACGCATTTCCTCATGTGAAGTTGGAATCACGAAACGATCTTCATAATTAGCAATGCCCAGCATTTGATACATGTCTTCTGCTTGTTCAACACTTAAGCCTGCGTCCGCTAATACATCAGCACCATCGGTGCCTTCAACCGCTTTAAAGCGTTGGTGTGCACGCATGGCCAATAGTTTTGAAATTGAGTTAATAATTGGCTTTTCATCACCTGCAGTAAACATATTAGCAAGATACTTGGCTGGGAATCGAACCGAGTCTGCTGTTGGAATTACCCCATTAGATGTTTCAACAGTGCCTTTATCAATCTGGCTTTGAACTGGAGACAATGGCGGCACATACCACATCATTGGCAGTGTTCTGTACTCAGGGTGAATTGGGAAAGCAATCTTCCAATCTTTAACCATTTTGTAAACCGGCGAGTTTTGAGCCGAATCAATCCACGATTGCGGTACGCCATCTTTTAGAGCTTGTTTAATCACTTCAGGATCATTCGGATCTAAAAATACATCTAAATGTTCTTGATATAGATCTTGCTCATTGTTTGTTGCAGCACTTTCGCTAATTTTGTCTGCATCGTAAAGCATGACACCAACATAGCGAATACGACCTACACAAGATTCAGCACAAGCCATTGGCAAGCCCGATTCAATTCGAGGGTAACAACCAATACATTTTTCAGATTTTCCTGACTCCCAATTGTAATAAACCTTTTTATATGGACAGCCAGTCACACACATTCTCCAACCACGACATTTGTCCTGGTCAACTAAAACAATACCGTCTTCTTGACGCTTATAAATTGCACCTGATGGGCAAGATGCTGCACAAGCCGGGTTAAGACAATGATTACATAGGCGCGGAAGATACATATGGAATGTATTTTCAAATTCTTTGTACATCTCTTTTTCAACATTTTTAAAGTTAGTGTCTTTAGAGCGTTTTTCAAATTCACCTGCAAGATCATCTTCCCAGTTTGGGCCCCACTCGATCTTATCCATATCCTTACCAGTAATCTGCGATACTGGACGTGCTGTTGGTGTTGCCTCAACTAGTGGCGAAGACTGTAATTTATGATATTTATAATCAAACGGTTCATAATAATCGTCAATTTCAGGCATATCCGGATTAGCAAAGATGTTCATCAGTTTGCTAGCACGGCCACCTGCTTTAAGTTCAAGTTTGTTATTAACAACTTTCCAACCACCCTTGTATTTTTCTTGATCTTCCCAGTTTTTCGGAAAACCAATACCAGGCTTTGATTCAACATTATTAAACCAAGCGTATTCAACACCTTTTCGGTTGGTCCAAATATTTTTACAAGTGACTGAACAAGTATGACAACCAATACATTTGTCTAGGTTTAGAACCATAGATATTTGTGCTCTTATTTTCATTTTTGTTCTCCTAGATTAATTATTGATGCCTGGAGGGTTCTTTTGAGCCTCTCTTTCAGGGGTTAATGGTCTTTCTAACCAGTCAACATCTTGGTCTTCAATTTTGTGCACGATGACATATTCGTCACGGTTTGAACCTACTGTGCCGTAATAGTTAAACGCATATGAGAGCTGGGCATAGCCACCAATCATGTGTGTTGGTTTTGGCACTGTTCTAGTAACCGTATTTAAAATACCGCCACGTTTACCTGTGGTTGGTGAGCCTGGTACATTGACATTTTTTTCTTGAGCGTGATACATCATTGCCATGCCATCCGGTACTCTTTGTGAAACCACAACTCTAGCCACAGTAGCGCCATTGTCATTAACCGCTTCTACCCAATCATTGTCCTCAAGGCCAATCGCTTTAGCGTCTGCCTCAGATACCCAGAAATATGGACCACCACGGAAAAGCGTTAACATCCTTAAGTTGTCTTGGTAAGTTGAGTGGATACCCCATTTTGAGTGTGGCGTAATCCAATTAAGCACCAAGTGTGGTTTTTTCTTCACACTATCTGGTATGTTTTCATGCGCCCTTAGATTAACTGCTGGCTTATAGGCACAAAAGCCTTCACCAAAGTCTAACATCCATTCGTGATCCTGATAGAACTGTGCACGACCTGTTAATGTTCTTAAAGGAATATGCTCATGTAAGTTGGTATAACAAGCGTTATAACTTACCTCTTCAGATTCAATACCTGACCAAGTTGGTGCGGTAATAATCTTACGTGGTTGCGATACGATATCATGATAAGTAATTTTTTCATCTTGACGACCTTTGTACAGATGGGAGTGATCAATACCAGTTTTCTTCGACTGACCTGACCATGATTTATGTGCCACTTCACCATTGGTTTCAGGTGCCATTCGCATTACAGCATCACATACATGGACATCTTGTGCGAGTGATGGCATGCCTTTGGAAATACCTTCTTCTTTGATGGTACCATTCAGTGTTGCCAGCTCATCAATTTCATGATCGGTATTCCAATCAATACCTTTGATGTTGTTGCCGAGTTTTTTCATGAGTGGGCCTAAGGCAATATACTTGGCATAGGTATTTGGATAGTCTCTTTCAACCACTTTAAAGATTGGTGCTGTCTTACCAGGGATTAAGTCACATTCGCCTTTCTTCCAGTCTTTTACTTCACCAAACGGTTGCGCCAACGCCATTGGCGTGTCGTGCTGCATTGGTAAGGCAACCACGTCTTTTTGTACACCTAGATGTTTCTCGGATAATTCAGAGAATTTTTTAGCAATCGTTTTAAAGATCTGCCAATCAGATTTTGATTCCCAAGCGGGATCAACCGCTTTACCCAACGGATGGATAAACGGGTGCATATCGGTGGTGTTAAGGTCGGCTTTTTCGTACCAAGTTGCTGTTGGCAATACAATGTCTGAATAAGCACCTGTTGAATTAAGACGGAAGTTAATATCTACCATGAGGTCTAATTTACCCACTGGCGATTTTTCATGCCATTTGATTTCACTACAAGCTTCACCTTCTTTGCCTTCACTAAGTACACCATTTTGTGCGCCTAATAAATGCTTAAGGAAATATTCATGGCCTTTAGATGAGCTACCAATTAAGTTAGCACGCCATACAAACAAGTTGCGCGGAAAGTTTTCTTCTGCGTCGATATCTTCATAAGCAAAGTTAATATCACCACTCTTAAGTTTGTCGGCCAGGTAATCAGATACACCTGCTTCATCAGTTGCACCTGCGTCTTCTGCTTCTTTAACAATATCCAGTGGATTTTTATCAAAATGAGGCATCGATGGTGTCCAGCCCATGCGCTGCGCTGCGACGTTATAGTCGGCTAATTGTGAGCCTTTGTATTTACCTTTTGCAGTAGAAGCTAATAATTCATCTGCCTCAACACGTTCATAACGCCATTGATCTGTATGGAAATACCAATAAGTTGTTGATGCTGTATGACGTGGTGGACGTTGCCAATCAAGTCCAAAGGCAATTGGCGCCCAACCTGCTTGAGGTCGAAGTTTTTCTTGGCCTACGTAGTGTGCCCAACCACCACCAGATTGACCCACACAACCACACATGTGTAATAGGTTCATGATGCCACGATAGTTCATATCATTGTGGTACCAGTGGTTAATCGCCGCACCTAAAATCACCATTGACTTGCCTCGAGTTTTCGAAGCATTGTCAGCAAATTCACGGCCTGTTGTTTCTAAATCAGCAGCTGGGATGCCAGTAATTTTGGCTGCCCATGCTGGTGTGTAAGGCACACTTTCATCGTCATAAGAGGTGGCTAAATTATCACCCAAGCCACGATCAATGCCGTATTGTGCAATTTGAAGATCACAAACCGAAGTCACCATTACCTCATCACCATTAGCAAGTTTTAGTTTACGTGCCGGAATCTTACGTACTAATGAATCGCCTTCATCAGGGTTAAAGTGTGGGAAAGTCACATCTACAACTTCGTCTTTTGTATTAATACAACTAAGCTCTGCTTCAATATCTTTGCCAGCTGCCTGTTCTAAGATATTCCATTTACCTTCTTCTCCCCAGCGGAAACCAACTGAGCCGTTTGGCGCGACAAAGGAATTACTTTTTGAATCAAAAACAATGGTCTTCCATTCAGGGTTGTTGTCTTCCCCTAAGTTTTTATCAAAGTCTGATGCGCGAAGGAATCGACCAGTCACTGTTTTGCCATCAACCTCCTCTAAGATAACTTGCATTGGGAAATCGGTAAAACTGCGTGCATATTCAGTAAAGTAAGGGTCTTGCTTTTCAACGTGGAACTCTTTAAGTGCCACATGACCCATGGCCATAAAGGCTGCTGCATCTGTACCTTGTTTAACCGGCATCCACAGATCAGCAAATTTAACGTATTCTGCATAATCTGGCGCCATTGAGACAATCTTGGTACCGTTGTAACGTGATTCAGTCATAAAGTGCGCATCTGGTGTACGCGTCATTGGTAGGTTGGCACCACAAATAATAATATATTTAGAGTTGTACCAATCAGCAGATTCAGGTACGTCTGTTTGTTCACCCCATACTTGTGGAGAGGCAGGCGGTAAATCACAGTACCAGTCATAGAACGAGCCAACACCTGCGCCAATCATTGATAAGTATCTTGAACCAGCAGCATATGAAATCATACTCATGGCTGGAATAGGGCTGAAGCCATAAATACGATCAGGGCCCCATTTTTTAATGGTGTAAACATTAGCCGCCGCAGTCATTTCAACTACTTCTTCCCAAGTTGCGCGTACAAATCCACCCAATCCACGAACACTAACGTAGGAATCGCGTTTTTCTTGGTCAGCTTGAATTGCTTCCCAAGCTTCTACCGTGTCTTTGCCATTTTTGCGCTCAGCGCGGTATAAGTCTAATAAGCGGCCACGAATTAAAGGGTATTTAATACGGTGTGGAGAATATAAGTACCAAGAGAATGAAGCACCACGTTGACAACCGCGAGGCTCATGATTTGGAAGGTCTTCACGAGTACGAGGATAATCGGTTTGTTGCATCTCGTATGATACTAGGCCATTTTTTACAAAAATTTGCCAAGAGCAACCACCGGTACAGTTTACACCGTGAGTAGAGCGTACTACTTTGTCATGACGCCAGCGATTACGATAGGTATCTTCCCATGCGCGATCTTCTTCAGTAACAATGCCGTGACCTTTTGAATAAGTTGACTTAATGCGATTAAAATATTTAAGTCTGTCTAAAAAATGACTCATAGTCCTTTCTCCTGTTTGTTGTTTCTCTTCTTGTTAATTGCAAATCTTGTTTAAAGTTTATTTTTCCACCTGCTGTGGATAAAACCTTGACGAGGATCAATAAAACTTTAACTTTTTATTAAAAATAACTAGTGATTAATTATTTTTAATAAAATGGGGCGAGTGTTTAGCTCGCCCCAATATTTTTTTATTTATGGATTATGGAATTCTGCATCCTTACGAAGGTAGAACCACCAGTTAATTACCATACAAACTGCGTAGAACACCGCAAAACCATAGAGTGCGTTTTCTGGTGTTGTTAGCTTAATCTGCTCACCAAACACTTTTGGAATGATGAAGGCGCCATAAGCCGCTACCGCAGATGTCCAACCTAGAACTGGGCCAGCCTGCTCTTTGTTAAATACTTGTGAAATTGTTCTAAAAGTAGAACCATTACCAATACCTGTCATTGCAAATAGAATTACAAATAAGATTAGGAATGGGTAGAAGAACTCTTCCGGTGTCGCACTTGCGTAAGCTTGCTTCATGAAGTAAGCCACACCTAATGCAGAGGCCACCATAACAGCAGAGATGATTTGTGTCACTTTAGCACCACCCATCTTGTCGGCAATCATGCCACCAAT
The DNA here is from genome assembly GCA_016845205.1 of Gammaproteobacteria bacterium. Lineage (GTDB taxonomy): Bacteria > Pseudomonadota > Gammaproteobacteria > PS1 > Pseudothioglobaceae > Thioglobus_C. Next base: position 29,102 of record JAERTA010000114.1, read on the forward strand.
TGGTCGAATCAGTGCACCAACAAACGCACCCATCCAAGCATAAGTTAACGCTGAAGGGCCATTTGGATTAACGGTATTATGCGTCATAACACCGTCCACCATAAGATGCTGGAAACCAAAGATCACTTTAATGGATAGTGCCAGTGTGGCCGCATAACCAATAAATGAGCCGAATGTCATGGTGTAAATCACCGTCATTGCCCACGTGTGTTTGTTACCAAAAATTTTGTATTGACGATTAATGCCTTCTTTATAGTCACTACCCAGTGGTAATAATTTAAGTAGCAATACTGTTAAAGTAATAATAATTGGTAGTGCTATCCACTTACTAAGCATCAGCCCTGATCCAGAAGCCACTTCAGGCAGCATTAGCCACAAACCAAAGGCTGCTGTTGCAAGACCTAAAATCAACATCACAATGATCTTAATAAAAGCGCCTAGAGTTGAGCCAATATTTGGAGATACATGTTCCTCTGTAATATTGTTCATGCCCATCCATGAGGCTAACGATAATGGAATAAGAATGACCAGCCACACATAGCCTGCATTTTGTAAGTAAGTGTCAGTACCTGCTGGAATCTTACCGATTAACGTACCGGAAGCAATTTGCAATTCTGTCGGATTACCCATCACTGCTAATGTCATTACCAAAGGAATAACGATTTGCATTGTGGTTACGCCAAAGTTACCTAAACCTGCATTCATACCCAATGAATAACCTTGAATCTTCTTCGGAAAGAAGAAAGAAATGTTTGACATTGAAGAGGCAAAGTTACCACCACCAAAACCAGACATTAAGGCCAATACTTGGAAGTGCCAAAATGGTGTATCAGGCGTTGACAAGGCAATACCCAAGCCTAAGGCTGGGAGTATTAACAAGGTCGTGGTCAGCCAAATGGTGTTTCTACCACCTGCTAGGCGGATAAAAAAGGTTGACGGAATACGTAGTGTCGCACCTGATAAACCTGCAATCGCGGCCAAAGTGAACAGTTGTGACTTATCAAAACCGCCATAACCTGTATTTAGCATCTGCACGGTAATAATACCCCACATCAACCATACGGCAAATCCCGACAATAAACTTGGGATAGAAATCCACAAGTTACGGTTGGCAATTGCCTTGCCAGTGCTTTCCCACTCGGACTCATCATCCGGGTTCCAGCTTTTTATATCTTTAGCCATTACGACCTCCTTTTATTAAAAACTCTTTCAATTACTAATGACTACCTTTTTGCGCGTTGGCTTTAAAGGTGTTATATCTTTCGTTAAATTCTTCAAGCAGATCCATTTGTTCTAATATTGCACGAGCAGAGATAACCTCTTCTGGGTTGTCATGTGTTTGTGCGTATTCATCAAACGCATCGTCTCTAGCTTGTTGAATATTTTTCGCTTCTTGATCTTTACCAAAGGTAAAGTACATCCATATTAAAGACACCGCAGTTGCGCCGAATAGCAACATAAAGATCACCGAATTGATGTGAGTGAAATCAATTAAAGCGCCAAACATAATTGGCAACAAGAAACCACCCATACCACCAGCAAGGCCAACCACACCTGAAGCCACACCAATGTTGTCCGAATATTCATCTGATAAAAACTTAAATACGGAAGCCTTTCCAAAACCCCAAGCAATACCGAGCACAAACAGGAATGCAGTAAAGATCCAAACATTTAGACTAAGATCAAAATGCTCCGAACCGTGGGTTGTTTGGATAACCAACCCAGTTTGTGGGTATGACATAAAGAATAAGCAGATAAGTGAAATCCACATCACCCACCAAGTTACTTTGTAGGCGCCATATTTGTCTGAAAACCAACCGCCGAGTGCACGAATTACACCTGAAGGCAGTACAAAGATTGCAGCGAGTAATGCCGCTGTTGTTAGGTCAAAACCATATTCATTGATATAGTATTTTGTCATCCATAAAGACAAACCAACAAAACCACCAAAAACCAATGAGTAATATTGCATGTATTTCCATATCTTTGGATCTTTTAATATCTCTAATTGTTCTTTTGTGCTTACACGTGTTTTGTGTTGGTGAGCAGGATCTGTGTAAGTAAACATCCAGTATAGGATGACTACCACAATCATAGCAACAGCATAAATTTTAGGTACTGATTGCCAGCCGTAGGCTACTACTAATGATGGTGCAACAAATTTAGTTAGCGCGGCACCCGCATTACCGGCACCAAAAATACCCATGGCAAAACCTTGGTGTTTTTGATCAAACCATTTGGCAGTATAGGCAATACCAACCGAGAAAGAGGCGCCAGCAATACCCACAAATAAACCTAAGATTAAGAATTGCCAATACTCAGTCGCACTACCGATAAACCACAGAGGGGCGATCATGGTTAGCATTAAAACAAAGTAAACAATTCGACCACCTACAATGTCAGTTAGCATACCCACTGGCAATCTAAAGATAGATCCCGTTAAAATTGGTGTTGCTACCAGTAGGCCAAATTGAGTTTCAGATAATTCTAATAGTTCTTTAATCGGAATACCAATAATTGAAAATATAACCCAAACAGCAAAACAAGCTGTAAAGGCAATCGTATTTGCAGCTAATACTGAATTAGCTTGTGCTTTTGGATTACTGATTATTGATAAACCCATAACGTCTCCCTGGTTAAATTAAAACTTTGTTATTTTTTATTATTCTGTTTGTTTTTGATAAAACCTTGACGCATATCAAGAGAAATCAAGTTTTTTCGCATAAATGATTTGAGGGTAGGTGTCCATCAGCTTTTTGCAGTGTAAAATTAATTCAAGTTAATCGTTAATTTGGTGAATAAGTAATATGGTCGATACACAACAGTCTTTTGAGAAGACAAAGATCAAGGTTGGTTTTATCACAATTTCAGATCGAGCAGCTCGTGGTGAATATGAGGACATTGGCGGGCCTGCTATGCAAGCATGGATTAGCCATGCAATCCTTTCACCGTATGAGGTTCAGAGTATTATTATTGAAGACGAGCAAGATTTAATCGAGCAAACTATGATTGACTTTGCTGATCAAAAAAAATGTAATTTAATCCTCACTACTGGTGGCACTGGGCCAACCACACGCGACGTCACACCTGAGGCTACGCACAATGTTTGTGAGCGAATCTTTGATGGGTTTGCAGAGCAAATGCGCAATGTTTCGCTACGAACTGTACCAACGGCAATTTTATCGCGTCAAACTGCAGGTACACGAGGCAACAGCTTAATTATCAACTTACCGGGAAAGCCTGCTGCAATTGCCGTTTGCTTGGGTGCGGTGTTTTTAGCAGTGCCAAAATGTTTAGAGTTGTTAGATAACTCTAATATTCAAATTGATTTGGATTTTGTAGAACAAGAATTTGAATAATGAGTGATTTTTTATTGGATTTTAAAAAAATCCAAAATTTTTCAAATTCTAATCAAAAATCTTCAGTTTAATTAAAAAATCACTGTTTTTGCCTTAAAAACTGCCTATTATTCAGTGTTTTTAGGGTGATTTTGATAGGACTGTGGTCGTTAGATTGCTTCGCGGTGTTTTTTCCGAATTTTTTTAAGCGTTAGTGATGAGCACACTGTTGTGTTTGGAATAAATCACAATCTACGCCGGTGGTTTTGTCGCAATATTGGCATAATTTATCATCACTTTCTAACTGTATTTCTTTGTTGTTAATAAAAATTCCATCATTTTTAAGATCAGTCAGTGCTCTAGAGAAAGATTCTGGTGTCATGCCTAAATAAGCAGCAATTAAACGTTTGGGATGTGCAAACTCCAGGTTGTTGTTGATTTTGGTGCGTAGTAAATACCAGCCTACTTTCTCTCGTGTGGTTTTGAGTTGCAACATTTCAGAAAATTGCATAAATTCTTGTGTACTTTTGGCCAATAACTGAATAACATTCATTGAAAATTGATGATTTTTCGCAATTAAGTCATTGACTTTGTTTTTACTAAAACAAATTAGCGTTGTGTCTCTAACAAATTTTGCTGCAATGTTGTAATGTGGCAAAAAATGCATGGGCGAAATAACATCATTTTGATCAATAATGCGCAAGACTAATTCATCACCTCTTTGGTCGAATTGAGTGAGTTTGAACAGCCCCTCGTAGGCAAAGTAGAGGTTTGCATATTCTTCGGCATTGAGAATAACCGTCTCATCTTTTTGATATTGAACCACCTGCATTGATCCAAAGAATTTGTCTAAATCCGATGTTGAGATATTTGCAAAAATTGATTGATTTGATAAAAAATCAAAATAATTGTTTGCTGAGTCTTTATTTGCAGGCATGCGCCTCATTTTATCTAATTAATTGATTTGTATCAATTAATGATTTTATTTTTTTATTACAATGGCTCACTAATTTATAAAAACCATTTATGACGTAATAGATGCAGTGCAACCTGAGTAAGTTAGACAAAAGAATGCGTTTTGGTGTCGGCTCAACTGTCATTGCTGTTGGGCTCTGGTTTGGGTCAATATGGGGGATGTTAGGCTTTGTTTTAATATTAAGTGCAATATGGGGATATTGCCCTATTTACACATTATTTGACACATCTAGCTGTAATGAGGACTGTAGTCGTTGTGGTAAATAAAGTGTTTTATTTAGACGATACACAGCTTTTCATCTAAACAATTATTCGTGGTGCAAGTTTGTACGGTTAGATCGCTGTTGTATTTGTTTTTCATTAATCTTCTTAATCTGTTTAATTGATCATCACTCATCAATTCAGGGTGCTTGGTAATGCGTAATTGGTAATCAACTTTTGAGGCTAATAAAATATCAAGCGATTGCCAAGCTTTATCAGCTGATTTTGGAGTTTGGGTTACTAACTCGTAATTAAGCGGTAAATGCTTAATATCAAAACCCACCCAATCTAGGTGATCTAAGCATTGTTTCAGTATTTTTGGATAGGCACCACCGGTATGCAAACCAACCTTAAACCCCAGTGCTTTGGTCTGTTTGATTGCATCTAATAGATTTTTTTGTAAGCAGGGCTCGCCACCACTAAATACCACAGCATCCAATAAACCTACTCTGGTTTTGATAAATTCAAAAATCTGTTGCCAACTAAATTTAGTTTGTTTATTCGCTGGGATTAGATCATGATTATGGCAGTATCGACATCGCCAAGGGCAGCCTTGTGTGAAGACCACACAAGACAAATTATTAGGATAATCGATGGTGGTTAATGGTTCAAAACCACCAATATTAAGTAGCTCTGTCAATGCAGTTTTTGTTCTTTAAAACAAACACGCTCAGCCTGTTCAGACTGCTTTCCAGGGTTAAAGCTACTCACAGGGCGATGGTATCCCATGACTCTGGTCCATACTTCACACACTTGGCGCTCATCATTGGTTAGCGATATTTTTTGCTTTTTCATTATTTTCTCCTTTGGTTGTTGTTAATTGTTTCTTTGCTAATAGTGCTTCATCACATTTTGGACAATACTCATGCTCACCTTCAAGGTAGCCATGTGTTGGGCAAATTGAGAAGGTTGGGGTGATGGTGATATAAGGCAAGCGGAAGTTTTCTAGCGAGCGTTTAACCATCTTCATACAAGCCTCGCCACTACTAATGCGTTCACCCATGTATAAATGCAGTACGGTGCCGCCGGTATATTTGGTTTGTAATTCATCTTGACGTTCTAGGGCTTCAAATGGATCAGAAGTGTAGCCCACAGGCAATTGTGAGGAATTGGTGTAGTAAGGTTTCTTTTCATCGCCAGCGTGTAAGATCTCAGGATAGCGCTTCCTGTCTTCTTTGGCAAAGCGATAGGTCGTACCTTCAGCTGGTGTTGCTTCAAGGTTAAACATGTGGCCTGTTTGTTCTTGGAACTCAACCATGCGCATACGAATATGGTCTAAGAATTCCACAGCCATTTCATAGCCATGGTTTGAAGTAATGTCTTGTTTGTCGGCAGAAAAGTTGCGAATCATCTCATTAATGCCATTCACACCAATGGTGGAAAAATGATTTCTCAGTGTACCTAAGTAGCGTTTGGTATAAGGGAATAGGCCGTTGTCCATTAATTTTTGTACGACTTTGCGTTTTACCTCTAGTGAATCTTTGGCCATTAACAGTAGTTTATCAAGTTGCTCATATAGGCCTTCTTTGTCACCCCGATGTGTGTACCCTAGTCGAGCACAGTTAACGGTAACCACGCCTAATGAACCCGTCTGCTCTGCAGAACCAAACAGTCCATTGCCACGTTTTAATAACTCATTTAGATCGAGCTGTAAGCGACAGCACATAGATCTGACCATGTTTGGTTTTAAGTCAGAATTTAAGAAATTTTGAAAATAAGGCAAACCATATTTGGCAGTCATATCAAATAAACGCTTGGCATTTTCACTTTCCCATGGGAAGTCAGGCGTCATGTTGTAGGTCGGGATTGGGAAAGTAAAGACTCTGCCTTTAGCGTCTCCTTCAGTCATTACCTCAATATATGCTTGATTAATCATATCCATTTCTTTTTGTAGATCACCATATTTGAAAGGCATTTCTTCGTCACCCATCATTGGCACTTGATCGCGCAAATCTTCAGGGCACACCCAATCAAAGGTTAGGTTGGTAAAAGGTGTTTGCGTGCCCCAGCGAGAGGGTACGTTTAGGTTGTAAATAAGCTCTTGAATTTGTTGTTTAACGATTCCATAGCTCAAATTATCTAAGCGAATATAAGGCGCGAGATAAGTATCAAATGATGAAAATGCTTGTGCACCAGCCCACTCGTTTTGCAAAGTTCCTAAGAAATTGACTATCTGACCAACCGCACTAGACAAATGCTTCGGTGGAGCGGCCTCAATGCGTCCATCAACACCATTTAACCCTTCTCTTAACAGAGTTCTGAGTGACCAGCCTGCACAATATCCAGCCAACATATCCAAATCATGAATATGTAAATCGCCTTGACGATGTGCATTGCCAACTTCTGGTGAATAAACATGGGAGAGCCAATAATTAGCAATCACTTTGCCGGATACATTTAAGATTAATCCACCCAATGAATAGCCTTGGTTTGCATTTGCATTGACACGCCAATCGGCTCTATCAACATATTCATTAATTGATGCAGCAACATCCACCAGTGTTTTTTTGTCTTCACGTAGTGTTTTATGTTTGGCGCGATAAGCAATATAGGTTCTGGCCGTCTTAACAAAATTTGACGAAATTAATACTTGCTCGACAATGTCCTGAATACGTTCAATACTAGGCTCACTCTCTGATGAGTAGCCTAAAACTTTGAGAACTTGACTGGTTAATAAGTCAGCCTCATTTTTATCAAATTCTTCACTAACTTGGCCTGCTCTGAGTATGGCTTGGTGAATTTTTTTTTTGTCAAAAAAAGCAGTGGTACCATCTCTTTTAATAACACTAAGTGGCGTGTTTGCGCTTGCTATATTCATATTATTCCCCTATATAATTAGATTAATCAAAAAATACCTATTTTCTAGGTAAGCACTATATCTAGTGTTTTTAAATTATAGAACAACTATATGTAGTGGTATATTGACCCATATCAAGTTTTTAAAATTATTTTTATATTTTTATTATTACTTGATATGGGTCAATCAAAATGATGCTCAGCCACCATAAAATCAACCATCTGTTATCTTGAATAATTATCATGACTATTGCTAATACACTACAACATGGATTGTCATCACTGCCATCACCATTTGCTTTGATACCCAGCGCACTTAGTAATAGAGCAATTGTTGCTATGTTTAATCAAATCTTTAAAGGGGCAATTAGTGTTGGCGATCTTGATTTTTTAGAAAATAATTGGGTATTAATTAAAGTAACAGATATTAATTTATCTTTTGCTTTAAGCCTAAAAAACAACACACTAATTGGGGGCGACGATCAACAAGAATATGATTTGTGCATATCGGCAAAAGCGTGCCATTTTTTATCGATGGTGGCCAAGCAAAAAGACCCAGATACATTGTTTTTTCAACGAAAAATTAAAATGCAGGGCTCAACTGAATTAGGGCTTTATGTCAAAAATTTTCTTGATGCTTTTGAGGTTGAGTCTCATTGGTTTAGCTATAGAACGGAGCAAGTCTTGCAAAGAAGCTACCCACTACTTGAAAAATTATTTTGTAAAAAGACAAAGTAAGGCGCTTTATTATTGTGAAGCCTAACACTACCACTGCAATGCATGAACTTATTGCACAAATAAAAGACACGTTGCCTTTTGATGCTGTTGAGGCCAATTTTTGTTCTGATAGGTGTTCTGGTTGCTCTTTAAAGTTGATTGATTTTTTAGCATTAGAGATTGATGAATGGGAATATCAGCTTGAGCAAGATAAGGTGCCAAATTTTAATGATATTAACAAGTTGGCCAATATGGCCAAGAAAATTCGTGCAGTGTTGATAAAAAATAATTTAATTTGATTTTGGTCAATGAAACCATTGGATAAGCAAATTAAACTTGAGATTTTTATTTTGGAAATGACTAATGCAAAATACACAATACAAATCAAACAATACAAATTCTCCTTTTTTACTTAATAATGAAGAGACCTACAAATATTGGAGAGATGAGAAATTAGCCTCTCACCCACAAAGCATTGAAGATTTATTAGTTGAGATTAAAGATCCAAGAAGTCTTGGTAAAAATGAATACAAAGCTCTATTAGACTTGACCCAAAGAGCTAACATGGCGATTTATATTGGCAATACAGGTACTGACCCCTCACCCGAAATACCCATGGCGATAGCCAATAGATTTGGATTGGGACAAATCAATAAGAATTGGCTGGCTGATGATAATGGCTTAACCTCATTAACGGTGGTTAATAATGGCGTAAGAAAAAACTATATTCCTTATACTAATCGTCAGATTCATTGGCATACAGATGGTTATTACAACGCATCAGATAAGCAAATTCATGCGCTTAATTTACACGTTGTGCAGAAGGCAGCGAGCGGTGGCGAAAATCAGCTGATGGACCATGAAATTGCCTATATTATGCTTCGTGAAAAAAATCCTGACTATATCAAGGCACTCATGGGCGATGATGTTATGTTGATTCCTGCAGGTACAAAGGCTGGCGGTGGCGTTAGACCAGATCGCTCAGGCCCGGTGTTTAGTGTGACTGATCAAGGTAACTTACATATGCGCTACACTGCTAGAAAGCGCAACATTGAATGGTCTCAAGATCCTCTTGTCCAAGAGGCGATAACTTTTTTAGAAAAAGCTTTAAATAATAAAAATAATCCTTACATCTTTAAGGGGCTACTAGAGCCGGGCATGGGGCTAATTAGCAATAACGTGCTTCATGATAGAGCGGCATTTACAGATAGCAGTGAAAACAAACGCCATTATTACAGAGCGCGTTATTTTGACCGAATTGCCAATACTGATACACAAGTTTAAACCCAGAACGACATAGGCAAGGCCTATGTCGTTAATCAGATAAGTTCAATTTTATGCATGCCTGCTTGTTCAAACCAATAGCCATCGCATTGTTTTTCTAAAGTAAGCGTGTCTATTTTGGATTGGGCTTGTGTTAAAGGCAATGTGTTATCAATCACACCTTTAAAAATATTAATAATCTCTTCGGTGTGTTGTGTTTGAGGGCTAATGCGTACGATATCCACACCAATAGTTTTCATTTGTTTTATATTGTTGATTAAGTTAAAAGTACTGCTAGAAAGTGTTTGAATGCCATTCATGATTAAAAATGATGAATTTTCTTTGGTAGATAATAACAAGCCTTCATCGTGCTTTATGCACTTGTATTGGCAATCATCTTTGTCTAAATCATAAGCACGTGCAGTAAAACATCGCGCTGAAAAAGCCAACGGCAGTTTTCCAAAAGCAAAGATCTCAGTTTCTAAATGTTCGTGCGTATCTTTAATGATGCTTGTTAGTGTTTCGTGTGACAGTTCAACTGGAAAACACCAGCGTTTTAATCCTTTATCAATCAATATATTTAAGCTTTGTGCGTTATACATATTAACACTTGGGCCAATAGCAAAAGGTTTTTGCTGTTTTGATAATAGCCCAATAGCAGCAAAATCATTCGCCTCTATTAAGTATTCATCTGTTTGCGTGATTCTATCAAGGCGTTTGAGTTCTGAATCAGCTTCTAATAATGTTAAAGTTGATAAAACAACTTCTTTGCCTGCCCGTGTTAACTGATCTGCAATTGTGAACCAATCTTCAAGTTTTAGTTCGTGGCGTTTAGAGCAAATCACTTCGCCTAAATAAACAATATCCACATTGGATTTTGCAATTTTTTCATAAAATTTATAAACCTTATATTTAGGCCAATAATAATAAATAGGCCCGAGTGAAATCTTCATTGCCAGCTCCTATGGTAGGCGCCTAATGTGGTTTGAAAGCCTTCGGATACTTCAGATAATGCTCGATTCCACTCGTCTTTAGTTTGGTAGTTGCCTTTGTCTAGTTGTATTAATGCTGTTGCCCAAGTTTTGGCAACTGTTTGAATATAGGCCGGCGATCTTTGTCTCCCTTCTATCTTAATAGCCTTAACACCAATTTTTTGTAGTTCTGGCAGTATGTCTAATGTATTTAAACTGGTAGGCTCTTCTAAAGCATAATAAGTATTGCCCATTGTTTCAAATCGGCCTTTACATAGGGTTGGGTAGCCAGCCACTTCGTCTTTAGTGTAAGAATCAATTAATACACCGCCTAGGCGGGTCTCTAATTGAATGTCATTTTCTATATATTCAACGTGAGAGGCAGGGGAACATGCGCCATAAGTGTTGGGCGATCGCCCTGTTGCATAGGATGACAAAATACATCGACCTTCAACCATTACACACAAAGACCCAAACCCAAACACCTCTATCTCGACAGGTGAGTGTTCAATCACTTTTTTTACTTGTGCAATCGACAACACTCTTGGCAGGACTGCCCGTTTGATATTAAAATTTTGATAATAAAAATCGAGTGCTTCATAGCTCGTGGCCGAGCCTTGTACAGATAAGTGCAGATTTAAATTGGGGTGCTTATTGTGTGCGTACTCCATCAGACCAATATCTGCCAAAATAACGGCATCCGCACCAATATCTGCTGAACGATCAATGGCGTTAGTCCACCTTATCCATCCTGAGGGCTGTGGGTAGGTATTAATGGCAACATAAACTTTTCTACCTCTGTCATGTGCGTATTTCACCCCTTGTCTAGCACGATCCTCATTAAAGTTAAGCCCTGCAAAATGACGTGCATTGGTGTCGTCACCAAAACCAATATAAACCGTATCAGCGCCATTATCAATCGCGATTTTAAGTGCTGGCAAGTTACCTGCTGGACAGACTAGTTCCACAAGTTTCCTCCTTATTTTGGTGTTTTAATTTCTGCTCTATGGCATTCAGTACGGCCCATTTTTTACTGCACCACTCAGGTGCCAATAACTGTTGTTTGTTAGCTGTGCCAGTTAATCGGTGGTAGATCATCTCTTTTGGTGTATTGTTGATTAAATCTGCTACAACATCAACATACTCGTTCATTGATATCGGCTGGTATTCGCCTCGACGATATTCATTGGCAAGTTGCGTGCCTTTGACCACATGTAGTGGGTGATATTTCAGGCCATCTACACCCAGTTTTAATACACGTTTTAATGTTGTTTTATAATGCCAAATATTTTCCCCAGGCAGCCCAATAATTAGGTGCGTGCAGACTCGTAAACCCTTAGATCTGGCTCTTAATAAAGTTTCTTTATATTCAGAAAAACCATGCCCTCTATTGATTTTATTAAGTGTTGTATCAAAAGATGATTGCAGACCTAACTCCAACCAAACATCGAGACCTTGATTTTGATATTTAAGCAGCAAATCGATTACTTGATCGGGTACGCAGTCTGGACGTGTACCAATAGAAAGTCCAACGACGTCTTTCTGGGAAAGCGCAGTTTCATACATTTTAGTTAATGTTTTGATATCACTATAGGTGTTAGTGTAGGCTTGAAAATAGGCAATATATTTTTTTGCACCAGTACGCTTAATCAGTACTTCTCTACCATTTTGTATTTGCTCTAATATCGTATTGGGTTGTCTGCCGTTTGGACTAAAAGTTGCATTGTTACAAAACGTACAGCCACCAATGCCTTTTGAACCATCACGATTCGGGCAGCTTAAGCCTGCATCAATTGCAACCTTGTGCACACGTTCCCCGTATTCTTTTAATAAGGATTGACCTAAAGTGTTTACGTAATCAGAAAGCAAATGGCTGGCATTAAATTTTATAATGACAGCATTGTATTGTTAGTTAATAAACAATGATTTGATATGAATCAATTAAAAATAAACTAATTCATAATGGGTTGATATCAAGATGTTTGTTTAGATTTTTTAGTAAAAAAAGCACAGCTGAATCAGTTTAGTTGTGTATACATTTCTCGGTTTGAAAGAGCGAACAACTAGAACCAGCAACACGATCGCAATACTTACATAGTTCATTGCCATTTTCTAGCTTTATTTTCTTGTTTTCAAGTACAACACCTTCTTTTTTAAGTTCGGCCAAGGCCCTGGAAAAAGATTCGGGCTTCATGCCTAAATAAGCAGCAACTAGAGTTTTTGAATAAGGTAGCTCAAAGGTGTTGTTGATTTTGGCGTGCACCAAATACCAGCCCACTTTTTCTTTGGCAGTTTTGAGTTGCAGTACTTCGGCGCTAATCATGAGTGCTTGCACACTGTCAGCTAAAAACTGAATAATATTGTTTGAAAATACGTGGTATTTATCAATAAAGCGCCTAACGTCAGACCCGGAAAAATGAAATACTGTGGTGTTTTTAACAAATTCAGCACAAACATCATAATGTGGTGAAAAATACATAGGCGTTACCGCGCTGTTTTTATCAAGAATGCTTAAAACAATTTCATCGCCTTTTTCATCAAGTTTGGTTAGCTTAAACAAACCCTCATAAACAATGTAGAGATTTGCGTGGCTATGATCATCAAAAGTAACCATTTCGCCTTTATGATATTGTTTAATCTTCATAGATTGAACAAATACAGATAGTTCGTCTTCTGAAATGCCCTTAAATAAAGACTGTCCTGCTAAAAAAGCATGGTATTTTTTAAAGTGATTTTTAGTAGGAATCATAGGCGTTATTCTAACATTGTCATGAATGATAGGCTATTTATTTTTCAATTACTTGATATAGGTCAAGTAATCATTTTCTTGCAATGTTTATAATTTAAATCTCTCCCCCCGAGGTTGGTGAAAACCAACCTCACCCTATTTTTTGATATGAGTTTATTTGACACAGCGTTGATTAAGAAATACGATCACTCAGGGCCGAGATATACTTCGTATCCGACCGCAAATAATTTTTCTGAATTTTCAATTAATGAGTATCAGGCTCAGGTTGAGATTAGCAACCAAAATAAGCGTGCTATTTCTTTGTATTGCCACATTCCTTTTTGCGATACGGTGTGTTATTACTGTGGTTGCAATAAAGTCGTTACTAAAGACAAGACCAAGGCCGAGCCTTATTTGCAAAGATTGTTTCAAGAGATTGAGCTGCAAGCTGAGTTATTTGATCAAAATCACCAAGTGGCGCAAATGCATTTTGGCGGTGGTACGCCAACTTTTTTATCTAATGAGCAGATTATTCGCTTGAGTGAAAAACTGCAAGAGGCTTTTAACTTTTCTGACAAGGGTGAATATTCAATAGAGATTGATCCAAGAGGCGTGGACGAAGACACCATTAAAGCCCTGGCAAAGGCACGGTTTAATCGCGTTAGTCTGGGTGTGCAAGATTTTGATATGGATGTGCAAAAGGCGGTGAATCGTGTGCAAAGCTTTGCACAAACTAAAGCAGTAGTTGATCTATCCAGAGCACATGGCTTTAAATCAATCAGTATTGATTTGATTTACGGCTTGCCAAAACAGTCGGTACAAAGCTTCGAGGCCACATTAGAAAAAGTAGCCGAATTACGACCTGATCGAATTTCATTATTTAACTATGCACATTTGCCAGAGTTGTTTAAGCCGCAACGACGCATTAATATTTTAGAGTTACCTTCAGCAGATGAAAAATTGGCAATTTTTAAATTTTCAATGGATTTTTTGTTGGATCAAGGTTATGTCTATATTGGCATGGATCATTTTGCTTTACCACAGGATCCGCTGGCCATTGCCCAACAACAAGGCGAGCTGTATCGAAATTTCCAAGGATATTCTACCCACGCACAGTGTGATATTGTTGGGCTTGGATTGAGTGCGATTGGACAAGTGGGCGATAGTTTTAGCCAAAATGAAAAAGACATAGTGCGTTATTACGCTGCGCTTGATGCAGGTAAATTACCAATTATTAAAGGCCAAGTGATTAACGAGGACGACAAAATCCGCCGAGCGGTGATTATGGATTTGATTTGCCATTTTCAACTAGACTTTGCCAGTATTGAGTGGGGTTTTGGCATTCAATTTAAATCTTATTTTGCCGACGAGCTATTGCGCTTAGGCGAGATGGATGCTGATGGGCTGTTGGCTTTAAACGAGAATTCAATCCAAGTGTTGGATAAAGGCAAGTTGTTGATTCGTAATATTTGTATGGTATTTGATGCTTATTTGGCCACTAGTAAAACTCAGTTTTCTAAGACTATTTAATAACTAGGATTGGCTTAATAAGTGTTTCGGGAGTCTATAAATTGGTACTAGTAGATAAGGCAGCTGGAAGATCTCTGGTGCTATGCAAAATACGAACAATGTCAATTGTCGGATGATTGTAAAAATAAAAGATTAACCAAGGAAATTTTCCAGTTTTGAAGAATCTTAAACCCTTAACTGGGAATAGGCCTTCATATTTGCATGAACCGATTTTTGGATTTTGTTTGATTAAACTAAAGTTGTGCTCTACTGCATTTAAAAAATCAATAGCAATCTTAGGGTTATCTTGTTTGAGATAATCAAAAGCTGTGTCAATATCGCTATCGGCTTGAGGCCGAATGACTAAATTCATTATTTAATTAGAGACGCTTTTTTATTTTCCCAGTAGCTATCATCTGCTATGACAGGCTCTCCAGATTCAAGTCCAACTTTGATAAGTTTGACAAGATTTCTCTCGGCTTCTTGTATTTGATCTTTGCGAACTAAATCGCGAATAAATTCTGAGTATGAGCCGTACCCATCTTGGTTCACACGTTGGTCAATGTGTGATTTTAATTGGTCTGGTAAAGATATGTTCATTGTTGTCATGTTGAGAATAATAACATAATGGCAAAAATTGTCAATATTTTCTAACGAATGATATCAAAGCCAGGATTAAGACGTAATTCAAAAATATTTGGATTTATGTTGGGCTGAGTATCAATCTGGTTAAAGGTAATTAAAATGGTTTGCCCAAGCTCATTTTTGAGTGAGATGGCGTGTAATAAATCCCCCTGAAATCCAAACCTTAGTGCTGGGTTTGTATACCAATCAATACCTTTTTCGTTATAAGCAAAAGTAGGTGGGTTTTTCATGGCACTGGGTTTGTTGATTAGCCAGTAAAGCGGTGTTTGTGAGAGGTCTTGTATTTGTTGCAAACTGGCCTGTTCAAGCTCGGTGTCGATAAGCCACAGCTCATTGTTATTTAATAATAAAATTTGCTCGTTAGGTTGTGTGGTGTGCCAGCGTAGTTGCGCTGGGCGTTGAAAATCTAGCGTGCCTGATGTGGTTTGAATGGGTGTGCCAGTTTCACTATGAGTGGTTTGGGTGAAGTTGGCTTTGAGTGATTCAAGCGAGTTAAAAAAATCAGAAAATTGGTGCTTGGCACCAATTGCTGTACTGGCCCAAAACATAGCCAATACAACGAATGCTCTAATCATCAGTGTTGATTGGCTCTGGCGCTAGTACTTGGCGGTTGCCCGCACTGTTCATCGTGCTCACGACACCACTGGCTTCCATGTCTTCAATGATACGTGCAGCGCGATTGTAGCCAATGCGCATACGTCTTTGCAGGCTAGAGATTGAAGCACGTCTAGAAGATGTCACAATTTGCACTGCCTCATCATAGAGTGGATCAAGTTCGCCACTGGTGTTGCCGCTACTACTCGTTCCTTCGTGTGAATCGGCTGATTCGCTATGGGCATTAAGAATACCGTCAAGATAGTTGGTGTCAGAATTTTCACGTAAGAAGCCTACCACACGGGCGATTTCGTCGTCGTCGACAAAGGCGCCGTGTACACGTGTTAGGTGTGAGATGCCTGGGGTCATGTAAAGCATGTCGCCCATGCCGAGTAGTTGTTCTGCGCCACCTTGATCAAGAATGGTGCGCGAGTCAACTTTTGAAGAAACTTTAAAGGCAACACGAGTCGGCACGTTGGATTTTATTAAACCCGTAATCACATCCACACTTGGGCGTTGTGTGGCGATGATTAAGTGAATACCAGCCGCACGTGCTTTTTGTGCCAGGCGTACAATGAGCGCCTCTACGCGCTTGGCTTTGGCGCGGTCTTCTTGAGCGAGTGCACCGAGCATATCGGCATATTCATCAATCACCAGCATGATCAATGGCAATGAGTCTAGTTCGGGTGCGCTTTCACCTTCTTCTGCTGTTTTTTCGTTAAAAGAAGGGTCTAATAATGGCTTACCCTTGTCTTTGGATTTTTTGAGTTTGTCGTTAAAGCCTTCGATATTACGCACACCAAATTTTGCAAGTAAGGAATAACGACGTTCCATTTCATTGACACACCACCATAGGGCAGAAGCCGCTTGGTTCATGTCAGTCACTACTGGGGTGAGCAGGTGTGGAATATCAGCGTAGCAGGCCAGCTCAACAATTTTAGGGTCAATCATGATCATGCGTACTTGATCTGGCTTAGCCTTGTAAAGTACACTCAAAATCATGGCATTAAGACCAACAGATTTACCCATACCAGTAGCGCCGGCGACCAATAAATGTGGCATTTTTGCCAAATTGGCAATCACTGGATGGCCATTAATATCTTTACCAAGACCCATTGTTAGTACTGATGTTGATTTAGCAAAAACCTCGGAGGCAAGAATTTCTTTTAGGCCAATCATCTCACGTTCAGCATTTGGAATTTCTAAACCAATGACCGGCTTACCAGGAATCACATCAACAATACGCACGCTTTCTACTAACAAAGCTCTGGCTAAGTCTTTGTTTAGATTCATGATTTGCGAAACCTTAACACCAGGTGCCAGTGAGAGTTCAAACTGGGTGACTACTGGGCCAGGGGTGACCGTAGTAATGGCGACGTCAAAGCCAAAATCTTTGAGTTTGAGCTCCACTTGGCGCGACATCTCTTCAAGTGCTTGCTCGGAATAGCCTGCAGTATTGACACTGATTTCATCAAGTAGAGACAAGTCAGGCAAGCCACTAAGTGCCTTGGTGTTAAATAAGTTAGAAGAGACAGGTGCAACTTTTTTGATTTTTTTGTTAGGCTTGATCTTGGCAGATTTAACCTTGGCCATCACACTGGGTTTTGGCGCAGATGTTTGTTTGGGTGTAATGACAACTTTAGCAGCTTTCTTTGCTTTTGACTTTTCTCTAAAGGCTTTAAATTTGGTCAATAATGCGCCAAGCATGCCACCAGTTGAAGTAAAGATGTTTGCCCAAGAAGCGCTACTAGCAATACTAAAACTAATCATCATGATACTTAAGTAAACAATGAATGAGGCGGACCCAAAGAG
>JAERTA010000115.1 GCA_016845205.1 Gammaproteobacteria bacterium
TCAGTTTTTCCTGAGGCAGTAGGCCCCATTAAAAATACAACAGTTTTATTATTTGCTTGTGTCATAAAGGCTTTAAATTACTAAGCATTAAGAGATATAACCTACATTATAATGTCGGCTACTTAAATTTATTATATATAAACATATGTTTACAATTGAAAATCAAGCTAGTGGCAAAATCTTTAGAACCGATGGCGATAGTGCGATTTTAGATGACGCACTCATTCACGGTTTAAACTTTCCTTACGGTTGTCAAAAAGGTTTTTGCGGTAAATGTAAGGCAACTATTATTGAAGGTGAAGTTGGTTACCCAGGTGATATTCCTAACGGCATCACTCCAGAAGAGGTGGCAGAAGGTATGGCGTTATTATGTCAATGTCGAGCCAAATCTGATGTGTCACTCGTGATAGATGAGTTAGATAGCGTTGCTGATATTGAGGTTAGAAACCTGCCTTGTAAGGTGGAAAGCATTAAACACCTAAACCATGATGTAACGCAAATCATGTTAAAGATTCCTGGTGCTGAATCGTTGCAATATTTGGCTGGTCAATATGTTGACTTAATCCACCCTGATTTTGAACCGCGTGCTTTTTCAATTGCCAATGCGCCAACAAACTCTAGTTTGATTGAGTTACATGTACGTCAAATAGAAAACGGAAAATTTACCAATTTTGTTTTTAATGAACTTGAAGAAAAATCATTGCTTCGGATTGAAGGCCCTAAAGGAGATTTTTTCTTTCGAGAAGACAGTAAAAAGCCAGTTATTTTAGTGGCAGGTGGCACAGGTTTAGGCCCCATTAAATCAATTATTGAGCATGCAATTGCCACACAACTTAATCGAAAAATCTACTTGTACTGGGGTGTAAGAGACGAAGTTGATTTGTATATAGACCTGCCTGCAAAGTGGGCCGATGAACATGATAATATTCATTTTGTGCCAGTTTTGTCTGAGCCAAATGATGCGTGGCAAGGGAAAACAGGTTTTGTACACGAGAGTGTTTTAAGCGATTTTGAAGATCTTACTGGCTATGAGGTTTATGCTTGCGGCCCGCCAGAAATGGTGAAAGCCACTGCAAAAACTTTTGTCGAGCAGGGTATGATTAAAGATAATTTCTTTTCAGATGCTTTTGTGTTTGCCTTTACCGGAAAAAAATAATGAGCGATATGCAACAACATTTAACTGATCAGCTTAATACAGCGTTGAGCCCAACTCATCTTGAGGTGATTAATGAATCAGCTAATCATGCAGGGCCTGCTACTGAATCGCATTTCAAATTGATTGTCGTCAGTGAGAAATTTAATGACTTAAAATTAATTGATCGTCATCGTTTTATTAATCAACTGTTTAAAGAAGAGTTGAGTCATATTCATGCATTAGCAATGCACACTTATACACCAGTGGAATGGCAAAACAAGCATGGTGCGCCAGATTCTCCAAAATGTTCGGGTGGGCACTTATCTTAAAATTTTTAAAATACCTTTTTTACTCTTCATTCTTACTTGTTGGCGCCTGTGAGAGTACAACGACCACTACAGTTAATACAGAAACAACTGTCGCTATAAAACCCGTTAAAGTTGAAAAAGCTAAGTCAGTTGTAAAGCCAGTTGTTGAAGCAAACCTGTGGCAATATATTTCTAACCGTCAGACATTGAGTGCCCCCAGCCAAAAAAAACTATTTTGGCATATTGACTGGTTTAAGAAAAACCCTGATTATTTAACGCGTGTTACTAAGCGTGCAAAGCCGTATTTATATTTGGTAACTAAAGAAGTTGAAAAGGCTGGATTGCCGATTGAAATTGCTTTGTTGCCTATTGTGGAGTCTGCCTATTATCCTTTTTCTTATTCACATGGTACTGCCTCAGGACTTTGGCAGTTTATCCCTTCTACTGGCAGACTTTATGGCTTAAAAGAAGATTGGTGGTACGATGGTAGGCGTGATGTATTGGCATCAACCAAAGCAGCCGTTAAGTATTTAAAAAATCTAAATAAACTCTTTAAAGGTGATTATTTGTTGGCCATTGCTGCTTACAATTCTGGCCCTGGTCGTGTGCAAAAAGCCATTCAAAAAAACAAACGATTAGGAAAAAAAGCTGATTTTTGGCATCTAGATTTACCAGCTGAAACTCGAGGTTATGTGCCTAGGTTGTTAGCGGTCGCAGAGCTAATTAAGCATCCTGATCGTTACGGTCAAACCATTACGCCAGTCGATAACAAACCGCAATTGCAAGTGGTTGAGCTTGATTCACAATTTGATTTAGCCACTATTGCACAGTGGGCAGATATTACGTTAGATGATGTTTACACACTTAATCCTGGATTAAAACGTTGGGCTACGCCAAGCAATCCACCGTATGCTATTTTATTGCCAGTTGATAAAGCTAAAATTTTTGAAAAAAATTTAAAAAAACATCCTAAGAATGCTCGAGTGCGCTGGCTAAGGCACAAAGTGTCTCCTGGCGAGAGCTTGAGTTATTTGGCGAAAAAATTTAAAACCACGTTAAGCCAAATTAAAAGTATTAACAATATGAAGAATAATTTAATTAAAGTTGGTGATCACTTGATTGTGCCGCTGGCGCAACGTGCTGACAATGATTATGCACTCTCTGAAGAAGAGCGAGAAAAGCGTCGATTAAATGCCAAAAAAACTGGAGTCAAAGTTGTTCATACAGTGGCTAAAGGTGATAGCCTATGGAAGCTTGCTAGGCAATATAACACGCAAATTAAAAGTATTGTGAAATGGAACCATCTAACGCATGATCAGCCCTTATCTATCGGTAAAAAGTTAGTGATTTGGCAGGTTAAGCCTATTAAAGATAAAGACTTATCTAAAATTACTAGTGTTGGAATTGATATTAATAGAAAAGTAACTTATCGCGTTAAAAGTGGCGATAATTTGTCAAAAATTGCAAAAAAATTCAATGTCAGCATCAATGATCTGAAATCATGGAATCAATTGGATATTAAAAAGCCTTTACAAATAGGCCAAAAACTTAAAATTATTGTTAACGTTGTTAATTCTAAAATGAAATAAAACTATGAATGCATTACCTATCAACAAAATCTTTTTAGCTGGCTTTGCTTTTGCACTGACGCATTGGAAAAAAATTATCGAAATTTCTATTTTTCCATTGTTGATTTCTTTGCCATTTTTGATGGTGGTGCCAGAATTATTAGGGCTAATGGAACAGTTTTTTAATGATGGCGAATTGCCAGATATACAGTTGCCTGAAAATATGATGATTTATTTGTTGTTATTTTTTTATGGTTATATCATGTTATCAATTAATATGTATCGTTTGGTGATGCTTGGTGAGCAATCAGTTGTCAGTTTTATGCCGGTTTTAGAGGTAAGTAAAATCATCAAATTTGCAGGTTTAACTTTTTTTGTTGGCCTGGTTACAGTTATTCCAGTGATGATTACTGGAATGCCTTTGTTGCAACTTGTTGTGTATTTCTTGATTATCCCAATGACACTGAATTTTGTAAATATTGCAATTGATCAGCCTTCTAAATATAAATGGAAATTGTCATTTGCAACACATATGAATTTGTTCTTCTTGCAAGCAATTTTGCCGGCTTTAGTTGGTATGTTATTTGCAGCGCTAACTAATATTATCGGATTAGGGCCAACACTAGGGTGGGTAGTTAAAGTGGCGCTATTTTATTGGACATTGGTTACTTTAGCGTTATGTTATCAACTTATTCAAGCTAATAACTCGTCGAAAAACCCTTAGGGTAACGCATATCAAAAACAACCTGTTTGATTTTTTTTGAAGGCTTTAGTTTGGCATAAGCTTTTAAAAAACGCCTCAATCGCTGCTCTTGTTGTTGATAGCCTAAAATAACTTTAATATTAGGCTTAAAGGTAAGTTGATCAATATTCGTTCGAGAGAAAGAGGTGATAATCATGTCCCCAGATAGAATTTTATAATTTTGATAATCTGTATAAAGCTTAACAACCTTTGCTT
This sequence comes from Gammaproteobacteria bacterium, assembly GCA_016845205.1. Classification (GTDB taxonomy): domain Bacteria; phylum Pseudomonadota; class Gammaproteobacteria; order PS1; family Pseudothioglobaceae; genus Thioglobus_C. Next base: position 3,970 of record JAERTA010000115.1, read on the forward strand.
GATGTGCCCTTGATCTTGCTAAAACCGCATCTGATTGGACGATTGTTTTTGGAATGAACAACTCACCCGTGGTTGATATGTATCCTGTGCAGTTTGCTTTATTTTTGGTATCGCAATTGGTGTTTTCCCAACGCATGGCAATGTCTTGAGATTCAATATCAACCTGAATCGAATTCCAAAATAGTCGCTCAATATGTGCAGCACTCACCCAAGGTTCAGCCTCTAAGGTTTGCTTTATTTCATGCAAATTAAGCTGATATTTATCTTTAATCAGTGGCTGTATCTTCTGCTCTAAAACTGTTTGGGCAATCGGCAGTGACTCATCAATCTCCCAACTTACTTGTGCTTTTAGAAATTCGGTTGGCTCCGCTTCTAAAACTCGCCAAACAACAAAGGCCAACATAGCAAAAAAAGGCAGAATTTTAGCAATAGGTAATAACAATTGCCAGAGCGATTTTTTACGTTTGTTATAGCGAGTACCGTGCTTTTTAATCATTAAGAATTGTTAAAACCAATTCATCAAAACTTAACCCATCTGCTTTTGCTGCCATTGGCACCAAAGAATGCGAAGTCATACCAGGAACAGTATTAATTTCTAATAAATAGGGGGTTTGGTTTTTATCGAGAATAAAGTCAACTCGCCCCCAAGTTTTAGCGCCCATCATATTAAAAGCATTCAGAGCAATCGATTGTAGTTGCTGCTCAAGTGTGTTTGATAGGCCACATGGGCATAAATATTGTGTTTCATTTGAATGGTATTTAGACTCATAATCATAGAATCCGTGATCAGAAATAATTTGAATAACTGGCAAAGTTTTACCGTTTAAGATAGATACTGTGTACTCCTCACCTTCGATCCACTGTTCAATTAATGCTTGCTGGTCATATTGCCAAGCTAACTCAAGTGCTTTGTCAAGTTCTTGTGCATTTTTTACTTTGCTAATACCAATACTAGAGCCTTCCAAAATTGGCTTTACTGCCCAAGGTAATGGGAGGCTAACCCTTGGCGCAGGCTCATCAATACTGGCCAAAATAGAGGGTGCTAGCGGTAAATCGTGTTGAGCCCAAATCGACTTTGTAGTGGCTTTATTCATGCACTGTTTGGAAGCGACTGAATTAGTACCTGTATAGGCAATATTGCGCTGTTCTAGCTGCTGTTGAATAGTACCATCTTCACCGCCACGACCATGCAACACAATAAAGGCTTTATCAAAAGATCGAGACCATAGCTCATTAAGGTTATCACCTTTCCAATCAAACTTAAAGCATTTAATATTTTGATTTTTTAATGATTGAAAAACCGCTTCACCACTATTAAGTGAGACTTCACGTTCTGCTGAGTTACCACCCATAAGTACCGCAATCATATAACTACTACCTCTGTTTCTAAGTCAATATTAAACTTAGATTTTACGGTTTGTTGAATGTGAATAATCAAATTTTCAATGTCACTTGCCGATGCTTCATTTTGATTAATAATAAAGTTAGCATGCTTATTAGAAACACAAGCACCGCCAACACAAAAGCCTTTTAAGTTACTGTCTTCAATTAGTTGAGCAGCATAATGATTTTTTGGATTTTTAAACACGCTGCCACAATTGGCTTCGCCAATTGGTTGTGAAGTGTTTCGCTGTTTTAATAGTGTTTTAATATTGTCTTGTTTATTAATTTTGTTAAATTGAAAATTGGCAGCAACAAAATATTCATTGTTATTGTTACTCAACACCTGTCGATAAGAAATATCAAAATCTTCAGGGCTTCGCTCAAATACAACACCTTGGGTGTTAACCGTAGTAACAGAGCTAACAAATTGCCAAATTTCACTGCCAAATGCACCTGCATTCATTGCTAATGCACCGCCAACATTACCTGGGATAGCGCTTAAAAACTCAGCACCATTCAGCCCTTGAGATTCGCAAAACCGAGAAAGCTTTGCCAGTGTTGTGCCTGCGCCAGCAACAATAGTATGGTTAGAAATTTCCAGCTGGTTAAAGTGCTTAAGTTTAATAACAACCCCATCAAAACCTTGGTCGCGTACTAGTAAGTTACTACCTAGGCCCAACATTAAGACAGGCTTTTGATTATTTTTTAAAAATTTAGATAGGTCATTTAAGTTTTCAGGAATAAAAAAATCTTGCGCTATGCCGCCGGTTCGAAACGAACAATATTTACCCATCGGTTGATTATGAGTCAGCATATGCCTGTATGAGTAAAGAGGGTAGGATATGGATATCACCAGCGCCTAGCGTTAGAACAATATCGTTATTTTGAACAACATTAGGCAATACTTTTAGGGTTTCGTTGGTGTTTTTAATAACAACTGGATCAAGTGATGAGCGCTGACGAATTGCATCAGCCAATGTGCTAGAGTTGATATGAACAATTGGTTGCTCACTCGCAGGGTATATATCTAACAAAATCAGAGCATCTGCCTTAGATAGGGCGCGAGCAAAATCATCAAATAGGTCTCGCGTACGCGAGTAGCGATGTGGTTGAAATATAACCACCAAACGTTGTTCTTGATAAGTATTCTGCAAACTTTCAAAAACTGCATTAATTTCATTAGGGTGGTGACCATAATCATCAAATAAATCTACTGTTTGTTTGGAAATATTAAGCTTTCCATGATAATCAAGACGTCTTGCAACACCGGCAAAGTCTTTTAATGCACTTTGAATAATATCAGTGCTAATATTTAATTCACAGGCCACACCAATAGCGGCCAAAGTGTTTAAGATATTATGCTTGCCAATGAGATTTAGCTCAACAGGGAATGATTGATCATATTTTTTGCAGACAACATCAAAATGCATCTGTCGTTCTTGTTGAGTGATATTAACAGCCTGTATATCAGCGCCTTGGCTAAATCCATAGGTGACTAAAGGGCGGTGAATATCACTGATGATATCTTGAACGCCGCCGTCATCTGTACACAGCACACAGGCGCCATAAAAAGGCAAATTAGAGGTGAAATTGATAAAGGCATCAGTTAGCTTTTGATAGTCATTGTCATAAGTAGCCATGTGATCTTGATCAATGTTGGTAATAATGCTGAGCATCGGCTGCAAGTGTAAAAACGAAGCATCAGATTCATCTGCTTCAGCAATTAAATAGTCGCTTTCGCCAAGTTTGGCGTTGATGCCGTTTGAATTTAAAATACCACCAATGATGTAAGTAGGATCTAGTTTGGCGACATTAAGGATGTGTGTAATTAAACTTGTGGTGGTAGTTTTTCCGTGAGTGCCCGCCACCGCAATACCAAATCGAAAGCGCATAATTTCAGCCAACATTTCTGCTCTAGGTACGGTCGGAATGTTGAGTTCATGTGCTTTAATTAACTCCGGATTGTTTTCGTTAATAGCGCTAGAGAAAACCACAGCTTGTGCATTGTTTACCTGATCAGCCGAATGCAGGTAATTGATTGTACAGCCTAAATCTTGTAATCGTTTTGTTGCTTTATTTTTATGAAGATCAGAGCCTGAAATTTGATATCCAAGATTATGTAAAACCTCAGCAATACCACTCATGCCAGAGCCACCAATACCAATAAAGTGGATATTTTTGATTCTAGCGCTAGAGAATGAGCGTAAGTTGTTCACGCTTTTGAAACAGTAATAATACTTAACACTTGAATGCCTTCACCACGACCAAAAGCAGTTAAACCTTCACCTGTGGTAGCAGTAATGCCGATATCACTTGTTTGCACATCTGTTAATTTTGCAATATTGGTTTTTAGCGCATCTATTTTTGGTGAAATTTTAGGCACTAGGCATTCGATTGAAATAGCGATATGTTCGATATGCCAACCATCAAGACTATTTAATGCTAGCTTTAAATATTCAGTGCTATCAGTTGTCCCTTGTTGGCAAAGTTCATCGGCCTTGGCGCCTAAAATATTTTTTCCAGTAATGGATGAAATAGCATTGGTGAGAGAGTGCAAGATAACATCAGCATCACTATTACCACGCAAACCTTGAGGGTGGTCAAACTCAATACCACCGAGTATAAGTGGCTTGTTGTCGATGGCATCAAATGCGTGAGAGTCTTGCCCAAGTCCAGTTTTAATATTCATTTAACTATTAGATTTTAAATAAAAATTAGCTAATTCTAAGTCTTCTTTTGTCGTGATTTTAAGGTTACTTTTACTGGCTTCAACCAAGATAGACTCAAGCCCTAAAGCTTCAATACTGCTAGCCTCATCCGTAATATTTAAATCGTTATTTATAACATTATCCAAGGCTTTTGATAATACACCAAATCGATACATTTGGGGGGTTTGCGCCTGCCAAAGATTGGATCTATCCAAGGTGTTTTTAACCTTCGTGGCATCGGCTTGTTTAATGGTATCAACCACTCGGTTAGCCAATAGCCCACCTGTTGGGTGATTTTTTAACTGCTTGATTAAGTTAATAACATCTGTGGTTTTTACACAAGGTCTTGCTGCATCATGAACCAATATCCAGTCATTATCATTAGCAAAAGGTTTTAGTGTTTTTAGGGCTGATATCACCGAATGAAAACGCTCTTTTCCACCAATGGCTGTAGTGAGTAATTTTGGATGATTAAAAAATTCAGATTGTTTAAAGTGAGTGTCATTTTTAGCAATAGCAATCACACAACCTTTAATTTGCTCAATATCTAGCAAAGTCTTTAGTGTTTGATCAAGCACACTTAAGCCGTTGTTTAGTTTTAAATATTGCTTAGGTGTATCACCACCAATACGAGAGCCGATGCCACTAGCAGGTACAATCAGAAAGTGTTGATCAGTCGACATTAAAAGATAAGTAATAAAAAGATGGGTTTATTATACCCAAGGTATCGTCAAGGGTTTTGCAGCGTAATTTGGTGGTAAGTCTCACCATCTTTTATTAATCCAAATCGGTAGCGTGCTTGTGATTCTAAGATTTCCATATTAGCAGCAGTCTCTGCCCTAAGCTCAACTTTTTTAATGCTATTTTCTTTGTCTAACGATTGGTTGGTTTGGATATGCTGATTAATCATATTTTGTTTATCAGTTAAAGAGCCTGGAAACTGATTAATAAAAAAGCTTTGACGTATTAAAGTTACAAGAACTACGATTAAAATAATGGTAATCCAATATTGATAAAAAAAGCCAAATACTGGATTTGGCTTTTTTGTATTACCCTTGTTAGGGCGTCTGGTTGTTTGTTTTCTCAATTTTTGTTGCTAAAGTTTAGCCATCAGCAAGCATTTTGCCATCTTTTTTATCTTGAGTAAACATCAAAATTGTGCCGCCAATAATATAAACCATTGCTGCGATTACTGCGGCTGCTGAGATGTATTGAGAGGTGCCTTCAATAACTCCTATGTACGATAGTAAAATTAAAGCTAGTGGCGCAACTAAAGTAACAACCAGTGTGCTTAACAATAAAATATGACCTTTTTTAGCGCTATTATCAACTGTTGAACTCATCCTTATCTCCTCTTTGGATTTAAAATAATAAGGGCATTATAGCACAGGTTTTTCTAAAGCCAAATTGATACAGGTCAATTTTTTATCAACCGTGTATTGGAGTACTTATCATGCCAGGCAAGGTTGTCTTTATTAAACAATTGGTAAATAAACCCAAGCCCAATGACTGCAAACGACAGAGTGGCCAATATAAAACGAATAAATGCTTGTTTTTGCGTGATATTTTCACCATTGTCTTGTTCTATTTTAAACTTCCAAGTTTTCATGCCCAGTGTTTGTTTTCCTTTGACCCACGACCAAGTAAAGTACAAATAAACAGTGATTAAATAAACACCAAACATGAGCAAATCAGTTTGGGCTTGTTTGTCAAAAAATGCAATGAGTATTGCACCAACAATAAAAAATGCCAATGAAAAGGCTAGAATAATATCGTAAGAAATCGCACCTAATCGGCGCAATAAAGACACATTAGATTTCATTTTGACTCCCCTAATAATAAGCTTGGGTCTATTGCAGTTTGATTTAGGTAAATACCCCAATGTAAGTGCGGTCCAGTTGATCGCCCAGTTTGACCAATAGTGCCAATGGTATCACCTTGTTTAATAAATTGACCTTGCTTTACCAAATAGTCATTCATATGAATGTAAACACTAATCAAGCCTTGGCCATGGTCTAGAAAAACAGCATTACCGTTAAAGAAAAACTTACCCACTAAAACCACCTTTCCATCTGCTGGCGCTTTGATGGGTGTGCCAATATTGCCAGCATAATCAAGCCCTGTATGAGGTCGGCGTGCTTCGCCATTATAAAAACGTTTAAGCCCAAAAGGGCTGGTAGTAACACCATCGACAGGGCGTGTGAATAACCCGTTAGATAAGGCGTTATCAGAAAATATTTTTCTAGCACTTGAAAGCACAGGTCTTTCTGATTTAATGCGATCCATATGAGCTAAGTTAGGATTAACGTATTTTTTCTTTTTACCTTTAAGGGTAATATGTTGCTCGCTATAAGATTGTTCTGTCACTTCAAAATCAAACAATCGAGTAGAAAAATCTTGAACTTTAATGGTTTTTTTGCCCAATTTTTCCATCAGAGGAATACCAACCAAGACTTGGTAGTGTTGATCTTTAATGTGTTGTACATACAGTGGAACTTTGTTGTAAAACGCTTTTGGATTAGCGTGATTGGTTTCAAAATCAATCACCGCAATGCCACCGGGTATCGGTGTATTTTTAACCGGAATATTGGCCAGTGCAATGGCAGGTATCAGCAAAAGTAGTAAGTTAAGTTTTTTCAATTTTTTTAACCTGAGAATGGATCTTGCCGTCGCTAAGTCGTGTGGTTATTGTTTCGCCTATTTTAACGTCAGCAGTTGAATGTAGTACTTGATTATCTTGAATAGTTGAAATACTATAACCGCGTGAAAGCGTATTGAGTGGTGATAAGTGATCAAGTCCCAATGTGTGCTGAGATAGTTTATTTTTTTGCCAATCTAGTGTTGTGTTAATGGATTTTTCTAATCGATCGTTTAAGCCTTCTAATGTACTTTTTTGCTGAACAATAAGCCGTTGAATGCTTTGTTGAAGCTGTGTTTTAGCCAAATGATTGAGTTGTTGATTGTGGCTAATTTTTGCACTAGGCGAGTGTTGTTTTAACTGCTCAAACAACGTGGTTAATTTAGACTGATTAAAGCGTAGCTTGGTTTTAACTTGGTAGTTAAGATGGGTATTTAGACCATCAAGTCTTTGTGCAAACAGATTTAACTGTCTATCTGGGCTAGGCAGGCTTGCACTTAATTGATTAAGTGTTGCTTGATACTGGTTGATTGCTTGTTGGCCTAATTGTGACACATTGCCATAAAACTTAGCCACCTTAGATAATAACTCTAATCGATCTGGGGTTGCCAGCATCGCAGCAGCACTGGGTGTTGGTGCTCGTACATCGGCCACAAAATCAGCAATGGTGGTGTCGGTTTCATGGCCAACAGCGCTAATAATTGGCGTTTTAACGGCAAATATTGCTCTGGCTAGCACTTCTTCGTTAAAAGCCCATAAGTCTTCTAAAGAGCCACCACCTCGCGCCACAATCAGCACATCGCATTGATTCGATTGATCCGCGGCTTTAATAGCTTGAGCCAGTTTATCTGCTGAACCTTCTCCTTGCACAACGCAGTCAAATAACAAAACCTCAGCAAATGGATAGCGTTTATTAAGTACTTTAATAATATCGCGAATAACCGCACCATTCGATGAAGACACTACACCAATCGTATTAACTTCAACAGGCAGCGGTTTCTTGTGTTGAACATCAAACAAGCCTTCGTCTTTGAGTTTGGTTTTAAGTTGCTCAAAGGCTAGCTGCAAGTTACCTACACCAACAGGCTCTACATGTTGAATAATTAACGGAAAATCACCACGTGCCTCATACAAAGTAGGTGCGGCGCGTACTAAAACTTCTAAGCCATTTTCAGGGTTAAATTTAATATTGCGCTGGTTTAGTCGAAATAGGGCGCAGCGAATTTGCCCACGATTATCTTTGAGTGAAAAATACCAATGTCCAGACGCAGGACGAGATAAATTGGAAATTTCCCCTTGTAGCCAACAGGTAGGAATATTGTTTTCAATGGTTTTATTACACAGCGATAAAAAATCAGAGACTGTGTAGATTTCATCAAGATTAAACATATCAGTTTTGCTTTAACAGCACAAATACCGCGCCAGTGCCGCCATCTTTATCGGGGCAAGAATTAAAAGCCAATACTTGTGGATGTTGTTTTAAAAAGTTGACTACTTGGGTTTTTAAAATACTCATGCCATTTTCAGAGTGATAACCTTTGCCGTGAATGATTTGAATAAAAGGCTCGAATTGGTAGTGATACATAAATTCTGATAATGATTCACAAGCCTCAACAACGCTCTGACCATGTAAGTCTAGAACAGGCATTGCATCAAGATTGCCTTGTTTCATTTTTTTAATGACTTTGGTTGAGACACCGCTTTTTGAATAACTAACGATTTCAGACCCTTCAAGATTAGCGTCAACGATATAACTATAGGCAGTGAACGCTGGTTTTTTTAAGGCATTATTTTTACGAGCACCATCTTTATCAATCGGCGCATGGGTGTCAACGGTTGATCTAAATAGTTGTTTGTCTTCGTCGTTAATTGGTTTCATACCAGCATAAAAAAAGCCCTCAAAAGAGGGCTTCATTATAGCAATGTAAACGTTTTAGTTTATAGTGCTTTAATCTGTGCGTTAAGGCGAGATTTCTTTCTGGCTGCTTGGTTTTTATTCATTAAACCTTTGCTAACAGCCTGGTCAAGCATTTTTTGCATTGCACCAAAACCACCTTGAGCTTCTTTTTTGTTACCAGCTTCTAATGCGTAAGTTACTTTTTTGATAAACGTGCGAACTGTGGCACGAATTTGTGAATTATGTTTGTTGCGTTTAACTGCTTGTCTTGCGCGTTTTCTAGAGCCTGCTGAATTAGCCATCGTATTTAAAAAATTTGAAATTAGTAAAACGCGTAATTATAAAGTCTTAAGCATTAAAAGTCCATAGTGTTTACTAATTTAAGTGTCTTTTTCTTATTTAGTAATAATTGCCAAGTTCGACCACCTTGTGACTTCCATAAAGAAACCGCTCGAATCCCTGCTAGCAGTAGCGCTCTAATATGATTAGCGGTGTGCTGATTAGACAAATAAATTTGCTCACCACTCACCATAATTCTTGGATTAAGCTCACCTAAAGTTGTTTTATAGAGCTCAGCCAAGCGTGCCAATGAATTAGAATGGGAAATTTCAAAAAAATCTTGTTTTTTCATTAATTCAATTTCACCTGATATTTGTGACAAAAGTGCTTTATTTTTCATTAACTTTTTTTCAAGATTGATTAGTGCTAATGAGTAGAAAACAATATTTTGCATGCTTTTGGTTTTTTTACCAAGTGCTTTAGTTAATGCCTTTAAGCCAATTGAAAGGTCTTTGGTTGAATCAAAAACCTCTTCAACATCGGTACTATTGGTGATAATGCTTTTTAAACTGGCCTCGTTACTTTTTCCATCACAAGTACCTGTTGAGGCCAACTGATCAACCAGAGTTGTGGTTTGCAATAAGGAGGCAAGTGCTAGTGTTTGTTGTTTTAATTTACTCATTTCTATTCATTGTTTCTAGTTTCAATAATTCCGCCACCTAGACAAATATCATCATCATAAAAAACAATTGATTGGCCCGGTGTAATGGCACGCTGTGGCTGATCAAAAGTTACTTTTAGTTGCCCATTGTCAGTTGAATTAACAAGACATTCTTGTGATTGTTGACGATACCGTATTTTAGCTGTACATGCCAACGGTAATATTGGGGGATTTGTAATCCAATGTGGATTTGATGCGTTTAACTTGTTGTGATATAACAAGCTATGATCACCCTGTACCACCACTAACTCATTGCTATCAATACGCTTATCAGCGACAAACCAAGGCTCACCTGAATCACCAAAGCCACCGCCAATTTCTAAGCCTTTGCGCTGACCCATGGTATAGAAAGCCAGACCTTCATGGTGTTTGATAAATTGACCATCTTGATCAACAATATCACCTTGTTGTTTGGGCAAGTAAGTTTGTAAAAACTGGGAAAAATTACGCTCACCAATAAAGCAAATACCCGTAGAGTCTTTTTTATCAGCTGTAATAAAACCGTTGTCCGCAGCAATTTTACGCACTTGATCTTTATTGATTTCACCTAGAGGGAAAAGGCTGTGCTGTAATTGCGTCTGGGTAAGCAGATGTAAAAAATAACTTTGATCTTTGTTATCATCCAACCCAGTTTTGAGTTGATAGCCATTTTCATCTTGGCTAATGCGAGCATAATGTCCCGTGGCAATTTTGTCGGCACCAAGTGATAGGGCGTGTTCTAAAAAAACCTTAAATTTAATTTTCTGATTGCATAAAACGTCAGGATTTGGCGTGCGACCTTTTTTGTGTTCTTGTAAAAAGTGATCAAATACATCATCCCAGTAATCAGCTGAAAAATTAATGGTGTGAAGTTTAATGCCTAGTTTGTCAGCAACTTTTTGTGCATCAGACAAATCTTGCTCTGCGGTGCAAACACCATCAGTGTCGTCTTCTTCCCAGTTTTTCATAAACAGGGCTTCAACATCATAGCCTTGCTTTAAAAGCAGTAGGGCAGCAACAGAGGAATCCACACCACCTGAAAGGCCAACAATGATTTTATTTTTTTTCTTAGTCATTAAATTGTTCGTAGGCCAATACAATACGCTGTACTAATTTGTGTCGAACAACATCTTTTGATTCAAAATGACAAAATGAAATCTGATCTTCGTCGGTGAGTACTTTCATTGCATGAAGCAGCCCAGATTGACTTGATCGTGCTAAATCAATCTGAGTAATATCACCGGTAATCACCATTTTTGAGCCAAAACCCATGCGTGTTAAAAACATCTTCATTTGTTCGATGGTGGTGTTTTGCGCTTCATCTAAAATAATAAAAGATTCGTTAAGCGTTCGACCACGCATAAAGGCCAAAGGTGCCACTTCAATCACATTTTTATCTAACAGTTTGGTGACCTTATCAAAGCCAAGCATCTCGTATAGGGCGTCGTAAATAGGGCGCAAGTAAGGGTCAACCTTCTCAGTTAGATCTCCCGGTAAAAATCCAAGCTTTTCCCCAGCTTCAACTGCAGGGCGCACCAATACAATACGACGTACATCTGAGCGCTCTAATGCTTCAACAGCCTTTGCAACGGCAAGATAGGTTTTTCCAGTACCTGCAGGACCAATACCAAAAATACAGTCTTTGTTAGTAATGGCTTTAATGTAATGCTGCTGATTAGCACTACGCACGTGCACCATTTTTCGTCGTGTTTTAATATTAATTGTTTGACTTGGCAGGTCATCGTGTGTGCGTGCTTTAATGCACATTTCTATGTCTTGTAGATTGATAATTTGTTTGTCAGATAGCGACAATAAGTCCTCTAAAACTTGTACGGCAAGATGTGCACTTTCACCGGTAATGGTAAAGTCTGCGCCTTTGTTATTGATAACAACATCAAGACTTTTAGCGATTACTTCTAGGTGTTTGTCTAGCGAGCCACAAATATTAGAAAGTTGTTCTGAACTATTGATATCAAGTGATAATTTCATAACTAATATTTTATCATCTCCCTGAAATAATAAACTGGCTATAATGTATTGCTAAACTATTTTACGAATTAGAATTTTTGATGTATTTGAGCAACTGGAAACATAAACGCCGCATTCTTCAAATGCTATCTTTTGCGTTGATATTTCAGTTAATTTTTCCTGTATTTGCGCATTCAACTCAATCTTCACAAACGGGTTATTATGCAACTGTTTGTACCACTCAAGGCTATCAGCAAATTTGGTTGCAGGACGATAATAACAAAGAGCAAAAACATGATTCGATTGTTAATTGCTCTGAGTGCCTACTCTCGCACTATGAGTATGAAGATAAGGCTTTTAACACTATTGAACGTTACAGCGAATCGGACAATACGCTTTCTCAAGTTGTTAGCAATTATGATCAACAAGGTACTAATTTTGTTGCAGCTGTTTTTCCAATACGAGCGCCGCCTAGTATCAGCTAGTTATTTTTTATAAGCTCAACTTAGTTTTGTTGAGCGCATTTAACGCTTTTATAAATAAGGAAAAATCATGTTTAAAACAATGAAAACAACACTTTTATTATCAATATTTTTACTCGGTGCAAAGAGTGCTTTTGCCATGCATCATCAACACAACTCTGAGCAGAATCATGATGAAAAACTAATCATCAATGAGCCTTGGGTTCGCGCAGCACCAGCGAATGCGCCTATGCTAGGAGTTTTTATGCAGATTCAAAATCATTCTAATAATGATGCAAAACTCATATCAGCTGATGCTGCAGGCTACCAGCGTGTGGAGCTACATCGAACCATGGAACATCACGGTGTAATGAAAATGATAAAGCAAGACTTTATGCCAATTGCTGCCAATAATCAGCTAAACTTAAAGCCGGGTAGTTGGCATATTATGTTGATTGGTCCAGATGCTGTTCCAGCAGAGGGTGATGTGGTTAATATTAAATTGACTTTTAATAATGGCACGAGTCAAATAATTAATGCGGTCGTTAGAAAAGGAAAAATGACGATGAAACACCATGGGAGCCATCATCATTAATGAGCAAACTAACGTTATCTATTGTCATTATTTTTATCGCTATTTTAGGTATTTCAGTTTATTCTGTTAATACAGATAGCAATTATGGTGATTTAAAAAAACAGCTTAAAGCTTCTCATATCTTGCATAAACCAGACAAGAAGCTGCATAATTTTTCGTTAGTTGATCACAATAATGAAGTTTTTAATAATGCCCGTTTACAAGATCAATGGACGCTATTAACTTTTATTTACACCCATTGCCCAGATGTATGTCCAACAGCATTAATGGATATGGCATCTATAAAATCAAAATTAATAGATAATGGCTTAGAGTCTATGCCCGGGTTTGTTGCGATTACTTTTGATCCTAAAAGAGATACACCTAAGGTACTCAAAACGTATGTAAGGTATTTTGATAAAGACTTTATTGGTGTTTCTGGCGAACAAAGTCAAATTGATAAACTTATTAAGCCATTTGGTACTTATTATGAACGTTCAATTGAAGTAGACGGAAACACGGTGACAATTCCGAATGGGGCAGAGTTACCGAAAGGGGTCAAAAACTATTCAATTAACCACACTGCTTGGTTGTATTTGCTATCACCTGATGGCCAGATTTTTGCAGGATTCCCAACACCTCACAAACCAAAAGCGATTGCTCAAGATATCTCACTGATGATGAGTCAATATTGAAAAACAAGGTTTTTTTAATCGCGAGCAGTTTTGCACTAATACTCATATTTTTGGGTTATTGGTATCAACAATCGTTTGACGATAAAGTTCAACGCGTGATTTATGTGAACGATTGTCAAATTAGCAAGACTGCGTGTCAGGTTAAAGTTGGTGAGGGTCAATTTCTCACGTTAAGCATCCTGCCCAAAGGAATGCCGCAAACCAAGCCTTTGGCGATCAATCTAGTTTTAAAAGGATTTGATGCTAATGAAGCTTTGGTGAATTTTGAAGGCATTGAAATTAATCATAATTTATTACCGTATTCGTTAGATCGTCATGATGCACAACACTTTTCAGGTAAAGGTTTTTTATCTTTGTGCTCCTTAAGAACAATGAATTGGCTTGCCCATCTTATTGTTGTGACCAATAGTGAAACCCTAAAAGTTTCATTCCCATTTGTCACTGTGAGAAATTAATCTAGCAATTCCCCAACGAGAGAATTGTTGCGAGCTTGTGTGATTTTGAGCGTTACAATTTCACCTATGAGCGATTTATCGCCTTTGAAATGCGTGTTGCGCATATTTTCGGTTTTTCCGTATAGGTTGTCATCTTTGCGCGCTACACCTTCAACCAAAACCTTTTGCAGGCTACCTATCATAGATTTTGAAATTTCTTCAGTTGCAGCATCAATGGTTTGTTGGACTAATGCCAATCGATCTTTCTTAATTTGTAGATCAACGTCATCTGGATAGCTTGAGGCCGGGGTTCCTGGTCTAGCAGAATAGATAAAGCTAAACGACTTATCAAAGCCAATTGTATTGATTAAGTCAAGCGTGTTGTTAAAGTCTTGCTCGTTCTCACCTGGAAAGCCAATAATAAAGTCACTGGAGATTGAAATATCGGGCCTAATTTCACGTAATTTCCGGATTTTTGATTTGTACTCAAGCGCAGTATGGCCGCGCTTCATTAAAGTGAGGATTTTATCAGACCCACTTTGAATAGGCAGGTGAAGATGTGAAACAAGTTCTGGCACTTCAGCGTAAGCTTGAATTAAACTATCGCTAAACTCTACTGGATGAGAAGTGGTGTAGCGAATACGATCAATACCATCAATTTGTGCGACAATATTAATCAGTAAGGCTAAGTCCGCAATTTCCCCATCATCCATTTTTCCTTGGTAAGCATTTACATTTTGCCCCAAAAGATTTACCTCTCTAACACCTTGATCAGCTAAGATTTTCACTTCATTAATCACATCATTAAACGGGCGAGAGACTTCTTCACCACGAGTATAAGGCACCACACAAAAAGTGCAGTATTTAGAGCAGCCCTCCATAATAGAAACAAAGGCAGTTACACCACTGGTTTCTGGCTCTGGTAGGTGGTCAAATTTCTCAATTTCTGGGAAAGAAATATCAATGCTTACATCTTTATCACTCAAAGCATCATTCAGCATATTGGGAAGTCGATGTAGTGTTTGCGGACCAAAAATCATATCTACATAGGGCGCACGTTTTAGGATTAATTCGCCTTCTTGTGAGGCAACACAACCACCCACACCAATCACCAAATTGGGTTTTTTTTCTTTGAGTTTTTTCCAACGACCGAGTTGATGAAAGAGTTTTTCTTGAGCTTTTTCACGGATTGAACAAGTGTTAAGTAAAAGCACATCGGCTTCAAGCGCATCGTCAGTTAATTCTAAGCCGTGCGAATGTTTTAGTACGTCGATCATTTTGTCTGAATCGTACTCGTTCATTTGACACCCGAAAGTGCGAATATGTAATTTAGACAAAGACATTACTTTTGAATATGTAGCGTTTGCGTTGGATAGGCGATTTCAGCCTTGTGTTTAGCAATGATATCTGCAACGCTCAGTAGTATTTGCTGCTTCACACGTTGGTATTCATCTTTACTGGTGGTTTTAGTGAAAGCGTAGACATTAAAATCAAGCGATGACGCATTAAAGTAATTGAAATACACACGTAGAGATTCGGATTGATCAATGTCTTTATGCTCTCTTAACAAGGCTTCTACTTCAGTAACAATGGCTGGCATTTGTGCGATATCATCATAACGAATACCTACTACTTCTTTAATACGACGATTGGTCATTCGTGAGGGTGTTTCGATTGGAATCGAGGCAAAAATAGAGTTAGGGATGTAGACTGGATTTTTACTAAAAGTACGAATACGCGTCATACGCCAGCCTATTTTTTCCACCGTGCCTTCAAATTTGGATGATCGAATCCAATCACCCGTTGAGAAGGGTTTATCCATTTGAATCATTAGTCCACCAAAAATATTGCTGAGCATGTCTTTGGCAGCAAAACCCATGACAATACCGCCAACACCACCAAAAGTAAGTAAGCTGGAAATTGAGAAACCTAGATATTGCGCAACACCTAGTGCAATAGCAATAACGATTAGAATTTTGATTAAGCGAGAGAACAGTCTAACTGAGTCGTTGTCAACATTGGTATCACGCTCAAGCATATAGTTCTCACCACCAGAGACAATACGGACCACACCCCAAGTAATAATAAAGATTGGCCCAATGTCAATGTATTCAATCACCTTGGTTAAGGCTTCAATTTGCCCTTTGAAAGCATTGATAGAAAAATAAATCCAGCCAAACCAAATGAGTGCTTTAAGTGGCGTAGAAACGGCTTTGATTAGATGATCATCCCATTGGATTTTGGTTTTATCTGTATGAGAAATAATTTTTTTAAGTATGACGCCCAAGATAAAATGTGCAACAAAGGCAACAGCTAATAAAATACCGACAACTTCAAGTGGCGTTAAATTTTGTAAAAATTCGTTCATGTGGCTTATTTTAGCTGTTATTTCAAGTATTTGAGTGGATTAATTGGTGTTTCAAATTTTTTCATTTCGAAGTAAAAATCATCCTGCCCAGTTAAAGCAATAATTTCTCCTTTTTTTACTTTATCACCATCTTTAACTTTTAAACTTTGATTGCGTGTATAGGCACTATAAAAGCCTAGGGGGTGTTTAATAATAATCATCTTGCCATGGCTTTTCATTTTATCGCCACTATAGGCAACCACACCATCACGAATAGCTCGCACGGTTTGTCCTGGCTTAGTGTTAAAGGTTAGTCCGGTGTGTTTTTTTGAAAAGGTTTTTATCACTTTTCCTGCTACCGGGATAGTCCAGCTTTTTTTACTAATTTTCTTTTTTATTTTCTTGGTTTTCTTAACCACAGTCACATCATTAGCCAAACGTGTTTGATCAATATTGTGTTGATTGATTGATTTTTCAACAATAATCACTTTTGGTTTGGGGGAAGAAGAAAAACAACCACCAAGCGTAATAGAAATAAAAATAATAAATAATGATTTAGTTAACATACCAAATTCCTAAGATAACAACTACAATTAAGATATAACCCAATCGATCAATGTGTTTTTGTAACCATGTGTCAGTCTGGTTACCAAATTTTTTCACCAAAAAAGCCACTAAATAATAGCGCGCACCACGTGCCAATAAAGAAATTAAGACAAATGGCAATAGTGCCATATTCATGGTGCCAGCGGTAATGGTGGCTAATTTATAGGGCAACGGACTAAACGCCGCCAAACCAACAAACCAAATATCGTATCGATCAAACCAAACTTTAGCGGTATCAACCATGGGCGCTTTAATTAAATTGTATTCAAGCAAAAAGGCTAATAATATTTCGCCTAGAAAATAACCAGCCAAGCCGCCCAATACTGAAGTAATGGTGCAAATTAGTGCGTAACGATAAGCTTTATTGGGTTGTTTGAGCGACATCGGCGCCAAAATAACATCTGGCGGTGGGTAGGGTAGAACGCTAGATTCTAAAAAACTAACAACCGACAACCAATAAATAGCGTATTTGCTCTTTGCCCAATCTAGTGCTTTTTGGTAAAGTTTAGAAAAGAGTTGCATTCGCCTGTTATTTTTTCTCCACCATTGGAAAGCCTAAAGCTTCACGAGAATCATAATACGCTTGTGCAACCTTTTGACTCATAGCGCGCACACGACGAATAAATCTTGCTCGGTCAGTTACACTAATGGCATGGCGTGCATCGAGTAAGTTAAAAAAGTGAGAAGCTTTCATCACTTGCTCATAAGCTGGGTAGGGTAGCGACTCTTCAATCAGTTTTTCATTCATGGCTTCAGCCTCGTCAAATTGTCTAAACAACACTTCGGTATCGGCAATTTCAAAATTGTATTTTGATTGTTCCACTTCATTTTGATGAAACACATCGCCATAACTCACACCTTCAACCCAAACTAGGTCAAACACGCTATCTACACCTTGCAAGTACATGGCTAAACGTTCCAAGCCATAAGTCAGCTCACCGGCAACCGGCTTACAGGGCAGGCCACCCACTTGTTGAAAATAGGTGAATTGTGAAACTTCCATGCCGTTGAGCCATATTTCCCAGCCCAAACCCCAAGCGCCCAGTGTTGGTGATTCCCAGTTGTCTTCAACAAAACGCACATCGTGCATGGTGAGATCAATACCAATCTCGGTGAGTGATTCTAAATAAAGATCTTGAATATCTTTAGGTGATGGCTTAAGTAATACTTGAAATTGATAATAATGTCCAAGGCGGTTTGGGTTTTCACCATAGCGACCATCAGTAGGGCGACGCGAAGGCTGAACATAGGCAGCTTTCCAAGGCTCAGGGCCGATAGCGCGTAAAAAAGTAGCTGGATGAAAAGTGCCCGCACCCATTTCCATGTCAAAAGGTTGTAATAACGTGCAGCCTTTAGACGCCCAGAATGACTGTAATTTTAAAATTAGATTTTGAAACGATGCACTTGCATCTAAGTCTGAAATTGACATACGAAAATTAGGAAAAATAACAAAAAATTTTACCGCATCAATAGCATGTATATGACTTATTTGAAAAGAGCTTGAGAGCTAAAAGATGGGGGCTTTGATTAAAGCCGAGAAGAATTAAGTTTGAAGCCCCCCAAAACCAAAAGACAGATTATTAATATATGGAGATATTAAGTCTTTTAGCAGTGTTATTAAAAACATGACGTTTTTTAACAACGAGACAATTATAGCAAAAAAAAAACGATTTTCAATAATTTAGTAAATTACTAGGTTATCTTTAATTTTAGCAATTCTTTTTAAATCTGACTCGGTTGGTTTGTTAACTCAAAGTTTTACTTTGATTAAAAGAACAAATCTTGCATAAAAAAATTACGAAATTTTTAAAATGGGTGAATAAAAGCATGGATTTTTCTTTATTTTGCCTAAAAACAGGGTTTTTTTGATCGAAAAAATGCTTTTTTATTCATGATTTGGCAGTATTGTGAAAAATTTTGGCTCTGCGAAGCAGGATTAATTTTTAAAATGACCTAAAAAACGCGAGAAAAGTCTCGCATTTTTCAGTATTTAATATCGTTTTTAATACTTATAAGATTCCGGCTTGAACGGGCCATCTTTAGGCACATTGATATAATCAGCTTGTTTGTCTGTTAATGTGGTTAGTACACCACCAAAACCACCGACCATACCAGCTGCCACTTCTTCATCGAGTTTTTTCGGTAGAACTTCAACGTAAATATCACCACCCAAATCTGCAAATTTTGCATCAAATAAATGCATTTGCGCCAACACTTGATTGGCAAATGAACCGTCCATAATACGGCTTGGATGGCCTGTTGCATTACCAAGGTTAACCAAGCGGCCTTCAGATAATAAAATTAAGTAATCGTTTTGATTATCACTTCTAAATACGCGGTGAACTTGAGGTTTAACCTCGTCCCAACGCCAGTTGTCGCGCATGTATTGTGTGTCAATTTCGTTATCAAAGTGGCCGATGTTACAAACCACTGAGCCCGCTTTTACACTTTGTAGCATGGCGCTGTCGCAGACGTTAAGGTTACCCGTAGTGGTTACGATTAGATCGGTTGTTGCTAATAAGTCTTTATTAATACCTTCAACGCTACCCGTGTTAACACCATCAAAGTAAGGAGAAACAACTTCGAAGCCATCCATGCAAGCTTGCATGGCACAGATCGGATCAATCTCAGAAATTTTCACAATCATACCTTCTTGGCGCAGTGATTGTGCAGAGCCTTTACCGACATCACCGTAACCAATAACCAGTGCTTTTTTGCCCGACATTTGCATGTCTGTACCACGTTTGATGGCATCGTTGAGTGAATGGCGACAGCCGTATTTGTTGTCATTTTTACTTTTAGTCACTGAATCATTCACATTGATGGCTGGTACTTTAAGTGTGCCTTCTTCCATCATCTCAAGCAGGCGGTGAACACCGGTTGTGGTTTCTTCACTAATACCGTGAATGTCGTTAAGCATTTCTGGATATTTGTCATGTAGCATCTCGGTTAGATCACCACCATCGTCAAGTACCATATTGGCGTCCCAAGGTTTGCCATCCGATAAAATCGTTTGCTCAATACACCACAAGAATTCTTCTTCGGTTTCACCTTTCCAGGCAAAGGTTGGGATATCAGCTGCCACCATTGCGGCTGCAGCGTGATCTTGGGTAGAGAAAATATTACAACTTGACCAGCGCACTTGTGCACCTAAGTCAACCAAAGTTTCCATCAGTACCGCAGTTTGAATGGTCATGTGAATGCAGCCTAAAATCTTAGCACCAGCGAGTGGTTGCTCAGCTGCGTATCTTGTACGTAGGGCCATGAGTGCTGGCATTTCAGCTTCGGCTAGCTCTACCTCTTTTCGGCCGTAATCAGCCAATGCCATATCGGCAACTTTGTAGTCGTTGTTATCTAGTGTGGGGTTGCTCATTTTTATCTCCTAAAAACATAATAAAAATGAGCGCCGTTTTGATTGCCAAGCCTGATGGGAGTTCCCAATGCAGCGCTCCTTGGCGAAAAGGTAATTATACCTTTAAACGATTATTTTAGTAAGTGTGCACGGTCAGTTTTTTCCCAACTGATGGCATCTTCTGTACGGCCAAAGTGACCATAACTAGCCGTTTGCTGGTAGATTGGACGCTTAAGATCTAGCATTGCAATCAAGCCTTTAGGGCGCAGGTCAAAATGCTCGGCCACCAATGCTTCAATTGTTTCATCTGACACTTTACCTGTGCCAAATGTTTCAATACTAATTGATGTAGGTTCTGCCACACCAATGGCGTAAGACACTTGAATTTCACACTTATCAGCCAAACCGGCAGCCACAATATTTTTGGCCACGTAGCGGGTTGCATAGGCAGCACTGCGATCCACTTTGGATGGGTCTTTGCCTGAGAATGCACCACCACCATGGCGTGCCATGCCGCCATAAGTGTCAACAATAATTTTACGACCAGTCAAACCTGCATCGCCCACTGGGCCACCAATCACAAAGTGACCGGTTGGATTGATGTGGAATTTGGTTGAATCGGTTAGCCATTCACTTGGCAAAACTGGCTTAATCACTTCTTCTAAGATGGCTTCTTTTAAGTCTGATTGCGAAATGTCTGCATCGTGCTGGGTAGAAAGCACCACCGCATCAATACCGACAATTTTATGACCATCATAATGACAAGAAACTTGTGATTTTGCATCAGGACGTAACCACGGCAACGTGCCATTTTTCATTAGCTCTGCTTGTTTAGCAACTAAGCGGTGTGCATACAACACAGGTGCTGGCATCAGTACATCGGTGGCATTACAAGCATAACCAAACATCAAACCTTGGTCACCTGCGCCTTGTTCGTGATCAGATGATTCGTCTACACCCATGGCGATATCTTGTGATTGTTCGCCTAATAAATTAGTAATATCACAGCTGTGGCCATTAAAGCCATATTCTTCTTTGTTGTAACCAATGCCAATAATTGTATCGCGTACGATTTGATTGTAATCAATACTCGCGCCAGTGGTAATTTCACCAGCCAATACAACATGGTTGTCTTTAACCAGTGTTTCAACTGCAACGCGTGAATTTTTATCTTGGGTTAATGCAGCATCTAAAATAGCATCAGAGATTTGGTCACAAACTTTATCTGGGTGACCGGCAGAAACAGATTCGGAAGTAAATATCATTTTTATTCTCCTAAAAATTAAAAAAACCCATAAAGCGGGTCTTTTAGAAGAACTCCTGCTTTAGCTTGTTTTAACTACTCTGGGTAGCAACGCTAGCAATCGGGACAAATCAGCGTGTGGTTAAATTATAACCAAGAATTTTTACAAAGTAAAGCTCATTCTAGGCTTATTTTTAATGCAATACTACTAACAAATGGCGTAGTCATTATGCTGGCCACCAAAATAGCAGCTAAGAAATACAACTGTCCAGCAATATCTAAGCCAAACTGCGCTTGAGAGACTGCACTTGAAGCAAAAATTAATATAGGAATATACAAAGGTAGGATTAATAGCGACAATAACATACCTGAGTTTTTTATGCCAACGATCAGCGATGCACCAATCGCACCAATCAAGCTTAAGCTTGGGGTGGCTAGTAGCAGTGTTAGCATTAATACTTTAACGCTTTCATTGTCTAAAAATAAGAATAAACCTAATAAGGGTGATAACAAGATAATCGGAATACCTGTTAAGATCCAGTGAGCAGTAATTT
The DNA here is from genome assembly GCA_016845205.1 of Gammaproteobacteria bacterium. Classification (GTDB taxonomy): domain Bacteria; phylum Pseudomonadota; class Gammaproteobacteria; order PS1; family Pseudothioglobaceae; genus Thioglobus_C. Next base: position 25,809 of record JAERTA010000115.1, read on the forward strand.
TAGACAAGATTAGTAGAGGTAGTGAATGATGAGAGATGACCATTTGTTCCAATACGCCGTTCTCAAAATCATGATGAAACAGTGAATTTAAAGATAATAGTACCGCCAACATACTGGCTACCCAAATAATACCTGCAGCAATTTGCGAGAGTGTTGATGCTTCAGGGCTAATTGCTAGTGGAAATAACGACACAGAAATGATAAAAAATAATAACGGATTAAGTACGCTTGATGGGTTGCGAATTGCCACACGTAAATCACGCTTGAGTGTTTGCAAATAGATATTCATAATGCCAACACTTTTTGATTAGGTAGCGCAGAATCTTGGTGTGTGGTAAATAAACACAAACCACCTTGTTCGCAATGTTTGCTAATGCGCTCCTCTACAATCTTCACACCTTGGGGGTCTAGCGCTGTAAAAGGTTCGTCTAAAAGCCAAATTTTGGCATTAGATATAAATAGTCCAGCCAGAATAACGCGACGTTTTTGACCAGCTGAAAGTTTGCCACAATGTTCATTTTCATAACCTGCTAACCCAACTTGCTTTAACGCTTTAACAAACTGTTGTTGGTCAATAGATTGGTTAAGTCCAGTTAAAAATTCAAGGTTTTCAATGCTGGTTAGTTCGGCACTAAGGGCTGACAAATGGCCTAAATAAAAAACCTCACTTTGATATCCATCTGATTTGACTGGACGATTGCCAAGTGTAATTTCGCCTTCTTCAGGCGCATTAAGACCGGCCAAGATTTTTAATAGTGAAGTTTTACCACTACCATTGGTACCAGTAATACGCAAGATATCGCCAGAATTAACCTCAAAAGATAATTCACTAAAAAGTTGATTGTAACCTCGCTGACAACTTAGGTTGTTAACATTGAGTGATAACACAGTGTTTGTCTGGCTATTTACCAGAATTTGTACCAAGGTCTGTTTGCTTCTTCAATACGCTTAGCTTCTGCTGCGGCCTCCGCCTTGGCTTCTTCTTCAGCGATGCGTTTGTCTTCTAACGCTTTAGCGGCGGCTACTGCTTTTTCTTTAGCAATTCGCTCGGCTTCTGCTTTGGCTTTAGCTGCGGCCTCCGCCTTGGCTTTTTCTTCAGCGATGCGCTTATCTTCTAACGCTTTAGCGGCGGCTACTGCTTTTTCTTTGGCAATGCGCTCGGCTTCTGCTTTGGCTTTAGCAGCAGCAATCGCTCTTTCTTTGGCAATTCGCTCGGCTTCTGCTTTGGCTTTAGCGGCAGCCTCCGCCTTGGCTTTTTCTTCAGCAATGCGTTTGTCTTCTAAGGATTTTTCTTCATCGGTAAGTTGTGGTAGAGAGCCGATACCTGTGGTATCGATTTTAGTAAGACTGTCTTTGTCAAAAGTGAGTATTAACCGATAATGCACAACACTACCAACACCAGGTGTAGAGTGGTTAATATAATCCCATTGGTTATTATGAAAAGGATCAGTCACACTAGGTGAGCCAATTAAGTCTTTAACTTGTGCTTTAGACATGCCAACTTTAAGTTGGTTGATCTTAAAACGTTCTAGCACAGAACCCTGATAAAGGTCAGCCTTATAAACCGTCGGCATAGAGACATCAGGAATGATATTTGACATATCAGGCAAACTTGGTAAATCTGGTAGTTCTGGCATTGAAGGTGAACAAGCAGATAAAAATGGTAATGAGAATACAATCAAAGTTAATTTATTCATTGGTTAGCTTTTTGATTTAAAATGGTTAAATAATTATTAGCTGATTTTACATCAAGGATATAGATATGGACGCTCAAGATTTAAAAAGTGCAGGCCTTAAAGTTACACTACCAAGACTTAAAATTTTAGAAATTTTAGAAACCAGCGAAGAACATCACATGAGCGCTGAAGATATTTATCGTGCTTTAATTATGCAAGGCGAAGAGGTTGGTGTGGCAACAATCTATCGTGTATTGACACAATTTGAAGAATCGGGCATGGTTAACAAACTCAACTTTGATAACGGCCAAAGTGTATTTGAACTATCCAATGCTGATCATCACGACCACTTAGTTTGCGTTAAGTGTGGCAAGATTGATGAATTTGCAGATGATGTCATTGAGCAACATCAGCACGATGTGGCTAAAAAATACGGTTATCAACTAACCGATCATTGTTTGTATTTGTATGGCCTTTGTCAAGATTGCCAATAATTTTGACTACGTCTTTTTTCTTTCTGAGCGTGTTAAATAAGAAAAAATACTTGCAAAATTTTATTCGAGCATTTTTTTAAAATTATGGAAGATTTTATTCTTAGGGCTGTCTTAGCGGCTGTAGGTATTTCTATTATTGCCGGCTCACTTGGTTGTTTTGTGATTTGGAAGCGCATGAGTTACTTTTCAGAATCAATCTCACATAGTGCACTACTTGGTGTATCGCTAGGTTTGGCCAGCGGACTAGGTATTCATTTTGGTTTGATTGTTGTGGGTGTGATTTTCGCTTTATTGATTGTTACTTTACAAGAACGACAATTTTTGTCTAATGACGCAATACTGGGTATTTTTTCACATATTGCACTCTCGCTAGGTATTGTGGTTTTGGCGTTAGTGGGCGGCGCTAATACCGATTATTTTTCATTATTATTTGGCGATATTTTATCTATTACCAATCAAGATATTGTTTGGGTGTATTCAGTATTGGTGGTTATTGTGGCTCTAATGACAACTTTTTGGCAGCGCTTATTGCTATTAACCTTAAACGAGGAGTTGGCTAAAGCAGAAGGACTCAAGCATATGTTTTATCAACTGTTGTTTATGCTGATGATTGCACTTGCAGTTTCAGTCTCGGTGCAAATTGTGGGCGTGTTATTGATCACCTCTTTACTTATTATTCCACCTGCAATTGCCAGAGTGTTTGCACGTACACCGGGTCAAATGGTGTTTCAGTCAATTTTTATTTCAATGGCGGCGGTTATTATTGGTCTGAGCGGATCAATGCATTATGATGTGGCAACAGGCCCAGCGATTGTGATTTCACTTGGTGTTTTATTTGTATTTTCTCAGCTGGTGGCGTCTAAAAAATTAAGCTAGTGCGTCGTTTAGCTCTGTGAGTTGGTTGGACAAGGCAATGCTTTGCACCTAAATAAGTGAATTAATCCTAGTAATCTTGAAACAATGACTACGTGAATTAAATTTAGTTAGTGCTAGAAAGGCTTTGCCTTAGCAGAAATATTTTTAAGCTAGTGCGTCGTTTAGTTCTGTGAGTTGGTTAGTTTGCTGTTCTACAATCAAAGGTTCAATAATGGATTCTAAATCACCTTCCATAATTTCAGCTAATTTGTACAGCGTTAAGTTGATGCGATGATCAGTAATGCGTCCTTGAGGGTAGTTGTAGGTG